>JALSLM010000075.1 GCA_026988295.1 Thiotrichaceae bacterium
GAATCTCAATATAAAAACCATGCACACGATTATAGGCAACCTTGAGGCTAGCTATGCCTGTGCGTTCTTTTTCACGTGTTTCCAGATCAAGTAGGTATTGATCTGAATTTTTACTCAGATTGCGTAACTCGTCTAACTCTGCATCATAGCCCTCAGCAATCACACCACCATCACGAATTAAAACAGGCGGATTTTCAATAATGGCTTTATCCAATAGTTGAACAAGGTCTTCATGCCAGTTAATTTTTGTCTTTAAATCAGTGATATGTGAGTTTTCTATTTTTTCTAAAATAGAATACAGATCAGGCACAATTTTTAAAGATTGTAATAAAGTTGATAGATCACGAGGACGCGCTGAACCTAAAGCTACCCGTGAAATAATACGTTCAATATCACCAATTTGACGCAATAAGTCATGCAACGGCTCATAATGATATTGCTGAATAAGGCTTGCGGTTGCCTCATGGCGATTTTTTAATACTGTTTGATCTCGCAATGGTTTATTTAACCAGCGGCTAAGCAAACGCCCGCCCATGCTGGTAGCGGTTTTATCTAAGACTGAAATCAAGGTATTTTTGTGATCACCCACAAGGCTGTGTTCAAGCTCTAAATTACGTCGGCTGGCAGCATCTAAAATAATACCATCTTCATTACTTTCTACTTGTAAACTGGTGATATGTGGCAGAGCGGTGCGCTGTGTTTCATTAACATATTGCATTAAAACACCCGCTGCAATAATCGCAACAGGGATGTCTTCACAGCCGAAACCACTCAAATCACGAGTGCCAAATTGTTTATGCAATAAGTTACGCGCATTTTCTTCATCAAAATGCCAAGGTGCTTGCCGAGTCATAGGCGTATTATCGCCAAGACCAAAATCTGCATCTTCTTCAAGCAGAATTTCAGCAGGGTGCAGACGCTCAATTTCATTAATCAGAGTTTGCTGATCAGCAAGCTGCTGGATATTAAAACGTCCATTACTAAGATCAATACAGGCAATTCCATATTGCCCTTCTTGCTCAGCAATCGCTAAAAGCAGGTTATCACGACGTTCTTCCAGCAAATAATCATCCGTGACCGTACCAGGTGTAAGAATGCGTACCACTTTACGCTCAACAGGCCCTTTAGATGTTGCAGGATCACCAATTTGCTCACAAATCCCAACGGATATACCCTGTTTTAACAAACGCGGTAAATACTGCTCCGCAGCATGATAAGGGATGCCCGCCATAGGAATAGGCTCACCATTGCTTTTACCACGAGCAGTCAGCGTGATATTAAGTGTTTCAGCGGCGCGTTTAGCATCATCAAAAAATAATTCATAAAAATCACCCATACGGTAAAACAGCAGCAAACCAGGATTCTCTGATTTAATCCGCAAATACTGTTGCATCATCGGGGTATGTTTTTGGGGGCTAGTTTTCTTTATAGGTTTAGACATGCGTGCAATGTACCAAATCAAACAATTGCTGTCATAAAAAAGTATAAAAACAGGGGGGGATGGGTATATTAAACCTGAATCAGTGGGTCCAATACGGATAATAGGGGATAAGATATTGATTCATCACTGTGCCATAGTACTGTGCCATAGTACTGTACCGTGGTGGACTCACAGATTCAGATTCAGATTAAAAATAAAGATACCCATCCCTCCCTTTTTTTACACTTTTTTGTAACATAGAGTTAAACTCAGAATAAAATATCAGCAGTTTTTCTGCGCTAGATTCTAATTGACTTAATCGGGTTTTCCTTAATCAGGTTCTCTCTAAATACATAAACTGAGTACATCCACAATGACAGAAACGCCTATCTGGTTTCAGTATCCTAATTTCCAGTGGGATAAAAAACATGCCATTATTATTGGTGGTGGCATTGCAGGGGCGCAGATGGCATGGCATTTATGTCAAGCTGGCTGGCAAGTCACACTTATCGAACGTCATCATAAACTTGCTCTTGAGGCTTCTGGTAATCCAGCAGGTGTTATTTCTCCTAAGCTGACAGCAAAACAGAGTCTTGGTGAAGATTTCTATACGCAAAGCTTTATCTATACTTTAGTCCAACTTGATAAACTCAAGCAACTGGGTCATAAGATCATGATGGATAACTGTGGAGTCTTACAACTTACTCATAATTCACGGGAGGAGAAACGCTGGGAAGCCCTTAAAAAACGAAATCTTCCTGCAAATTTTATGCAGTTACTTAATGAAGATGAAACCATTAAAGCCGCTGGAATTAATCTCAACCCAAAACATCCTTATAAATCATGCTATTTTCCTAATGGTGGTTGGATTCAACCCGCTAGTTTTGTTAGAGCCTTAGTTGATCATCCTCATTGTAAAATCATTACACACACCAAAGCACTTAAATTATTAAAATCTAAAAATAATTGGCTGGTTTACAATCAAGAAAATCAGCTTCTTTGCCAATCTGAAGTGGCTATTATTGCTAATGGCAAAGATTTACTGAGTTTTAAACAAACAAAGTTTCTACCTGGAATGCCAGTCGCAGGGCAAACAAGTACAGTTACAGCATCAAAATTGAGTACAAATTTAAAAACAGTAATCGGGCATGAGGGATATTTAACCCCTGCATTTTCTTGCCCTTCTACCGATTCAAAAAGCATAACAAAACATGTTTTTGGCGCTACTTTTGAGCGTAATAATTCAGACCCACTGCTAAACACAGCATCAGATCATAAAAATTTTAATCGTCTTCAGCAGTATCTGCCCGAATTTACCCGTAATCTGACTGATATATCAAGTGCTCATACTGCCGTGCGAATGACGACACCTGACCGCTTTCCTTATGCGGGTGCATTGCCAGACAAGGATTTTTATAAGAGCAATTATTCTGATTTACACCAAGGTAAGAAATGGAAACAGTATCCACTTCCCAAATACCAAACAGGACTTTTTATACTAGGGGGATTAGGTTCACGCGGATTAATCACTAGTGGTTTTTGTGCCAATGCTCTCTGCAATTTGCTTGAAAATAAAGTAGCATCAGAGCAGACACAGCAGGTTTTAAAAAATACCCACCCTGCCCGTTTTATTATAAAAAGACTAAGAACTCAAAATTAAATAAAAAACAGGTGATTTTTAGCTGTAACAATTTAATATACGCTGTCTTTTCTTCTTTGGGTTGCTTTAATTAAATGTCATCTGGTCTTAATCCACAACAACAAGCTGCCGTAGAGCATATTGGCTCTCCCTTACTCGTTTTAGCAGGCGCAGGTAGTGGCAAAACACGGGTAATCACTCAAAAAATTGCTTGGCTAATTCGCAAAGCAAATGTTGATGCTAAAAATATTGCAGCGATTACCTTTACCAATAAGGCTTCTCGTGAAATGAAACAGCGTGTAACAGAATTGCTAAGTTCTGATGAAGCGCGTGGCTTATCTGTTTCTACTTTTCATCGACTTGGATTAAATATAATTCGCAAAGAATATAAGACACTGGGCTATAAAGCTGGTTTTACTATTTTTGACTCTCAAGATAGCTCTACTATTTTAAAAGAGTTGACCTTTAGCGAGTTAGCAGAAACAGAAGCTGAAGAAGATAATGATGATGCCCGTTGGATTATTTCCCGTTGGAAAAATGATTTTATTAGCCCTCAAAAATCTTTTGAAATTGCGACAACAACTCATGAAATGCATGTTGCCAAGTTATATCGAGCTTATCAGCGTCAGTTAAAGGCCTATAATGCAATAGATTTTGATGACTTAATATTATTACCGCTACAGCTTTTTAAAGAGCACCCCGATATTCTTAAAAAGTGGCAAAATAAATTTCGTTATCTGTTAGTTGATGAGTACCAAGATACAAATATTTGCCAATATGAATTAGTCAAATTATTAGCAGGAGCACGTAAAGAACTCACCGTCGTGGGGGATGATGATCAATCCATTTATGCTTGGCGTGGGGCAAAACCAGAAAATATTGCACAATTACAACAAGACTACCCTAATTTAAAACTCGTCAAACTAGAGCAAAACTACCGCTCTACTTCTCGTATTCTCGAAAGTGCAAACCAGCTTATTTCTAATAACAAACATTTATTTGAGAAAAAACTATGGAGTGCATTAGGTGAAGGTGAAAAAATACGCATAGTGCCCTGCAACACTGCCGAGCATGAAGTTGAAACGATTATTGGCGAAATTATGAAATACACTTTTCGTGATAAAGCGCAGTATGGACAAATGGCAATTTTATATCGCAGCAATCACCAAAGTCGATTATTTGAACGGTATTTACGAAGTAATAATATTGCCTATAAAATCAGTGGCGGCACCTCATTTTTTGAGCGTGCTGAAGTTAAAGATATATTGGCTTACTTACGATTAATAGGTAATACCGAGGATGATGCCGCTTTCTTGCGGGTTATCAACACACCTAAAAGATCAATTGGTGCCAGCACTTTAGAAAAGCTCGGCAACTATGCTAATGAACGTCATATCAGTCTATTTGCAGCAAGCCAAGAGATGGGTTTTGCTCAACGTGTTTCACAAAAAGCCATAGCACGGATACAACACTTTGTCTTCTGGCTAAAGGAACTCATGCAAGCCAGCCATGAGACAGCCCCTCACGCACTTGTTGAAAGAATTGTCACTGAAATTGCTTATGAAGATTGGCTATTAAATATTTCAAGCTCAGAAAAACAAGCACAAATACGCATGGCAAATGTGCAAGAAATTATAGACTGGACGCGTCGCCTTTATGAAGATGGAGAAGGCAAAGAAACCCTTGCCGAGATTATTGCCCACATGTGCCTAATGGATTTATTGGAGCGAAACCAAGAAGAAGCCGAAGAAAATGCCATCAGTCTCATGACCATGCACACAGCAAAAGGTCTGGAATTTCCTTATGTATTTATTATTGGAGCAGAAGAAGAAATTCTTCCCCATGCCAATAGCCTAGAAGATGATGGACTGGAAGAAGAACGCCGTTTAGCTTATGTCGGAATAACCCGCGCTCAAAAACACCTTACCATTACCTTTGCAAAAAACCGCAGCCGCTTTGGTGAAAGAATAAGCTGCGAACCTAGCCGATTTCTGGAAGAGCTTCCAGCCGAACATATTGAATGGGCTGACAAACACCAAGCCTCACCAGAAAAAATGCAAGAAACAGCACAATCGTATATCAATAATTTACAGGATATGCTGGATGATTTATAGCCCTATTCGCAAACCAAACTTGACCATTATACTACCGTAGCTTGTCCTGCCCCGCCTGTCTATAAACAAAACCTCCAGTCGGACCTCTATTCTCGGACAGCCTCCCATCTCCCTCCTTTGGAAAAGGAGGTTGGGGAGGATTTGATTTCTTAAAGTGGGCACTCTGCATTATAAAAAATGCAATAAAAGGGGGGGGGATGGGTATCTACAAGCTTGTTTTAAACTCATCAAACCTAACTTATTAGGGTTAGAGATATTATCACTGAATATTATTCATGTGCAAAATCAGGCTCTTCTTTCTTTTCAAAAAGCTTAATAAGTACAAAAATAAGAATAATGCCATTAATAATTCCAGCAATAAGTATAAAGTTCTCACTGATGTAATCTAACCAGTTTATTTTTGCTTGGCTTGAAGGTAATGAAGATGGAGATAAACCAGAAACTGGATTCAAAGAGGCACTTGTCTCTATTTTCTTTATATCTGGTATTGCTGCTTGTTTAGTCTCTCCCACCTCTTTAGCAATGACTTTAGTTGCTGAACCGACTCCTTTTATAAGCTCTGCATTTTGATTTTCTTTATTTTGAAGTTTATTGCTTGAATTATTTTGGTTGGCTTTTGATTCTGGCTTTTCTTTTTTTATAGAGGCAACTTGAGCGCCCATTTTCGTATTTGGTTGCTGTGAACTCGCTAATTTAAGATTACTCTTATCATGAAGTGACTGCTTTAAACGAGCTACTTTTCTCTTTGATACGGCAAGATTTCTTTTTGACCTAGCAAGCTTACGATATACCCTTTTCCAAGATCTAGAATTACGTCGATATTTTCTTAATTGTCTACTGTATTTTTTAATCTGTTTATTAAATTTTCTGTTATTGATCTTTGCTCTAGCTATTTGTTGAGCATCTGCTTGAAGTATGGTTATTAGTTTTTTAGCTTCTGCCTTTGATATTTTCATGCTGGTATCAGCATCTGGCATTACTAATGTAACTCCCTTAAGAAGTCGATTTATATTGCTAGACTGAAAAGCATTAGGATTAGTGGTATAGATGGAATAAACAAATTGCTCAACAGATAAAGATTGATTAGGTAGGTTTTTTTGAGCAATCTTCCAAAGTGTATCCCCATTTTTTGTAGGACCATAATTTGTGGGTTCTGCAAAAACTCGCGTTATTGGCAGAACAAATAAGCATAGAAGTATGATAATCAAGCTTTTTATAGATTGCGATATTTGGCAGGGAGTCCATTGTTTTAGTGCCATACCTAAATCCTGAAGTTTGAAAACAGCCCGATTATACTCGCCAAGATTCATTGGGTAAATATAAAGCTACATGCAACTGTAATCTAAATCTGTGAAGTTCAGATAATCTGAGGTCTACTGTCAGTTATTGTGAATAGAATATGGGAGGTAAAATAGGTAGAGTTATACATAAAGTGGGCATACTACTTTTTCCGTGTAACATTTATTAAATTTGTAAAATCAATTCGGATAACAGGGCGTAGATATTGTGCCCTGTGCTGTAGCGACCTCACAAATTCAGAAATTAGTAAGTTTTTTATTGCGCTGTCCCTAAACTACATTCTTAGATATTATTAATTATTATGAACTCTTTAAAACTTATTATTGGAAACAAAAATTACTCTACTTGGTCATTACGCCCTTGGTTTTTCTTGAAAAATTTAAATATTAATTTTGAAGAGGAGTTAATTTTTATTCTTCAGGATGATACTGATATATATCTCAAACCTTATAACTCTGATGGTAAAGTCCCTATATTGATTGATATTGATAGTGGTTTTCAAGTATGGGATTCACTTGCCATTATTGAAACGATTGCTGATAAATTTCCCGAAAAGCAAGGATGGCCGCAAGAAGCAAAGGCTAAAGCCGTTGCTAGAACAGTTTCAGCTGAAATGCACTCTAGCTTTTTTGCTTTACGTGGTGCTTTACCCATGAATTTACGCAAGCAGTTTTCTGATTACCCCATAGCCGATGATGTTCAGCAAGATATTAATCGTATCACTCAGCTATGGGAATATTGCAGACAATATCGAAACAATAACGGTTCATGGCTACTAGGTGATTTTAGTGGGGCTGATGCAATGTTTGCACCTATAGTAATGCGTTTATTGGGTTATGATGTTAAATTAACAGGTTTCGCTTCTGACTATGTTGATTTTGTTTATAACAATAAATATATGCAAGAATGGATTAATGATAGTAAGAAAGAAACTCAAATTATTGAGGAAGATGAAGTTTGAGGAAAACCTGATTAAGTTAATTAGAATTTAGCAAGCTAAAAATAATTGAACTTAATCAGGGTTTCCTTAAGGAAAACCTGATTAAGTCGATTAGAATTTAGCGCAGAAAAATCTGTCGCTATTTTTCACGAAGAGAGTCGTAATAGTTATTCTATTGCGCCGATCTTCGTGGAAAATATCGGCAGATTTGGCAAGCTAAAAATAATTGGACTTGATCAGGGTTTCCTTAAGCTGGATAAACATAAATGAATACTGAAGAAATAAACAATAATCGTATCGACTTTTTTCGTGAAGCCGCGCCTTATATCCATTTACACAGAGGGAAAACATTTGTAATCGCCTTTGCTGGTGAAGTAATTAATGATGATACTTTTTCTCTATTAATTCAGGATATTGCAATATTATCCGCACTAGGCGCTCGTATAGTTTTGGTCTATGGTGCACGTCCACAGGTTGATAAAAAACTACAATCAATCAATCATCAAATCAAAGTAGTTGATGATATGCGTGTTACTGATGATCTAACACTAAAAATAGCTAAAGAAACAATAGGTTCTCTACGCATAGAAATTGAAAACCAACTCAGCCATGCTCTTAGCACTCCACCTGTTATCAATGAAAGCCTCGGAGTTCTATCTGGTAATTTTATTACTGCTAAACCCTATGGCATTCATAATGGAACTGATTATCAGCATACTGGAACAGTCAGAAAAATTAATGCTGATTTGATAAAAAAGCTTATTGATGCAGGCAGTGATACTGGTAATATCGTGCTAATGTCGTCACTCGGTTTTTCACCCACTGGTGAAGCTTTTAATTTACGCTATGAAGATGTTGCCAGCTTTACCGCAAAATCATTGCAAGCAGATAAACTTATCTTTATTCATGCTGATGCTGCCACCCCAACGGCTGATATTGAACTTCAGCATATTGATCAGTTTATTGAGCTTCATCCTAAACAAAAGCGTTTGCTCAAGCATATTAAAACAGCGATGAATAATGGTGTTCAACGTGTCCATTTAATTAGCACTGAAACAAAAGATGGATTATTTTTAGAGTTATATACACGCGATGGAATCGGCACTATGTTTAATGCTGGTTTATATGAGACGAGTAGACAAGCAAAAATAGAAGACGTAAGTGGTATTATTGAGTTAATCGAGCCGCTAGAAGCAAAAGGTGCTTTAATAAAACGCTCCAGAGAACAGCTAGAAATGGAGATTGATAAATTTAAAATCATAGAGCGTGATGGCAAAATAATTGCCTGTGCTGCACTTTATGATCTCGCTGACACTCAAATGGGAGAATTAGCATGTCTCGCCGTTCACCCTGATTATAAGGGCGGAAAACGTGGTGATCGCTTGTTAAAACTCATCACTCAGCAAGCCCTAAAAAACCAACTAACTCAATTATTAGTATTCACCACGCAGTCTATAGACTGGTTTAAAGAAAGAGGTTTCCAAACAGGTGAGATCAATGACCTACCAGATCAAAAGAAGGCTCTATATAACTTTCAACGTAATTCAAAAATTTTAATCAAAGATATTCTAAATCCATAAGATTATGGAATATTCTCTATGAGCCAAAAAATGTAAAAAAAAGGGGGGATGGGTATACACTCTCTAATTGAATCAATCTAACTGAATCAAGAATACAAAAGGACTGATGCGATGGAAAAAGATATTCTTAACTATATAAAAATTAATGACAAACTAAGCACATCAGGTCAACTATCCCCTGATCAATTTAAAATAATTGCTGATGCTGGTTTCACATCGGTGATTAACCTTGCCATGCCTGATTCAACTAATGCTTTACCCGATGAAGGCGGCTTTGTAAGTGAGCAAGGTATGAATTATTTTCATATTCCTGTTAGCTTTACAGCACCTACAATTAAGCATCTACACTTATTTCTAAACCTACTACAAATCCTAGAAGGAAATAAAGTATGGATACATTGCGCACTCAATTGGCGCGTATCAGCTTTTATGTATCATTATCAAACATCTGTACTAAAACTATCAGATGCTGAAATAGTACCTCTTTTAAAAAGTTGGAAACCAGATGAAATATGGCTCGATTTTTTAAAACTTGATATTAATATTGGTGTGATGGATAAAGTAACTTAATCAGGCTTTCCTTAATAATCGATTGCTGGATGGTGTAAACTTATCCAACCTACCGCGCTATTCTTTTAAAAAGTTATTTAATTTTAATTCTCAACCCATCCCCCCCTTTTTTTTATATTTTTGTTGGGCTTCCTATCATCAGCCAAAAAAAAGGGGGTATTAGATCAATTATAAATATGTTTATTGTAGATATAATATCGCTTTCCTTGCTTGTTGCTTTGGCTTTGTTGCTCGATCGTTTGCTTGGCGAACCTAGATATTATCATCCACTTGTTGGTTTTGGCTGGCTGGCTCAAAAAATTGAGAAACTGTTGAATCATCAGTTTTCACAGCCGCATTCACATTTACAAAAATACATACACTACCATCGACTAAAAGGTTTATTTGCATGGGGGCTGGCTGTTGTGCCGATTACTGTCTGTGTTTATTTTCTTGATCAATGGATTGGTGGTATTTATTTGGCTGTTATCTGTGGCTGGTTAGCTATTGGCTGGAAAAGTTTACGTCAACACGGGCTGGCTGTTTGGGATGCTTTACAACAAAAAAATCTTGCTCAAGCTTGTTTAAAAACATCTTACTTGGTCAGTCGTGATACTTCACAATTAGATGAATCTGCGCTGAGTCGTGCGACCATAGAATCACTATTAGAAAATGGTAGTGATGCCATTATTGCCCCCCTATTTTGGTTATTTCTACTGGGTGCGCCTGGTGTAGTTTTTTATCGCTTATGCAATACCTTGGATGCGATGTGGGGGTATCATAATTCACGTTTTGAACAATTTGGAAAAGTGACCGCACGTATGGATGATGTGTTAAACCTCATTCCTGCGCGTGCGACTGCCTTGCTTTATACTCTGTGTGGTGATAGCCGACAGGCGTGGCAAGCGTGGCGGCAACAAGGCGCAAGCTGGTATAGCCCTAATGCGGGTATTGTGATGGCATCTGGTGCTGGTGCATTACAACTCAAATTGGGCGGTACTGCGGTTTATCATGGTAAAGAAAAATCACGCCCCGAACTAGGCTATGGACATCAAGCTCAAGCTAAAGATATTAAAGCTGCCATTGATTTATTAGATCATTGTATTTATTTAGTACTTTATATGGCACTTGGAGTCGCTCTTGGAATGCTTATTTTTGTGCTTATTTTTAACCCTGAATTCTAAAGGAATTATCATGCAGTCGATATTACAACCGCCTCAAGCACCTCATCAACACGGTGGTCAACTCTTAGCAGCCAGTCACAAATACCAGATTCCACTATCACAATGGCTAGATTTATCCACAGGAATCAGCCCTTTTGTCTACCCTCTTCCCAATGTGCCGATTGCTTGTTGGCAACGACTGCCAGAGATCAATGATGGTTTGGAGCAAGCTGCAAGTAGCTATTATGGCAGTGCCAATCTATTAGCGGTATCAGGGTCGCAAGAAGCCATTCAGTGCTTGCCTCTGATATTTCCTAAGAAACAAAAAGTCGGCATATTAGAACCTGCCTACCATAGCCATCAACAGGCTTGGGCAGAACAAGGTCATAATGTTATCACCCTAACGACAGAACAAGTTGAATCACAGCTTGATTGTTTAGATATTTTATTAGTGGTGAACCCACGTAACCCAAGCGCAGAGACATTATCCACTCAACGATTAGAAAAATGGCATCAGATATTACAACAAAATAATAGCACTTTACTTGTTGATGAGGCCTTTATGGATGCCACACCTGAACAGAGCTTAATTTGCAATACACCCAAACAGGGTTTGATTGTATTACGCTCCATCGGTAAATTCTTTGGTCTAGCAGGGATTCGTTTAGGCTTTGTCTGGGCTGAAGAATCTATTTTAGAAGCATTGGCAAAACATCAAGATGACTGGTCAGTGAGCCACCCCGCTCGCTGGGCTGGCAAGCTCGCTTTACAAGATACTGATTGGCACGCACAGCAACGCAAACGGTTACCAGAACTTGCAATACGCCTTGTCGCATTACTTGAAAAATATATTTTTACCAGACCACTAGAAACTGGTGGTGTGTACTTTAATACCACTAATCAGCATGTACATCACACCGCATTGTTTGCTTATTTTCAACATCCTCGTGCCAAGATTATTCACAAACAAATCGCCCAGCAAGGAATTTTAACAAGATTATTCAACGAAGAAAGCCCCGCTCTGCGCTTCGGTTTACCAAAAGATGAACAACAATTTAAGCGATTAGAAAAGGTATTAGAAGGCTGTACAGGATAGTTATATAACAGCCGCTATTATCGGTGCAACTTGCATAGCTTTTTCTACTACCCATGCCACTGCTTCTGAGCCATCTTTTATATTAACAGCAAGTTTTATTGCGCCCGATGTCCCGTCTTTTACCCCTGTTAAGAATCTGCTTAGTTTGCTTTTATCTTCTGCACTAAGTTTTTCAGGGTTATTAGCTAATGTGCTTAGATGGGTATTGATTTCTTGCAGTTCACTATAAGCAGCCATTTTAATTTTAAAATCTGCTTCGTAGTTTTCTACCTGCTCTATTAAGGCGTTAATAGATTCTTGCAATTCACTAATGGCTTGTTTATCAGATTCATTGAGAGTTATTTGACCTGTTACAACGTAATTATTACCTGTTACAACGTGATTATTACCTGCCCCACCGACTGCACCCGCATTCTCAATATTATAAATCACTTTGGCTTTTTGATGACCACCTTTACCACTCATTTCTCTTTCTCCTATTTCAAAAACACCTTCTAATAAGCCCATTATCGAAACATCTTGAAAACTATGATCACATTCCCTTGTTTTTTTGCCAGAATCACGCGCCCTTTCTAATGAGCTTAATTTAAAATAATGGGGGCTTGCCTGACCTGCTCCCCTACATTCCTCACAAATACAGGGAATCATTTGCTCTACAGCGATATTTCTAAACCATTTTTGATGAATTGCCTGCACTTCATCACGAATGCGTCGTAATAAAAACTTCGCTTCATTGTGATTGCCTGTTACTGCAATATCAATCACTTTTAGCCCGTCTCGGTTATCCTCTTCGATCACTTGAGCGCGACAGTTTTTATCATCTTTTAAAACCATGCCTTTGCGCCAAACAAGGTCGATATTCTTGTTTTGCTCTGTGCTTTGCTCTGTGCCTTGCTGTTTTTCAATCAGTTGATTTAAACGCACAATAAGGCGGGTAATAATCCCTTCGGGCATAAATTTATATTGAAAACGAAATTTTAAACAGGTGGCTGTTTCAGAGCCTAGCTCATTGTTATTGTTATTAATATTGTTATTGATATCATTATCACACAACCACTGATAATCAGCTTGAACACTACTTAATAACTGTGGTGCAATAAAATGATTAGGCCTATCATCAAGTTCATAACAAATTTCAAAATTATCTTTTCTCATTAAGCTCAGCAATTTGCTTTGCTCATCACAAGAATAATCATTCTGCCAAATGGATTGCAGTTTTTGCCAGTCAAATTCACCGTGATTACTTTCAATTTCATTATCCACCAACACGCTATACACCGCATCCACCGCCCATTGTGGCTTTAAAATAATAAAATCTTGCAATATGGGATCATCCGCAAAATGCAATAAACTCCCCACGCGATGCAAATAGCCACTTAACACCTTTTGGCTATCTAATGCAGTCACCTGATGCTCGGCACAAATAGCCGCGTATTCAGCAAAATTAATATGATTTTTTTGTTTGGCACATTCACGCAAAGCCTGGCGAATCGCGCCCCAGCGAGCTGGTCTCGGCTCTTGAGTATGCGGCAATGCAATCAGTTGCTTTTGAATCGTCTCTAATAAAACGGGATAACGGCTATCATGATTCGTTTCGCTATGCCGTTTTGATAAATCAACCTCACAAACCTGTATCGTTAATTCAGGATAGCGATCTTGATACATTTTTAAATCAAAATTAAATTTTTGTTGCTGATTTTTTTCATTTAAAACTACCAAAACAGGGCTATAACGCCCCTGTTCTTCACCCAATAAATGAATAATTTTAAACCAATAGGGAAAGTTTGTTGGCTCGTTACGATCATTTGCCGACACCAACACATAAAGCGCACTGGGAGTTAAAAAAAACTGATGGGTCATATATTGAATCTGCTGCCCCCCAAAATCCCAAATATTGGCACTAAACTGTTCTGGCTTGCTGTTTTTGTTTTTGTCATTGCTATCACTAACACTGCTATCACTTCCATTAGAAGCACTCGGCATAGCAAACTGCCAACCCTCCCTCACCTCAATTCCCAAAGTGCTTTGTGAGTCATCACTCAGCTGATAATCAGGGTCAAATAAACACTCCATTAGCGTTGTTTTGCCCGCCTCTGGCTCACCCACAATAATTAATTTAGCCTCATTAAGTGCTTTAGCCCCTTGAGTTTCTAAATCCTTAAAATAAGCAAGAACCGCTTAATGACCCTGCTCAATCACCTCTCTAGGCGGTGTACTCAAAGGGCAGCATTCAATATAAATACCATCACAAATACCCGAGTCATAATTCTTTATTTCTATGCCTTTTTTAATCAGAGGTAGTAATGGGCTTAGATCACTAACCTGTGTATGACTAAGGTATAACTCAGTCAGCTGGCTTAAGCCCGAGAGCGCACTTAGATCACTGATCTGTGTACCGTTAAGGTCTAAATAAGTCAGCTGGCTTAAGCCTGAGAGCGCACTTAGATCTCTGACCTGTGTAACCATAAGTTTTAAATAAGTCAGCTGGCTTAAGCCCGAGAGCGCACTTAGATCACTGACATGTGTACCAGTAAGGTCTAAATGAGTTAGCTGGCTTAAGCCCGAGAGCGCACTGATATTTTTAAGTTCTTTATTCCAACGAATATCTATTTCTTTTAGCCAAACTAGCTCTGTGATTTCTTTGGGGATTGTTTTTAAGTCAAGCTCGCTTAAATCCAGTCTGCTTTGCCCTGTTTCTTTTGCTTCTGCAATGCGTGCTAAGGCTTTTTCTTCGGGTGTTTTTTTGGGTGTTTTGTGAGTAATACGATAATAATTTTCTTTAAAACGTTTATCAGCACTCAATCCTTTTTATCGAACACATGAGTGAAAACAGATTCAGGTTTTTATGGGGGTGATAGAAAATAACATATTTTAAGCAGAAATGTATAAATACCAAACAGATAATAGCATACATATAACGTCGCAAGCCCTTGCTCCCTAGGAGGTTGTCCGAGAACTAGGATTGAAACGAAAATTCCAGAAATATTATAAGGTGGGCTTATCAAAAGAGGCGAATAGTCGCTCTATTTAACGAATTTGATAAGCTCAGATTATGATGTTTATGGGGTTTGCAGTCAATTCTTAGTTCTCGGACAGCCTCCTAGGAGGCTGTCTGAGAATAGGAGTCGTAGCGAGGGAAAGCTGATTTGAGCTAGATATTTCACCAATTTGAAGGGAATAGTTGTTCTATTCACTGAAAATTTGGGGGGGATCTAGCCAAATTCAGCTTTTCCGCAGTAGGCTCTCTATTCTCGGATAGCCTCCTAGAACAAACATGAAGCTAAAGCTTCATCTCCGAGAGATGAATACGAGTTAGGGCTTATCTAAATGGTGTAAATGCAGAGCCACCACTACATCTGTAGATGAATTCCCACGTAGAACGTGGGAACTATAAATAAACAACGATCTATTATTCGCCTGAAAATCCATCGTCGGAGCAGAGGCTTTAGCCTCAAACAGAATACCCATCCCCCCCCTTTTTTGCACTTTTTTAGGGATAAAGCTGTAGCATTTTGGATTCAATAGAGAAACTCTGTGGCTCTCTGTGTAATAAAAAAATGTAAAAAAGGGGGGGGATGGGTAGCACTAATATATTATTTTCATCTTACATTACTTTGCGAATTTTAATACCAAATAACCGACAATGCCTGAAAGAAATGAACCTAAAAGGATGGCTAATTTATCAGCATAATGATAAATCTGAGTATCATTATAGGCTAAAGAATCAACGAATAAACTCATTGTAAAACCAATGCCTGTCAAGATAGAAACCCCATAAAGTTGTTTCCAGCTACTACCTGTTGGCAATTTTGCTAAGCCTATTTTTATCGCTACCCAACTAAAACCAAATACTCCAACTTGTTTGCCAATAAATAAGCCTAGCATGATTCCTAAAGGTACAGGGGTAAACATTTCTTCTAAAGAAATACCTCTTAAATCAACTCCTGCATTGACGAAGGCAAATAAGGGTAATATCAGAAATGCGACCCAATAATGTAGCCCATGTTCCATTTGTTTACTCATTGAAAATGATTTTCCTGTCGAGTCTTTAGAATTTAATGGGATCATAAATGCTAAAGCAACACCTGCTAAAGTAGCATGAACACCTGATTTTAACACGCTTACCCAAAGCACAATACCCACCAGAATATAAGCGGCTTTGTTGGCAACACCGAGCCTATTCATAATAAATAGGACGCTCAAGGAAACAGAAGAGATAATGATTGAAACCATTGATAAATCAGTAGTATAAAAGAGTGCTATGATAATAATAGCCCCTAAGTCATCAATAATCGCTAATGCTAATAAAAACACTTTTAAGGAGAGCGGAGCTTTAGTACCCAGCAGTGATAACACCCCTAAAGCAAAAGCAATGTCTGTAGCGGTTGGTATTGCCCAGCCTTTCATAGCAAATGACTCACCTTGGTTAAATGCAATAAAAACCAATGCAGGAACAACCATGCCACCAACAGCCGCTATACCTGGTAAAGCGATTTGACTTAATGAAGAAAGATGACCTTCCATAACTTCTCTTTTAACTTCTAAACCAATTAGAAAGAAAAAAACAGCCATTAAACCATCATTCACCCAAAGTAATAAAGGCTTTGCTATCTGCAAATGTCCAAAACGAATCTCTACATGGGTGCGTAAAAAACTATTATAAACCTCCGATAAACCACTATTTTGTAATATTAGTGCCAGTATCGTTATCAAAATTAGCAAGATACCTGCTGACGATTCTCTTTGTAAGAAAGTATGAATTGTTGTTATTTTCATTTTAAATTGTTACTCAGTTTTCTGTTTTTTTACAAGGGTATTCATTTCGCAAAATATA
Source organism: Thiotrichaceae bacterium (assembly GCA_026988295.1). Lineage (GTDB taxonomy): Bacteria > Pseudomonadota > Gammaproteobacteria > Thiotrichales > Thiotrichaceae > Cocleimonas. The sequence goes on from JALSLM010000075.1 coordinate 16,635, forward strand.
ATACACAGCATCACGCGCTGGGACTTCTTTAGAATTATGTTTTCGCCTGTTAAAGTTTAATATTATTTTTTCTACAATTGCTTTGAGAGGTACAGGTGTTCCAAGACAGAATTCAGCCAAATATGTTGGATCAATATGTTTTTGACCTGCTTTTCTAGTACGCATAATCCTTTCAGAAAAAGTTTCTTTATTCTTTGATTTTGAAATGGCATTTTGTGCTACTTTTTCATCGGTCGCAATCGCACCATCTATAAAACCTTGTATATAACGAATACAAAAAGTAGCATCAACTCCCTTAGGGTCTTTTTGATAGTGAGAGCAATGTGATGCTAGTTCAGCCGTTGATAATGGCTCTACTGCCTCAGCAATAT
>JALSLM010000076.1 GCA_026988295.1 Thiotrichaceae bacterium
TCGAGTCTCACCAAAAGGTAATCCACAAATCATACGAACTTGCTGTTCAAATTGAGAGCTAACACAGGCATCAATAGTGTAATGACCACTATTATGTGTACGTGGAGCCATCTCATTAACCAATAATTCACCTTTTTGGGTCACAAAAAATTCAACCGCTAACACACCAATATAATCAAGTTTATCTGCCATTCTCTTGGCGGCAGCCTGTGCAGCCTGAATAATATTATTATCAACACTTGCAGGGACTAGAGTTTGAAACAATATGCCATTTTTGTGGATATTTTCAGCGACAGGAAAACACTGTGAGTCGCCATTTTCATTTCTACCTAAAATAACAGATATTTCACATTTAAGGTCAATACGTTGCTCTAAAACACAAGGCACTTGGTTTACAGCTTGAAATGCAGTTTCTACCTCAATGGCACTATTAACAACTTGCTGACCTTTGCCATCATAGCCAAATCGGGCTGTTTTAAGAATTGCTGGAAATTCAATCGCTTTGATAGCCTCGGCAATATCAGACTTAGTACTTATAACACCATAGGGAACGGGTAACAAACCACAAGATAAAATAAACGCTTTTTCATCAATACGATCTTGTGCTTTTTTAACTGATTCAGCAGAAGGGTAGACAGGGCAATATGCAGTTAGTTGATTTAATACAGCCGCAGGAATATTTTCAAACTCAGTGGTTATGACATCGCAGTTTTTTCCAAGCCTCTCTAGAGCTTTTTCATCATTATAAGCAGCAATAATATGTTCATCTGCAAATTGACCGGCTGGACTATCAGGGTCAGGTTCTAGCACAATGACTTTATAGCCCATTGTTCGTGCGGCAATGGTAAACATACGACCTAATTGACCGCCACCAAGCATTCCTAAGGTAGATCCAGGTAATAGCATGAATATTTATTCCGGTGGTAAAGACATGTTCATAGCAACATGCTTTTGAGTTTCACGAAATTCTTTAAGCTTCTTGGCGATAATTTCATGATTATTTATCTCACTATTTGCCAATAGCGATATAGCAAACAAAGCAGCATTAGTTGCACCTGCTTCACCAATAGCAAAAGTAGCAACAGGTATGCCCGCAGGCATTTGCACTATAGAATGCAAAGAATCTACTCCTTTTAAATAACGGGAGGGAACAGGTACGCCGAGTACAGGTATCGTTGTTTTTGCAGCCAACATACCAGGTAAATGTGCTGCTCCACCAGCCCCAGCAATGATTGCTTTTAAACCGCGCTCTTCTGCTGTGCTTGCATATTCAAAAAGTAAATCAGGAGTGCGATGAGCAGAAACCACCTTGTATTCATGAGCAATACCAAAAGCTTCTAATTGTGCAACAGCTTTAGACATAATATTCCAGTCGCTATTGCTCCCCATAACAACACCAATAAGTGCTTGAGACATGGCTAAATTCTCGAAAACGACGCATTATAGCGTGAAAATCCTTTAAGGAAAACCTGATCAAGTGATTAGAATTTAGCGGCAGATTTGACATGCTAAAAATGATTGGACTTGATCAGAATCTCCTTAAACATGCTATTATCATACGGATATGGCAAATAATCTCAAATCAATCAACAAAATAAGTATTCCCAAGCACCTAAAAAAACACGTAGGCAAAGCCATTGGTGATTATGGCATGATCAAAGAAGGTGATAAAATTCTGTTAGGTCTATCAGGTGGTAAGGACTCGCTAAGCCTTTTGCATTTATTGATTTATTTTCAACGTCATGCACCTATTAACTTTGAAATTGCAGCTATGACGGTTGATCCACAATCTGAAAGTTTTGATCCATCACCTTTAATCCCCTATTTAAAAAAGCTGGGGATTAGATATTTCTACGTCAAAGAAGCTATTCTTGAAATGGCCGATAAACACATGAATGGAGATTCTTATTGCTCATTCTGTGCTCGAATAAAACGCGGTGTTATGTATAGCACAGCAAGAAAACATGGCTACAATGTTTTAGCACTAGCCCAACACCTTGATGACCTAGCCGAAAGCTTTTTAATGTCAGCTTTTCACGGTGGAAAACTCAAAACAATGAAAGCACACTATATTAATAATGATGGAGACTTACGCATAATCAGACCACTGGTTTACAGCCGTGAGCAAAGCATTGCAAGCTTTGCTAAAGAACAAGATTTACCCGTGATTACAGAAAACTGCCCTGCCTGCTTTTCAATGCCAACACAACGTGAACACATGAAACAATTGCTAAAAAAAGAGGAGCAAGCATCCTCACAACTGTTTGGTAGCCTATTATCAGCCATGCGTCCCTTAATGAGCAAAGGGATGCCATAAAATTAGCTAAAAAGTGTATACCCATCCCCCCCTTTTTTTACATATTTTTAGCTTGCCAAATCTATTGATATTTCCATGAAGATCAACGAATATACTACAAGCTTCTAACTCGCAAATAACTAGCAAAACGTGGAATGCCATTTTTTGTAAGCCCATGATACTGATAAGTAACAGATTCCCCTATTTTGGGTGGATTTCTTCGATCATCATCTGAAAAACCCGTACCAATCTTAAAAGTCTTTCCTGATGGCATTTTTACTAGCAAAGCACCTAGCATATTCTGATATTTACCTTTTCCAAATAGCTGCTTGATAACGACGGCCTCAGCATCTTCATAGGGTTTAAGTTTTAATAAGTCGTTATTGCGTTTCCCCTTATAAAAAGAAGCACCACGGTGTAGCATTAAACCTTCTGCTCCAGCTTTTGTATAAGTTTTCAATTGCCTCATAAGTTCGGCATGTGTTGCCACCTTCCACTGCTTAATGGCTTGCAACCAAGGAATATCACAAGCTTCCAACACTTTTTTAATAGATTCAATACGATTAGTAAATATCAAAGCAGACTCAGGCAGATCAAATACCATAAACTTAACTTTGCGCCACGCCTCATCATCAGGGGTTTTATCACGCACCGTGCCGACTAATAATTCAAAACTTTGTCGCTGAATCCACAACTCACCATCTAATTTTTGCTTTGGAAAATCTTTGGTAAACCATTTAGGTGCGTGATAAACATTACCACCACGTGAAACTAATTGTGTACCATTCCAGAGTGCGCGTACTCCGTCATATTTTTCACTTACCCAATACTCATTGAGATCAACACCCTCATGGTAAATATTGGCAAGCATAAGTGCTGGTTTAGGTACATCTTTAGCATAGCTATTTGCAGTAAAGCCATTTAGAAAATATATAAACA
>JALSLM010000077.1 GCA_026988295.1 Thiotrichaceae bacterium
AAGTTATTAAGTTGCTGCCTTGCTTGGTCAGGTCCGGCAATTGTTTTAGTTGAAATGGCAATAGCCATTATTCCGACTAGTGTTATTATTAAACTTGTTTTTTTCATACGTCCCTCATTGTTATTTTCTTGTGGCATTTCTTGTCGGCTTTATGCAGTTTAGTCTTTAACAGGTTCAGGGGCTAATACTTCTCGTGTGCCGTTAGATTGAACCGCGCTAACTACGCCTGCTTTTTCCATATCTTCGATCATTGATGCTGCACGGTTGTAGCCTACTTTGAGGCGACGTTGTACATATGAAATAGAAGCTCTGCGAGATTCAGTAACGATAGCAACTGCTTGATCATAGAGTGCATCAGTTTCATTGTCTGCCAAAGGTTCTAGTCCTGGTATCGCACCAGATGACCCCGTATCGTCTATGACATCAGTAATATACTCAGGTTCCCCTTGGAGTTTTAAATAGTTAACCACATCCTCAACTTCACTATCAGCAACAAAGGCTCCATGAACACGTACTGGTAAGCCAGTTCCTGGTGGTAAAAATAGCATATCACCATGTCCTAGAAGTGATTCTGCACCACCTTGATCAAGAATGGTACGTGAGTCAATTTTGGTGGAAACTTGAAATGCTATACGGGTAGGGATATTGGCTTTTATTAGCCCTGTAATAACATCAACCGATGGTCTTTGGGTGGCAAGAATAAGGTGAATGCCCGCAGCACGCGCTTTTTGAGCCAAACGTGCAATAAGTTCTTCTACTTTCTTGCCTACCACCATTATCATGTCAGCAAATTCATCAATAACGATTACAATAAAAGGTAGAGGCTCTAAAATGCTTGGTTGCACATCAATATGTAATGTAGGGTCAAAACCAGGGTCAGTAATTGGCTCGCCTTTGGCTATAGCAGCTTTTACTTTCTCGTTATAGGCCGCAATACCCCTTACTTTCATGAATGACATCAAAGCATAGCGACGCTCCATTTCACCCACTGCCCATCGTAAGGCATTTGAAGCGTCTTTCATATCGGTAACAACAGGAGTCAATAAATGAGGGACACCTTCATAAATACTTAATTCAAGCATTTTAGGATCAATCAATATGAGTTTAACTTCATCAGGGGTTGCTTTATAGAGTAGGCTAATTAACATAGCATTGACACCAACTGATTTACCAGAGCCTGTTGTTCCTGCTATCAAAAGATGAGGCATTCGAGATAAATCAGCAATGGATGGATTACCTTCAATGGTTTTACCTAGTACCATCGTCAGAGGGGAAGGTGACTCCTTAAATAAGCTCGAATCTAGAATTTCCTTAATGGAAACTAAATCACGTTCCTCATTTGGTACTTCAATTCCGATTGTTGTTTTGCCTGGAATAATTTCTACGACACGAATGCTGGAAACACACATATTCCGCGCCATATCCTGTGCTAGCCCTGTAATTTTGCTGACCTTTGTGCCAGGTGGAAGTTGTAATTCAAAGCGAGTAATAATAGGACCTGGATAATAACTATCAATTTCTACGCCACGTACCCCGAAATGCTCAAGTGCTTCAACAATATTTTTTCCATGATTTTCCATTTTTTCTGTTGAATAATTTCCCTGATTAGGGGGAGGGGGGTTTAATAAACTAATAGGTGGTAGGCTAATAACTTTACTAAGAGATAGTTGTTTGGCTTTTTTGGGTTTAATATTTTTACTTGTTGACTTTGATTCTGATTTTGGCTCTTTACTCTTTACCAGCTTAGTAACTGCCTCTTTAACAGCAGCGATTTTATCACCTTTTTTAGAGCCTTGATTGCTATTATTATCCTTAATACCTTCCGAAGTGGTAACTGAAGAAATAGTGTCTTTATTAATATAATCAGGCACCCCTAAGACAGTTCCTTTATTATCTAAAGGTTGGTTTTTGATAATATCATCTAATAAATCTGTTCTGGGTTCTTGCAAACGAGAAGAAAGCCCTACATCTTTTGTCTTGTTCCAGAAGAATAGCCCAGTTATAGCCGCAGTTAATGCGCCTAGCATACTTGTTGAATCAGCATCTGATGTGCTTGAGGTTTTAGATGGCTTATCTTTGGCCGTGCTTTTTTGAGGTTTCGCAGATTTCTTAGATGTGTCCGAATCATCTCCAGTGAAAAATTCGATACCTGCTAAAACCAGATCACCTATTTTATCGACTAGTTTGATCCATTGGATGTCAGCAAAAAGGGTGATTCCAGCAATAAAGCCAGTAAATAGAATCATTGTCGCACCAATATCATCCAGTAAATGAACAAACATGCGCGCAATTCCATGACCGAGCAAACCACCTGATGTATGTGATAAATTACTTTCAGGCCATAATAAAGTGGCAAGACCGCAGCCAGAAAATAAAGCGAGAAAAACACCGAAAACAGTGATGCCTATGTTAATATTATTTTTTTTATCATCTTTAGAGCGAAATAAAAGGAATGCAGAAACAATAAAAGCAATAGGTATTAAATAAGACAAATAACCCAAAAAACCCATTAAAACGTCTGCTAGATAAGCTCCCGCTGCTCCAGCCTTATTTTGGATGATAGCATTTCTGTCAAGATGAAATAGCCCAGGGTCAGCGGGATTATAAGTAACTAAAGCAAGTAGAATAACTGCCGTAATCCCTGATAATAGAAAAATACTTGTTTGTTTTAAGCTTGCGACCTTGGCAGGAGAAGCCTCTATTTTTTTTGATTTAGCTGGTTTTTTATTTGTTGCCACTATTGATCCCCTAATTCCTTTTAAGACTATTTTCTTGCTGGTGAAAACTATAATCTGAATCCGTGAGGTCACTACGGAACAGGACGCAAGATATTGATTCATCGTGGGCTTTAAAAATACCCGCTTAACCTATGGGTGAAGCTAAGACTTTTTAAATCCCGTGCTAAACCAATATCTTACGCCCTGTTATCCGCATTAATCTCATGGATTCAGGTATCTAATCGTTAGTTTTCCATCAATTTGTTCTATTATTTCTCTACGCAGCGATTTGAGTAGAATCTAAAAGACAAGTTGATAGCTGGGTTTATTATTCCCCATGCCTTAGTATATTGCTTCTTGAGGTAAGTTCAATAAGATATTTTCTAACTGATTGTTTTTAAATTATAATAACAAACGAAAAAACTTACAATTGGCACATGATTATATAGTAGAGCAATGTTTTAAACAATTCACAAGATTATTTTGTAAAAAAGGGGGGGG
>JALSLM010000078.1 GCA_026988295.1 Thiotrichaceae bacterium
TAACTAATTATAAAAAGCATTGTAAAGTGAGGCTTCGCTGTGTCTGTGATGATTAGAATGGTGAGATAATTCCAACTTTTAGAGTGCTACTGAAGTACACGCACCAGTTTTTACCTTTTTTTGGGGTGAAAATACTATAGAACTGAAAATTTTTAGATGTTTTATTTTATTTACTTTTTTCTGATATAAATATGGCTGTCCATCCTATTTGTTATAAAAAATGTAAAAAAAGGGGGGGATGGGTTTCTATAGCTTTGAAGCCATAAAAGGCTTTCTAATTGGGTGATAAACCCCGTAATCGTTCATTACGTCTGCGTAATATTTCAAGCATAATCAGTAATACAATGGAAAAGCATATTAATAAGGTGGCAACGGCAAGTATGGTTGGGCTGATTTCTTCACGAATTCCTGAGAACATTGCCCAAGGGATTGTTCGTTGATGCACACTTCCTACAAATAGCACCACGATCACTTCATCGAATGATGTAATGAATGCAAAAAGTGCTCCTGAAATTACTCCAGGTGTAATTAATGGTACGGTGATGCGAAAGAAGGTGTTAGTGGGTGATGAGCCTAAATTTGCTGCTGCGCGAGTTAGGCTATGGTCAAAACCTGTCAGAGTTGCTGTCACCGTTATTACTACAAAGGGTGTTGCTAAAGCGGCGTGGGCGAGTATCACGCCTAGATGCGTTCCTAATAAATTAACACGTGCATAGAAGAAGAACATTCCTGCTGCTGAAATAATTAGAGGCACAACCATCGGTGAAATTAAAATCCCCATAATGGTTGTTTTTAAAGGAAAGTCTTTTTGACTTAAACCTAGCGCGGCTAATGTGCCAAGAAAAGTTGAGATAATAGTTGAAAATATAGCAATAATTATTGAGTTTTTTACTGCCTTTTGCCAGTTAGAATCATTGAAGAAGCTTTCATACCAGCGTGTTGAATAACCTGCTGGGTCTAGTGAGAGCATTTCAGGGGTAAAGGTGAAATAGGGCTGAGCATTAAATGATAAGGGAATAACAACCAGTATTGGAATGATTAAAAATATAAAAATCACTGTGCAGATGCTTAGAAACGTATAGTGCCAAACTCGCTCAGCTGTTGTTGCATGTAATGGAAGTGCCATTTTATAAGCTCCTCAGCCCTTTAGCCCAGCTTCATATTGTCGATACCAACAATTTTATCGTAGAGAATATAGAGTGCTAAAACTAATAATAGTAATAAAGTGCCCAGTGAGGCGGCTAAGCCCCAGTTTAATGATTCTGAAATATGGTAGGCGATAAAGTTACTGATTAATGTTCCTTGTGTTCCACCCACTAAGGCGGGAGTGATGTAATACCCTATAGATAGGATAAAGACTAAAATACCACCTGCACCAATACCTGCCACTGTGTTAGGGAAATAAATCCGCCTAAAGGCTGTAAATGAGGTTGCCCCCATAGAACGCGCCGCACGAATATAACTAGGGTCAATAGTTTTCATTACGCTAAACAGGGGTAGGATCATAAAGGGTAGCAAAATATGCGTCATCGCAATAATGGTGCCTGTTTGATTGTGAATCATTGATAAGCGAGCATTATCAGAAATAATACCAATAGAGACTAAGACATCATTGATAATGCCTTCTTTTTGTAATAGTGCGATCCATGAGCTGGTGCGTACTAGTAGTGATGTCCAAAAAGGTAGTAATACTAATATCATTAAAAGGTTGCTTGTTTTAGTCTTTAGTGAAGCTAATAAATAGGCAATTGGATAGCCAAGTAAAATTGTTAATAAAGTAATTAAGAAACTTAACCAGAGGGTGCGTTTAAAAAGGTTTATATATATTTGGCTATCTTCATCTTTCCATTCAGCACCATCTATGCCTTTTTTCATATCAATAGCGGATAAAAAATAAGAGCTGGTATAGCGCCCACTTTCGCGTTGTATCATTTGCCATGTGGCTATTTTGCCCCATTTTTTATCAATTTTTAACAGTGCTTCTTGATAAGTACCTGTTAATTTATTAGCTTTGAATTTTTTGAGTTTGCGCCCTGTTTTTCTAAATAGACTGGATGTTCCAGATTTTTCGTAGTTTAAGCGTTTACCTAAACGGTTAATTGTTTTTGCTTTAGAGGCAATTTGTGCGTCAGTAATAAAAGCTTTAAAGACTAGCTCATCAGGTAGCTTACCTGATCTTGCATCCCATTTAGCTAATAAAGGTACGGTGGTTGGTAAAATCTCAGCCGTAATTTTATTGTCTACACTACGAATTAGCATATCAAAAATAGGCAGTAAAAATGTAATTAGAATAAAGAGAAATAATGGCGCAACCAAAAGCAGAGCATTGCGTTTACGTCTACGGAGAGAACGCTCTAAACTGAGCTTTAATAATGTGCCATCCGCTGTTTTTAATGTGGCTGTATTATCTTGTGCCATGTTATTCCAATAAAAATATATAAAAAAGGGGGGGGGATGGGTATATCGTAAAATATAAGCCAGATTTGTATTTTGTAAGTTGGATTAGCATAGGAACGTGCACGTTCTTATGCTAATCCGACAAATTGTAGCACTTTGTTGGAGTATTAGCCCTTAGCTAACCAAGCTTCAAACTTCTCAGATAATTCATCTTTATGATCAGCCCAGAAGTTAATGTCTTTATATAATACATTCTTGGAATTAGCAGGTGCGGTAGGCATATGAGGAGCCATATCTATTCCGAGTTCTGCGTGTTTTCCTACTAGTTTTGATGATGATTTACGTGCAGGACCGTATGAAATAAATTTAGCCTGATCTGCTTGACGTTTTGTATCTGTTGCAAATTTTACATAAGCCATCGCTTCTTTTAAATGTGGAGCATTTTTGGGGATAATATAGCCATCTAATTCAAATAATTGCGCATCCCACATCATGCCAACGGGTTGTTTATTTTCGACAATAGCTGAAAATAGACGACCATTATATGCAGATGCCATAACGACTTCTCCATCAGCTAATAATTGACCTGGTTGAGCACCTTTAGTCCACCAGATGACTTCTTTTTTAATGGTATCTAGCTTTTTGAACGCACGTTTTATGCCTTCTTCAGTTTTCAAAACCTTATAAACATCAGCTGTAGCAACGCCATCAGCGATCAATGCCCATTCAAGATTTCCTATTGGGTTTTTATTTAAAGCACGTTTTCCTGGGTACTTTTTTAGGTCGAATACATCAGCAATAGTACTTGGTGGTGTTTTGCCTACTTTATCAGTGCGATAGCCAATAGTGGTTGAATAAACAATTTCAGGGATAAAACAGGGTGAAATCAGTGCATCACCAAAATCATCTTTTGCTGATGAGCCATCAGTGCCTTTTGCTAAGTCTTTTTCAGGGTTAATTTCTATGGCTAAACCTTCATCACAAAGCGCAATTGCAGTATCAGGAAGAACATCAACAACATCCCATGTTACTTTACCTGCTTCTGCTTGGGCGCGAAGCTTTGAGGCCGCTTCATTGGACGAATCGTCGTTAACAATTTTAATACCAGGATTATTCTTCATAAAAGGGTTTGAGTATGCTTTTTGCTGACTTTTGGTATATGCACCTCCCCATGAAACAACCACTAATTCTGTTTCTGCTTGAGCAGAGCTAATACTTGCGGCAAGGATTGCGCTAGCAAGGCTATATTTTATAAATGTTTTCATTTTTTCTCCTGTGGTGAATAGTCTGGTAAGTTATTATATTTTTGATTACGTGAATGCGTCTAAGGCGCGACAATCCTGCTCATTCCAGCCAATAGTGACTGTATCACCTTTGTTCAAGTTGGCATGATGAGATGAGTTGGGGATTTTGATAAAAAAGTTGTTGTTGCCACAAACATTCATGCGGGTACGAATATGATCTCCTAAATAAATAAGTTCTTCGGCTTTTGCTTGAAAAATATTGGGTACTTGACCCGCTTCAGGGTTGACAATGACACGCTCTGGGCGAATGGATAAAGTACTTTGGCTACCAACACCAGCAATATTGATTTTATTGGCTTTTATTTCCGAATTATCCTCTGTTCTGATTACGCAACTCGTCTCACTTTCACTGGTGACGATGCCAACTAGGCAATTATTGTCGCCAATAAAATCAGCCACAAAGGCATTTTCAGGTTGCTCATAAAGGACATCGGGCGGTGCTAACTGTTGGATAATACCATTATCAAAAACAGCGACACGGTTAGACATGGTAAGTGCTTCGCTTTGATCATGCGTAACATATAAAACCGTCACACCTAGACGCTCATGGATGTGTTTGATTTCATACTGCATTTGTTCGCGCAAGTTTTTATCTAGTGCGCCTAAAGGCTCATCCATTAAAACCACTTCGGGGTCAAAAACCAAGGCTCTTGCCACTGCCACACGTTGTTGTTGACCACCTGATAATTGTGATGGGCGACGCTCTGCGAAGTCACCTAGTTGTACCATATCGAGTGCTTTCTTAACTTTTTCTTCTCGTTGTGACTTTCCCATTTTGCGAACTTCTAAGGGGAATGAAAGGTTTTCACCAATCGTCATGTGAGGGAATAGGGCATAGTTTTGAAACACCATGCCAATACCACGCTTATGTGGCGGGACACGGTTGATAGGAATCCCATCTAAATAAATTTCGCCGTGGGTGGCAGGCTCAAAGCCAGCTAGCATCATCAAACAAGTTGTTTTTCCAGAACCTGAAGGCCCCAACATGGTGAGAAATTCACCTTTTTGTATGTTAAGGTTGAGATCTTTGATAACAAGGATTTCGCCATCATAACTTTTTTGAACATTTTCGAAACGTACTAGTGCATCGCTTGAGGATGTCAGCATAAATAGTGTTTTCTTAATATAGGGACTTTATTAAAATAGAGTAAGGAACTAATGATGTCAATGTTTTACTATTTAATCGATAAATTTTGATATTTGTGTTTTATCCAGAACCAGCTTATCTATTTTTAAATAGGCAACGCCTTCTTCAATTGATATTGCGACTTGTTTAATGCCCGCAACTTCAAGTAACTGTTGTTTGGTGAGGTCAATATCTTTGAGAAAATCATTCTTGAGTTTAATTAACTCATTTTTATAGTAGTCAGGTTTGGGTAAGCTAATAGCGACTAGGAGTAGAGCAATAGAGCTGATTGCACCAAAGACAAATACTCCTGAAATCCCCCATTTTTGTAATACCAAACCACCAACCGCACCACCTACAAATATTCCAAAAAATTGTGCTGTTGAATAAACACCCATTGCCGTACCTTTAGTATTTACATCAGAATATTTGGCAACCAAGGAGGGTTGAACAGCTTCCATAAAGTTAAACCCTATGAAGAAAAGTAAAAATGCAAACATTAATGGGTAAAAACTAAAGGGATTAAAGCCAAGTAATACTTGTGATGTAATGAGCAAGAGTACGGCTATTATAAAAATAATTTTAATTTTACGATGTTTCTCAGCAATAATGATTAAAGGTATTGATAAGAGAAAAGAAATGAGCAATATGGGGAGGTAAATTTTCCAATGCTGTGCCGTTTCAATATTTAAATGGTCTCTAAAAATGAGCGGTAATACGCTAAAGTTTGCTGTCATTAATAGATGTAATAAAAATACACTGGCATTCATGCGCATTAGTGTACCTTGCGTTAGAATGGGTTTGATAAATGCACGAATAATACCTGCATCACGGTGTATTTTAGTTTGTTTGGGTGTTGGCACAGTAAATATAATCAACAATAAGCCTATTATAGCTAATAAAGTGGTTGTCCAAAATACAGCAGAAAGTCCTCCAAACTGGCTAATTAATGGACCAACAACCATTGCTACTGAAAATGCAATGCCAATACTCATTCCAATAAAAGCCATAACTTTGGCACGATGGTCTTCACGGGTTAAATCAGCGGCTAGTGCCATTGTTGTTGCTGCTATTGCGCCGCTGCCTTGCACGGCTCGTGCAAATATTGTTAAATAAATATCATTAGATAAGGCAGCAATCACACTACCCACGGCAAAAATAGCTAAACCACCAATAATCACGGGTTTACGACCAATGTGATCAGAAAGCAAACCCAAGGGGATTTGAAATAAAGCCTGAGTCAAACCATAAATGCCTATGGTCAAACCAATCAAAAAAGGAGTTGCGTTGCTTAGCTCTTTTGCAAACAAGGGTAATATCGGCAAAATCATAAAAAGCCCAAGCATTCGTACAGCAAATACGGCAGATAATGAATAGGCTGTTCTGATTTCTAAAGAATTCATTTATAATTTAACGAGTCATTTATACAAAGTCACAATTATAACAGATTCTTATTTTTGAATGAATTGACGCATAGCAATATATGACACGGCACTTTTTTAAAAAACTGTCAATTCTTAGCTCTTGGACTAGCTCTCGGACAGCCTCCTAAATTGACTTATATCATCGAATATTTCGCATTCGATTCGTTAGACTTCACAGATGACTTTAGATATCTTTATAAAAATTGGATTACCCGTTTCCTTAGGGCTGATAATGCTCAGTATGGGAATGACCTTAAAAGCGAATGATTTCAAGCAAGTTTTTAAAAAGCCCAAAGCTTTTTTTCTGGGGCTTACTGCTCAAATGTTATTCGTACCTTTGCTGGCTGTCATTTTATTGCAACTCTTTCATTTACCACCAATATTAGCAGTTGGACTTCTTGTGCTTAGCTTTAGCCCTGGGGGAACAACTAGCAACCTGTTTTCTTATCTAGCACGAGGAGATGTAGCACTTTCAATCGCCTTAACAACAGCGGCAAGTTTTATCACGCCATTTAGTATCCCACTATTAACTGAAATTGCCTTACAGTCACAACTTGGAGAAAGCGCAGAGATCGTTATTCCTGTTGGCTTAACAATGAAACGTCTTTTTGTGGTTACTATTGTTCCCGTCTTATTAGGCATGGCATTACACTATTTCAAACCTCTTTGGGCAGATAAGATCCAACCTTTTATTCATAAAATATCAATCAGTTTATTCTTAGCTGTAATTTTCTCAATGGTTTTCAATCTATGGCATCATGTTCCTGAATTTTTAGGGCGAGTCGCGGTCATTACCAGTGTTATGGTTATTCTTGCTATGTCAGTAGCTTATTATCTTGCTAGCTTTGCAAGATTAAATAAGCAACAAATAAAAACAACTACTATCGAAGTTGGTATGCAAAATGGAGGCATGGCTCTGATTGTGACGCAAGGTATTTTAAATAGCCCACAGATGTCTATCGTACCTGTCATTTATGGGCTTATAATGCTTATTCCTGTCATTATATTTGTATCTATGAATAAACGCCGTGAAGCCACTCAAGCAATATAGTTTTATAAAGGCATTGCGCCCCTTTTCTTTGGTCGTTGCCGTTATTTCATGCGGTTTAGGTATTCTTATTGCTTGGAAAAGTGGCTATCAAAATACTCACTATGCTATTTGGATAATGCTTGGTGGCATACTTGCGCAAGCAGGGATTAATCTCATCAATGATATTGAAGATTTACCCTTAATCCCTAATGACCATGCTAGGCACACCATGATAAAAAGCATGATTAATCGTAATACTAAGGTGGGTATTTTTTGTTTTGTGCTTGCTAGTCTAATTGGTTTATTCTTAATTTCTAAACAAGGCTGGCCATTATTTGTATTGATTTTAATCTCAGGGTTAGCATCACTTAGTTATAATATTGGTCCATTAAATTTTAAACATCGCGGGCTTGCGATGGTACAAGTATTTTTATTAATGGGAATAATGATGGTGCAAGGTGCTTTTCTTGCCATGAGTGGCGAGTTTTCAAGCCTAGCATTTCTACATTCAATCCCTATTAGTTTACTGGTTTCATTGCTTTTGTTAAGTAATGAACTACGCGATTGGGAAACAGATAAAAACAAAGAAGTTAAAACACTGAGTGTACGCATTGGCTATCAAAATGCAGTGCGAATATACTGGGGTTTAATTATTATAAGTTATCTGCTTTCAGTTATATTCTTTCTAATAGGGCAGTTGCATCAGCTACTTTGGCTATTATTGCCATTACCTTTATTAATTTCTATTAGTAATTACTTAAAGGCTAGCGAGCGGACGCAATTAACACCAATGACAGGGCGATTCTTCTTTTTGTTTGGCTTATTTTATATGTTGGCTTTATAAAAAAGCCGCCGAGAGAGTAAGAAACAGCCCCTTAAATCAGCTAATTTTATTCAAAAAAAAGCCCGAATAGGAAGAATCCATCGGGCAAATCTTTAAGATAAACAACTTAGGAGGTCAGTAAT
>JALSLM010000079.1 GCA_026988295.1 Thiotrichaceae bacterium
CCTGATTAAGTCGATTAGAATTTAGCGCAGAAAAATATCGGCAGATTTGGCAAGCTAAAAATAATTGGAAACCTCCTAAGAGCTAAAGAAATTCGATTTAATCGTTTGTATCAGTTCTTTTACATCAAACTTGTGGTGTCTTTCATGGGCGACACCAAGTTGTTGCATATCTGCCAGACCAGATTCACGGGCATGGTCAATAAAGCCTTTGTTCTTCCAGAAAAATGCGCCAGGCATAGTGGTTGGAATAACCAGTGCATAGAAAATTATACGTCCCAAATATGCCATTAGAACTATTGATAGTGAAAATAGGATACCTACTATAATTCCTATACCACCAGATAAACTGCTTACATTGATAATTAACGCTAGTAGTATATTAAATACTAATAGAGTATTTCTTAGGTAGTAGGTTTTTCCAAAGCTTGTTGTTTGCTCATAAAATGCAGCTTGTCCTTCACCTGATCCTTTCTTTAAATCTTTTGCATGAAAGATAAGTCCAACTGCTTCAATAATTAATCCAAAGGCAATAAAGCCTGCAAAAACTTTAATTAGAGCAAAACTATTCTCTAGGAAGATGACGCTTACCATAGCCATTAATAATGCGCCTAGTGAAAACATCGAGCCATAAAAGGTGCTGGCTGTTTGCCAATGATCCCAAAATGGACGTGCTTTAATTCGATAGAGTTTATACATATAGTACGAACCCACCGCAAAGCCGATCATTCCCAGTAGCGCAGATGCACCAGCCATAAAATGGGTAAAGCCATTATCAAACAATGAGAAAAAGGTATACCCTGCCAAACCAGTAAAGAAGGCAGAAACCCCTGCAATTTCACGACTTAATGGTGAATGTCGTAGGTTATTGAAGCCTCTATAAAAACGATGTGGTTTACCTAGGTGCATATTTAGCTTGTAAAGCCCAACCCCCATTAAAACAAACATTGTAATAAGTAAAGGTATGAAGGCTGATGACTGTTGCAAGGCGGTAATTGCAGGCAAACCAAATAGTGATCCACCCACAACTAACAATACAAAAGCTCCCATCACGGCTTGTGAGGTTAAGGTAAATATAACGTGTGCATTTTCATGTGAAGCTAATAATTTCTCTAAGCCCCAATATTTTGTTTTTCCATGTTTATCATCTAAAACGGGCTGGTATTTTTCTGCATTATCATCACGATGATATTTTATGGCTGTTGAATCCACACGCTTCATTTCACGATTCAATGTTTTAGTTTGCTGAAAACGAATATTGGGATGAGTAATACTTGGATCAGGAAAACCGGGAATGTGTGCATCGAGCTGTGTACGATCTTTTGGGGTAGTTTCAATCACACCAAACTCTAGTGCATTGCCTAAACAAGCAGAAACACAGGCAGGTTTTAAACCAACTTCAAGGCGATCTACACACATATTACATTTTGATACAGTGCCTTCAACGGGATCAAGTTGTGGTGCATTATAGGGGCAAACCCAAGTACAGTAACCACAACCAAAGCAAATATCAGGATCTTGCAGGACTGCACCATATTCAGCAAATTTTGTATAGGCGCGAGTAGGGCAGCCCTTCAAACAAACAGGATCATCGCAATGATTACATGCCATTGATATATTTTGGCGACGATAATCTGGGTATGTGCCGCCTTCAATAAAGCCAACAGAGCGAAAAGCAATGTGACCCACATTATCATTTTTCTCACTACAAGCCGCTTCACAGGCATGACAAGCGATACAGTTATCAGCAGTAAAATAAAAACCATGCTGTTTATAACGATTCGGGTTATCACCCACTGCGCCATCATTATTTATATTTAGGCTTTGATCACGTAATGCATCACCGTCAATGGTTAGTTCTATAGCCTTTCCATAGCGGTTTTTATCTTTGCTATCCTTGTGTTGTGAGGATTGTGAGGGATTTTGCAAAAATGCATATTTTGGTTCGTCTTCACGTACTGGGAACATTAGTCTCTAACTCAATATTTTTCATAAAAAAAGCAGACTGAGAGAAAGGAGATAACTCCCAGTCTGGAATGCCATTACAAGCAAAAGCTTAAAACTTTCGCATTTCCATACTCATCTGTGCGGCTGTTTTTTGATCTTTTATCCGTTCAATGCGTACAGCAGATTGCTTATAAGCAGGCTGGCGCGAATGTGGGTCTAATAAACCCAGTGTTAAACGATTGGCGCAATCATGAAAATGAAAGGGCACAAATACCATATTTTTTGGTACACGATGGGTTAATTGCGCCATAACAATCGCATCTGAACGTGGTGAAACCAAACGAATATAATCACCTGCGTTCACACCCAATTCTTTGGCGGCATCAGGGTTCATTTCAGCAAAAGGAATGGGGCTATATTTATTGTTGTTACTCAACTTTCCTGTTTTACTGCGACCATGCCAATGCTCAATTAAACGACCAGTATTTAGCCAAAAAGGGAATTTGTCATCAGGCACTTCATTATTATCAATAAATGGTAATGGGATTAATTTAGCCTTGCCATCCGCATATCGAAATTGCCTGTCTTCGGTATAAAGGCGCACTCCACCTTTTGCAGGAGCTTCACCCGCATCAGCTTGTTTTTTTGTATAAGGCCACTGAATGCCACGATTTTTTTCTATTAGCTCGTGTGTCATGCCAGAATTATCCGATAATCGACCTTCCGATAACTTGCCCATTTCCAGAAAAATATCAGCCGCTTTTTCAGGAAACACCACATCACCACTTTTATTAAAACGCTCAGCCATACGATTAAAAATCCATAGATCAGGCTTTGAGTTTCCATGAGGCTTTACAACGGGTTTGACCACATTTATACGTCGTTCAGTGTTAGTCATTACGCCATCTTTTTCAGCCCAAGTTCCTGCGGGTAAATAAACATCCCCATATTGCGCACTCTCGGTATCTTCATAACAATCTTGAATAATGCAAAATTCGAGTTGTTCCATAGCCTTGCGAATACGAGCAGTATTGGGTAATGAACTCATTGGATTGGTTGCAATTAGCCATAAACCTTTGATTTGTCCTAATTCCATCGCCTGATAAATATCAGTTTGAAACATACCTCGTTTTTTAGGGAAAAACTCAGGGTCAACATTCCAGAATTTACCAATATATTCACGATCCTCTGGGTTTTCTAATAAACGATGATTCGGCAAGCCCGAACAAGATGACCACTCGCGAGTACCCATTGCGTTACACTGACCCGTAATGGATAAACTAGTACCGCCAGGGATGCCAATATTGCCCGTAATTAATGCCAGATTATTGATGCCAACAACACCATCAGAGCCATGTGTGCTTTGATTAATGCCCATTGTCCAGATTTGCATTGCTGCATCAGCCTTTGCAAACTGCCTTGCCACGACTCTGATAGTATCCTCATCAATACCACAGATTTTAGACGCAGTAACAGGGTCATACTTAGCAACTTCAGCTTCTAACTCTTCAATGCCATTGGTGTTGGCCTCAATATAGCGACGATCTTCTAAGCCTTCATCCAGAATCACATACATCATGGCATTCATCAGCACCACATCAGTGCCTGGTGTTACGGTCAAATGACGATCTGCATTTTGTGCCAGCATAGTAACGCGTGGATCAATAACAATAAGCGGGAAGCCTTTTTTCTCTTGTGCTTCTTTCATGCGCCAATAAATAATGGGATGTTGCTCAGGCAGGTTTGAACCCCATGCAATCAAAACATCCGTATGCTCAAAATCTTCATAACAACCTGGCGGACCATCAGAGCCGAACGAGCGTTTATAGCCTGATACAGCAGATGCCATGCAGAGGGTAGTATTACCATCATAATTATTCGTGCCAATAAGACCACGGGTGAGTTTACCTAATGTATAAAACTCTTCGGTCAACATTTGCCCTGTAGAAATGACCGCCACTGAATCACGCCCATATTTCTCTTGAACACGTCGAATTTCATCATGACAATGATCAAGTGCTGTATCCCAGTCGGTGGTTTTCCACTCATCCAGAAAACTATCCCGCATCTTAGGCTCAGTGCCACGCCCTGCCGAATCAAATAATTCATGCTCAAAAATACCTTTTAAGCACAACTTACCTCGGTTTACATCAGCATTACCCACACCACGCGATGATACCGCCTTGCCTTCTTCGTTCAAGCCAACTTCAATAGCACAGCCTGTTGAGCAATAGCCACAGGTAGCGTATTTCCACTCTTTGACTTTCTTGTCAGCTATTTTAATAGGATTTTTTTTACTACGACCAAATAACATGGTTACTCACAATTGAAATTTCTATTTAAACATCTAAGCAATAATAGTGCCAACTATTTAAAATGCTAAATTGAGGCAGGTAATATCATTGTAGGATTAGCACTCCATCAATATTGGTTATAGATATAGATACCCATCCCCCCCCCTTTTCTTGTATTTTTTATAATATAGAGAGCTACAAGAGTTTTTAATCGTTCTAAGGTTTGGGGGTGGTTGCTTGGTGCTTGGCTGGTAGTAATATAGTTTTGTAGGTTGGTGCTGAGGTACGAAGCCCATAAACATCATAATCTGAGCTTATCAAATTCGTTAAATAGAGCAACTATTCGCCTCTTTTGATAAACTCACCTTATAATGTTTCTGGCATTTTCGTTTCAATCCGAGTTCTCGGACAGCCTCCTAGTCAACTTAATCAGGTTTTCCTAAAGCAGATCACAAAGAAGTTTTATTGCACTATTTCAGGGCAGTTGTTGAGGGTGGCTGTGCTTTATTTAGCCAAAGCATTCAACCATTCTTTTGCCCATGCTCTGCGATTTTTTGCAACTTCCTTGTCATCAAAAAATAATGCTGGTGATGGATCAACAAGCTTTTTAAAAGCTTCTGGGAGTTTTTCGGGTGACAATGCTGCTGGAAACATCCAGTTATTTGTTGGGATAATAGTTTGGAATTTTTCACTCAACATAAAGCTTAAAAACTTTTTACCCAGCTCTTTTTGCTTGCTCGCGGCGACTAATCCAGCAACCTCTACTTGCTGATAGTGACCTTCTGAGAATTTTGCAGCTGCAAAGTTATTCTTCTTCTCTGCAACAATATGATAGGCAGGGGAAGTCGTATAACTTAAAACCATCGGAGCTTCACCTTTTAAGAATAGGCCATAAGCCTCGCTCCAGCCCTTGCTCACCGTGACAATACGTGGCGCAAGTTTTGTCCATGCCTCTGTTGCTTTATCGCCATATACCTTTTTGATCCAAAGCAATAGCCCTAAGCCAGGTGTGCTAGTGCGAGGGTCTTGAATCAGAATTTTAGGTGCATCTTTGTTTTCAACTAAGTCTTTAAGGCTTTTGGGCGGGTTTTGTAATTTATCTTTATCATAGACAAATGCAAAATAGCCATAATCATAGGGGAGAAAAATCTCATCTGTCCATTTTTGAGGAAGCGTTAAATTATCAGCAGTTATGCCATGAGGAGCAAAAAGCCCCGTACCGCGTGCATCAGCCGAAAGATTGGTATCCAAGCCTAAAACAACATCTGCCTTAGTGTGTTTTCCTTCTAAAATCAAACGGCTTAAAAGAGAAACACCATCTTCAAGTGCAATAAATTTAAGCTTACAATCACATTCTTTCTCGAATGCTTCTTTAACCTTTGGACCAGGGCCCCAATCACTAGTGAACGAATCATAAGTATAAACAGTTAAAGTTGGCTTATCTTCAGCAGAGGCTGTACTCACAAATGCAAAAAGAGTCAGTATAAAAATATGTAAAAAAAGGGGGGGATGGGTTTTATATAAACGCATGGGGTTTCTCCATAAAAAATAAAAGGAGAGATGTAGGAAACCAGACAAACTAAAAAAATACAGGCTTCAACTCACATCCCTACGCCGGTATTATCCGGATCAGGTTCATCGGATTGGGGATTTCCCTCTCAGCTTGACTGTTTGCGTCAAGCACTCCGTTGAGCTAGGAGGCTGTCCGAGAATAGAGAGCCTACTGCGGAAAAGCTGAATTTGGCTAGATTTTCCTCGCTACGACTCCTATTCTCGGACAGCCTCCTAGATATAACTATAGTGGCTTGACTGAGTATGAGCAAGCTGAGTAAAAAATTGTTCTCATTCACTTGCAACTGCTATTCTTAATAGCTGAACCCTTAGAGCATTAACTATGGAAATCATTATTAAATTCTCAAAAGAAGAAAAAGAACTACTAATTCCAAAAATCAAAATGTACCTCAAGGAAGAGCTGGATACAGATATTGGTAATTTTGATGCTGAATTCTTGCTGGATTTCTTTTCAGAAGAAGTAGGTGCTTATTTCTATAATCGAGGTATTCAGGATGCTTTAGATATGTTAGATAATCGCATGGAAGAAGTGAAAGAGTCCATCTACGTACTTGAAAAACCAATAAAGCTTTAGTCTTATGACACCCGCACAACGCCAAAGAATTATATTAAGCCAGCGTGATGCCCTAAGGCGCAATGGTTTTCATCCCAATGCACTTTTTTGGAGCAATCAGAAAGTGCAACAGTTACGTTTTCAAATCTTAGCAGATATAGGAATTCAGCCAAATAATAGCCTTTTGGATATTGGCTGTGGCTTTGGTGATTTTGCAGCTTATCTGGCGAAACAAGAAACCCCCGTAAGATATACTGGTATTGATATTTCAAAAGACTTATTGGAACAAGGACGACAGCACTACCCAGAACTAAAACTAATAGAAGCGGATCTCTTTGAGTATAATCCTGAGTTGAAATCTTATGATTATGTGATGTTATCAGGAATGCTAAATCGAAAATTTATGGGTAATCAAGGTGCAGAAAGCGCTAAAGATTACGCCTATAAAATCATAAGACGCATGTTTAAAACATGCAAAACTGGCATTGCTTTTAATTTATTAGATGCCCGCCACGAATGGACGGCAAATCGCTGGGATCTGCAAAGTTTTCACCCCGATGAAATTATAGAAATAGTGACTGATTTCACGCATAAATATCAGCTTATTGATAACTATCTGGAAAATGATTTTACTATTCATGCTTGGAGAGAAAAATAATTAAAAGTATTCCAAGGATGACAGATTGCTACTCAGCAAGTGATAGCGTATCAATATCGAGTGAGACATCACTTGAAATAAAGGGATTAATAGATGACTTAAAATCAAAAGTACCTTTGCCATAGCTAAAGTCCAGAGCTTGAACAAAAGCTGTTGGGAGTATTATTGATAATAATAAGCCTCCGTTTATGACTCGTTGTGATGTGTTTTTTGTTAATAGCATGTATGAAATATCCCCAAGTGTTTATTAGTAAACTGTATCATATTGAGGGGATAATGCTTAAAACCTGTTCGGTTTTCATTGATATTTTCCTGAATCCGTGAGGTCAATGCGGATAACATGGCGTAAGTTATTGGCTTAGCACGGGATTTAAAAAATCTTAGCTTCACCCGTAGGTTAAGCGGGTATATTTTAAACCCGTGATGAATCAATAGCTTGCGTCCTGTGCCGTAGTGACCTCACGGATTCAGGATTTTGCAAATCATTCGGAGAAGAGTCTTTAGGCTCGCAGAAATATGAATACGACTATTATACTACCAGCTACTATTACACTGCTATATAGATTCCACCCTCTTTTTGTATCATTGAGCTGATGCAGTGTGATAAAAAATGCAAAAAAAGGGGGGGGATGGGTTATAATGAAAGTACAATCTATGGCATTATAAACACATGCCTGAAATCAAAATAAATAACCTATGTCTACTTTCCCTTTCCCTTTTCCTTTTGATCACAGCTTGCGGCGGTGGCGGTGTAAATACATCGGCAAATAAAGGAATAGAAAAAAATCAGCAACAAAATAAAATCGTTAATAAGTCAAAAAATAACAGCCTTTTATCAACCATTGATAAGGCATTGCTGTCTTTTGAGTCATGCAAGATTTCTGAAGATTTATTAAAAATCCGTGAATACCTGATTAAAAATATTAAACCATTACAAACTTTTGATGGCTATCTAACTTATAAAGTTAACACAAGCTTTGGCGAGCTACCTGTTAAAGAAGTTATCTTTGGTGTTTGTTTAGAAGATGAACCCTTATCTGAAAGTTGTTCTTTTACACAGGATATTGCACTAATTCTTGATAGTGACTTTAATAAAACCATTGAGCATTTAAAAAAATTAAAGGGCATTGATTTTACTAAAGAAAAACGTGCTGTTTTTAATGGTAAAGCCGATGGACCGACTTTACGACCTCTTTTATACAAAGGTTTCGATGGTTCTACGGTGCTTCATTGTGATACGGGTGGTTTATAGTAACTGTATTGCAATCACCAAATCCATAACATTTGTCCCAGTTGCACCTGTAATAATTAACTCATCGCTAGCCTCGAAAAAAGAATTAGCATCAGCCTTTTGTAAGTGCTCAGAAGCATCCAAACCCCGCTTATACCCTTTTTTTACTGTTTTATTATCTACTAGTGCGCCTGTTGCTGTTGATAAACCATCAGAGCCATCAGTCCCCGCTGCTAATAAATAACACTCTGTTAAGTCTTGCATTTGAATGGCTGCTGCCAAAGCAAGGTGTTGATTTCTGCCTCCTTTGCCAGGTTTTTTAGGTAAGATAACAGTTGTTTCACCACCCCAAATAAATATTTTTTGGGGGGTGTTTTTGATCTGTTCGACACAATCTTTTGCGACATTTATTGCTTCACCATCAATAAAATCTGAGATTACTTTTGCAGGATAACCTAACTTTATTGCATGATCAGCCGCAGCCTGCTTAGCATTAGAAAGTGAGGCGATAATTTCCCAATTAAATGATTTAGGAGTATTTATTGGCTCAGAAGCTTTTAAGCGCGACAACCATTTATTGGGCAAATTGGGTATAGCACTAGCAGAAATAGTATCAGGGAATAAAAGACCAGAACCAATATCAATAGGCTTATCATTCGGAACATCAGAAATAATCAGGCAACTAACAGATCGATCACCTAGAAAATGCCATAAGCCACCCCCCTTGATTTTGGAAACTTTGCGGCGCACTGCATTTATCTCGCTAATAGAATAAGCATTAGCCAATAAATAATCAGTTAGCTCTGTTAGATCAGCTAAAGACCAACCATCATGCAAGACCTCAACCAAAGCAGACGCACCACCAGAAATCAAAAATAGACAAGTTGCATTATCTGGCAACTCTTGCAAATACTTCAGCAGAGCTTTTCCTGCCAACAAACTTGAATTTTTGGGAATAGGGTGGTCAGACTCAATACAACTAAAACGGGAGTCTTGCTGCAATTGATTAGAAATATGCCCATGTTTCGAGATAATCAAACCATCAATGATATTCTCATCAGATAAGCCCTGCACCATTGCATCTGCAGCCTTACCAATAGCAATAACATGAAACTGACCTGCATATTTTTCACGCTTAATCGCTTTCTCAACCACCTGCTTACCCGCCACTGCACTGAGAGCCGTTTGAAAAATATCGAGTAAATCTGTTTTTATTTTATTCATTGAATACCTGCTTTTAAATGCCAAGGGTAAATTGCTTTCTAAGGAGATTGTGAAATTTCATTATTTGACAGATGAAAATTATACCTGAATCTGTGAGGTCACTACGGCACAGAATGCAAGCTATTGATTCATCACGGGTTTAAAAAATACCCGCTTAACCTATGGGTGAAGCTAAGATTTTTTAAGTCCACTGTGAAACCAATACCTTATCCCTCATATCCGCAATAGTCTCACGGATTCAGGTATCAGCTATTAAATACCAAATTTAATTTGCTTTCTAAAGGGCTTGTAAAATATGTGTAACCATGCTCATATCATAGTAAAGGGGTTTTCTCATGGGAGGGCAAAAAATGCAAGAGGTCAGGCATCAGATTATTGGTGATTTTGTCTCACAACTTTATTTACTAAATTTACTAGATGAACGCTTTGATCTCTATCAAATGGTAGTTTCTGAGATGGGTTTCGACGCTGTTTGCTTTAGCTTTGAGCCACATAGTTTTATCAAACCCAAAATACAATATGCTCCAATTTTTAAAATTAGCACCAAGTTTCCACCTGATTTTATAAAAATCTATTCAGAGGAAAAGTGGTTTAAGCATGATTTTACTATTCGTGAAATCAGTGAAGGCAATCTTCAAGCCAAAGACTGGAAACAAAAAGAGCATTCTGGAGAACTTAAAGATAAGGAAATTGCATTAATTCAGCTCGCAAGAAAGCAATTTAAAATTAACAATGCCATTACGATTCCAACCATGAATAATACAATAGGTATGGCAGGTTCCAGTATCCTTAGTTTTGGTAATGATGACAACTTCACTAGCCTCAAACAAAAAAACTTAAATACATTGATCGTCTGTAGCCGTGTATTTAGTGACATTATTTTACAACAACCTTCAGATTTTAGTAGAACCTTTGTTTTTCCAAACTTGCCCCAAATTACACCCAAAGAACGTATTGTATTACGTGATCTCGTGTCTCAAAAATCACTACAACAATTAGGCGTAGCAGAAGGTATGAGTGAATCTACTGTCTCCAACCATTTATCACGGCTCTGCAAAAAATTCAAAGTTCGCAAAACATCCGATTTAAAATATTTATTGATTAGTTTAAATATTCTAGGAGGCTATCCAAGGACTAAAGATTGACTAAAAATCCCATAAACATCAAAATCTTAGCTTATACCTGAATCCGTGAGTCCACTACGGCACAGTGAATAAACTATTGATTCATCACGGGTTTAAAAAATACCCGCTTAACCTAAGGGTGAAGCTAAGATTTTTTAAACCCGTGCTAAACCAATATCTTATCCCCTGCTATCCGCATTGGACTCACGGATTCAGGTTATATTATTTCTGTATTTTTTCATTTTAATCCCAATTCTTAGAGAACCGCTTAGACAAGTAAAATAAGAATTAATTAATGTGATTTTTCTCACATTGCATCGTCTTTATCATTTGTGATAAATATACACTATAAAAATAGATTTAAACCCGTATTAGCATGAAATCAACCTGTCATTTAGGTGTTAGATCTTTTAAGGAGAACCTGATTAAGTCGATTGAATAATTGAACTTGATCAGGGTTTCCTTAAGTAGATCAGTAGCAGTTTAAAGTCATTTATATCAAAGTTTTTGTGCTTAAATTACAAATCAAGAGGCTTAAGATGAACCCCACACACATCCCAAAAAATCCCCACAAAGAAACACCTTTTTTATCATTATTATCACTAAAATTGCTACGCCTCATACTACTGAGCCTGTTTGCCCTGTTTGCCAGTGCTAGCTACGCTTTTGCAGGTACTATAAGTGGCACTGTTACCGACAATGCTAATAATCCAATCGAAGGAATTAATGTCTCTGCTAGTTTAAAAGCTGGTAATAACTGGGGATATGGAGGTTATACCGCAACGGATGCTGATGGTAAATACACCATAAGCAATCTACC
>JALSLM010000080.1 GCA_026988295.1 Thiotrichaceae bacterium
GCTTGCATCAAATAATCACGATTGACACGCAAATACTCTATTTGCTCTAAACGCCAGTTCTCTGCATGTTTGAATGCGGCTTCTGTCGCAGTTTGTGCCAATATATTAATATCAGGCATTTGTTGTCGAACCATAACTTTAAATTTAGCTCGCAAAGCATTGTTTGGAATAATAGAAAAACCAAACCCTAAACCTGCCACATTAAATGTTTTACTCGCTGCCATTAAGGTAATAGTACGATTAGCGGCATCATCATTAAGAGTCGCAAAAGGTATATGTTTTTTAGTTTCATCAAGAACAAGATCACAATGAATCTCATCCGAGCAAACTAATAAATCATGCTTAACACAAATTTCATGCAAGCGAGTTAATTCATCTCTTGTATAGACTGTGCCAGCAGGGTTGTGTGGATTACAAAAGAGTAAAAGCTGAGTATTAGCTGTAATCGAATTTTCCAACACATCAAAATCTAATAGCCACCGCTCAACCCCAGAATTATCATTAAGTTTCATAGGTATCTTGATGATATTACGATTATTATTTTCAGTTACAAAATTAAATGGAGGATAAATAGTGCCTGGAACAAGCACATCATCTTTACTATCATCTGTCATTAAAGTCGATAAGCTCAAGCCTCTAACAAGGCTTGGTAACGGCACAATCCACTCTTTTTCAATATTCCAATCATATTGTGATTTAAGATGATATTGTATAGCCTCTTGCACACCTTCCGTGGGTTCTACGCTATAGCCAAAAACCCCATGAGCAATCCGTTTTTGTAAGGCATCTATAATTTCAGGTGCTATTTCAAAATCGGAATCAGCCACCCACATAGGGATAATATCCCTGCCTTTATATTTATCCCATTTTTGGCTATCAGTATTTCTTCGGTCTATTTCTTTATCAAAAATATTCATTTTTTATTAAACTACCTTCGTTCTAAGACAGCCTACTATATAATACAAATTTAAGTGACTAGCAATAAAACTAAAATGAAGACAATATGCAAACAACAGAATGATAATATTTCCAAAAAAAGGGGGGGATGGGTATTAACGAAACTATCTGACAGACCTATTCTATTTATGTCTCTGTCTGCTTTTGGCTCTTCTTTTTATTCTATTGCTAATAAGTTATGAAACTTAATGTCGATCAACTAACTAGCTTTTTACAAAACCAGAAAAGTAACTTTCCAAGAGTATTTTTATTGGCAGGTGATGAACCCTTGCAACAGATGGAAGCGGCTGATGCAATTCGTCGATTTTCACAGCAGCAAGGCTTTACTGAGCGTGATATTTTATATGCTGATAACCACTTTGACTGGGGTGCATTAATGGGCGCATCTAATAATTTATCACTTTTTAGTGAGAAAAAACTCATTGATTTACGCATTATGACAAAATCACCTGGTAAAGCAGGTAGTCAGTCAATTCGTGATTATATGAAGAATCCACCTTCTGATAAGATTTTACTAATCCAATGTCCTAAACTTGTTGGCAATGCGCGCAATGCCGCGTGGGTTAAAGCTATAGACAAGAATGGAGTTGTTATTCAAATTTGGGATAAATCAACTGCAGAAACAATGGCATGGATTGCCAAACGACTTCGCCAACAAGGTATGAGACCCACCGCAGAAGCTGTACGTGTTTTAACTGAGCGTATCGAAGGCAACCTGTTAGCCGCAACGCAAGAAATCAGCAAGCTTGTACTTTTATTTCACCATGAAGGTGCAAATGAAACTATTATTGATGAAGAGCAGGTTTTAGCCTCGGTCAGTGATAGTTCACGCTACTCTATTTTTGATTTATCAAATGCAGTTATGTTGGGAGATAGTCAGCGTGTTCAACATATTCACCATAACCTTAAAGAAGAAGGTGTGCCCATTCAGCTAGCACTCTGGACTTTAAGTGATTTAGCAAGACAACTATATAACGCCAGCTTTTCATTAAGAAATGGCACACCCA
Organism: Thiotrichaceae bacterium; assembly: GCA_026988295.1. Lineage (GTDB taxonomy): Bacteria > Pseudomonadota > Gammaproteobacteria > Thiotrichales > Thiotrichaceae > Cocleimonas. The sequence continues at coordinate 1,965 of JALSLM010000080.1, forward strand.
TGTCACAAATTTTATCAAAAATGCCACGCCCACGACAAAAACCATTTCAAACAGCCTTACAGAGAATGCAACATGCTGATTGGTCGATGATACTCAATCAATATGCTGAAATTGATCGTTTATCCAAAGGTCAGGGTAAAATAGCCAATAAAGGAATGGGCAGGATATGGTCTGACTTGCTAGAATTGGCACTTGTTTTAAGCGGCAAGGCTACTATTAGTAATTCCGATTACTAATCTAGATTACTAATCCTGATAAACAACCCTGAAAACGTGAATTGCTGAACAAATTAGACAAAATCATAGGTTGTATTACCTTAGCTCGCTATAATCGACAAACCAAACTGACTATTGAAGCAATATTGAAGCAATATAATGAAAGACATAAAAACTTATATGCAAGATTTAGGAGAAAAAGCCAGAGCGGCATCCTCCATTCTTGCGGCTGTAGAATCTAAACAGAAAAATGATGCATTAAATGCAATCGCTGATCGCCTAGTGGATCAAGCTGAAGTATTAAAAACTGAGAATGCAAAAGATTTACAAGCAGGTAAAGAAAAAGGCTTGCAAGCCGCCATGCTAGATCGTCTTGCACTAACAGATGATGCAATTGCAAAAATGGCGGAAGGTTTACGTCAGATTGCCGCCTTAGCCGACCCTGTTGGTGAAATAAATAATCTCAAATTTATGCCTTCGGGGATTCAAGTGGGTAATATGCGTGTGCCACTTGGTGTCATCGGGATAATTTATGAATCTCGCCCCAATGTCACGGCAGATGCTGCCGCACTTTGCTTAAAATCTGGCAATGCAACCATTTTACGTGGTGGTTCTGAAGCTATTTATTCTAATAAAGCTGTAGCCGCCTGCATTCAGTATGGTTTACAACAAGCTGGGCTTCCTTCTGATTGTGTGCAAGTCGTAGAAACCACGGATCGCAAAGCAGTAGGTGAATTATTGCGCTTAAAAGATTCGGTCGATGTGATTATCCCCCGTGGTGGGAAAGGCTTGATAGAAAGAGTTAGCAATGATTCCTTGATACCTGTAATCAAACACTTAGACGGTATTTGTCATATTTTTATTGATGATGATGCCGATGCTGATAAAGCCTTGAAAGTCACCATCAACTCTAAAAGCCAACGCTATGGTACTTGTAACACACTTGAGACTTTGTTAGTTGCCCAATCTCGTGCAAAAGAGTTATTACCCAAGCTAAAAGGGCTATTCGACAAGGA
>JALSLM010000081.1 GCA_026988295.1 Thiotrichaceae bacterium
TTATAAGCAGGCAAACCATAACCAAATGTCTTTTCCAAGTCATCAGAATAGAGATTTATCATCTGCCCTGCTTCTAAATCTGAAAGCCAGAGATAATCTTTAGCTACAAATGAAACGACCGCTTCTGTCGCTATCTCCTTAATGCTATTTTGTTTGCAATCATGCTTGGATAAATCAAGGCTTTGCTCCATTAATTCTGCATCACTCTCTTTAAAAGCAGGGTCATCAAAACCAAATTGTTTAGCCAGTCTTCTAAAGATTTCTGTATTTGGTAAAGCCTCACCTACCCTATCAATCACAGGTTCAGCCCGCTGTAAATAATTATGCCCATACGCCGTATAAACATCGCCCGTTTCAAAATGACTGGCTGCGGGTAAAATAACATCAGCATACTTCATGCTATCTGTCATATTTATATCACAACCAATCACAAAAACATCATCATGGCTTAATGCCTTTATCATTTTATTTTGATCAGGATGAACACAAACAGGATTATGGTTATAAATAAAAACAGAGGTGATGGGAATTGCCTGATCCCTATCAAGAATATGATCAGCCGCATCAACAATACTAAAGGTACGCGTTGGCTTTTCTAAAAAATCAGGGCGCTGTAGCTTATCTGTAGTTTTAGGATAAGCGACTGAATAATAGCCCATTTGACCTTGACCAAGCTTACCAAATTGACCTAAAAGCACAGACAGTGCCATTGCCGAACGTATTGCAGAACCACCATTATTGCTTCGTTCTAAACCTACACCAACAAGCATTGACATACGTTTAGCATGACGAATCAAATCAATAAACTGTTCAACTTGTGCTGATTCAATACCACAAACTTCAGGAATTTTTTCTTTTTGATAGCCCTTAGCAGATTCTAAATATTCTTCTAAACCAGTGACCTTATTCTGCAATGCAGAATGATCTATTTCACCCAATGCATCCAACTCTGCCGCCATAGCAAGTGCAAAAAAGGCATCGGTAGAAGGTTGTATTTGTAAATAAAGATCAGCGATACCCGCCACCTTAATTCGTTTAGGATCAATCACAATCACCTTTGCACCACGCTTACGTGCTTTTTTAATCACCTTCATCAAGTGCAAAAAAGAGGTGCTGGTATTTGTTCCCCAAAGAATAATTAAATCAGAATATTCTGCCTGCTCTTGCGGCATTGCAATACTTTGTCCAAATAATGAGGTATACGACAAACTACGAACCCCTGCACACAAAGTAGAACGCTCAAGCTGAGTCGCCCCCAACTTATAAAAAAAGCGTCGATCCATTGAGCCACCCGCAAGTTGCCCATGAGGACCAGAATAATTCAAGGGCATGGCGGACTCAGTACCGTATTTATCAATTCCTTTTTGAATACCTTGATAGCAAAGTTTTATCGCCTCATCCCAGCTAATCTTCTCAAATTTACCGTCACCCTTCTCCCCAATACGGCGAAGTGGAGTCATTAAACGATGTTTGCCATGCACAAAATCAGGATAGAATTTAGATACTTTTCCACAAACAACACCATCAGTAAATGGATTAACTTGTGAGCCTTTAACTTTGACCACTTTATCATTTTCAACCGTTACAGCTAGACTGCAAGTATCAGGGCAATCTAAAGGACAAATACTAGGCTTAATAACAGCTTGGCTAACAGACATATTTAAGATTCCTTGCAGGACATGAAAAAGCAAAGTTTAGCAGAGTTTTTAATTATACATGGCAATATAGTATACAAACCCATCCCCCCCCTTTTTTACACTTTTTAACATCAAAGGGGTCAGACTCGATTGGTTTTACCACAAGCGATACATATTGAGGATGACCCACAAAAATAATGGCAGAGAGAGGAACATAAGGGAAGCATTGAGTTAAAGGGCGAGTATAAAGTGTCTATTCAGTCATATCAATCGAGACTAACCCCTTTGGTTTTATGCTATTTTATGAGTTTGTTGATAATCTTGAATAGATTCTAAATCTTTTTGCTCTACATTTTGTGCTTTAAAAAGTTCAGACCTCATTTGTAAATTGAGCCAAAAGTCTGGCGAAACACCAAAAAATTTACCTAAACGAAGTGCTGTACTTGGAGTTACCCCCCGTTTTTTGTTAACTAATTCATTTATTCTTTGATAAGGTACATGAATAGCATCAGCTAACTCTCTTTGAGTTATATTCATAGGAAGTAAAAATTCTTCACGAAGCATCTCTCCAGGATGAGTTGGCTCTCTATTTGTTGGAATTCTCATAATCTAAACCTCAATGGTAATCAGTTATTTCGACATTATCTGGACCTAAATCCTCCCAAGAAAAACAGATACGATATTGCTCATTAATACGAATACTGTATGAGACTTCTCTATTTCCCGATAATAATTCAAGTCTATTTCCTGGGGGGACTTTTAATTCCTCTAAATTTCGAACAGAATCAAGTTGATCAAGTTTTCGTGATGCAACTCTCCATAAAGTTTGAGGACAAGCTTTTCTTGCTTGTTTGGAATTAACCCCGTTAAAAATATCTTCTGTCGCTTTATCTTTAAACGATACAATCATTCATACATGATAGCACGGTTCCCATGATACGCATACCACCAAAAGGACAGCCATAATTCTAAACAATATTATAGGGATTCCTAGTTAAGAATAAGTGGGGTCAGTGTAAACCTTATTGTGGCATACCTACCGAGCTTACCCTATTTAATCTTGCCATAGAGTAATCATAATATATAAGTTTACACTTATTTACCGCGCTGTCTATTCAGTCGCATCAATCGAGTCTGACCCTTTGGTTTCTTTCTTGTTACTCCTCTTCATTAGACTTAACACCTAAAATTTTCAGCATATACTTACCATGCTCTTCTATTTCCTTGTCTTTCCAATTATCTCCATAGCTCATCATAATAACCTGCTTTAGACTTTCTGTGGCTTTAGAGTTTTTATAGTGTTCTTTTTTTGCTTTTGGTGCATAGTTACTTAATTTTGAATTTTGACTTGCACTGATTAAGCATAAATTACCAAAGTGATCTAAATTTTCATTTTTGCTTAATTTTTCATCATTAATAGGGTTTTGGGGGTAATAGTGCTCTATTGATGAGCGAGTGCTAAACTTGAATTTTTTTGAGCATTTTTTTATGTATTCTTTGTCAATTTCTGATTTTGATAAACAAGCCCTATC
>JALSLM010000082.1 GCA_026988295.1 Thiotrichaceae bacterium
CCAGATATTAATAAGCGTATCCAGCAAGCACTAAAAGATGCAGGTGTCTATAGAGGTCCAATTGATGGTGCAATAGGTCGTGGAACTATGATTTCAGTAGAAAAGTATCAAAGACAAAATGGCTTGCCTATTGGTGGATTAACAATAGATGTTTTAGAAAAGCTGGGTGTAATGTAAACAGCTTCTCTATGAGTTTATTGTTACTCATGTCTTAATGAGTTAAAAAAGCCGCACATAGTTGCGGCTTTTTTTGTTTCTAATACTTGAGGCTTCTAGGTCGCCACACCACAGAACACAAACTATCGGTTAATTATTCGCCGGCTTAGTTAAAAAATACCCACTTAATCCTATGGCTTAAAGCTAAGATTTAGTGGGTCCTTTTATCTGCGTTGTAGATAGTGGATTTAATTATGTGAGTATTTTTAATTGTTAGGCTAAATCAATCTCTATGCTCTTCTATCTGTATTGACCTCATGGATTCAGGTAAAAATAAATAATTCAATATGTCTAAGAAAAAATCCCCAGCAATTTTTATTATCGGTCCAACTGCCTCAGGAAAAACTAGTTTAGCAATAAAATTAAAAGAGTATTTTCCACTAGAGTTAATAAGTGTAGATTCGGCATTAGTCTACAAGGGAATGAATATAGGAACTGCTAAGCCGACTGAAGAAGAATTACGACTGGCTCCACATCGCTTAATTAGCTTTCTTGATCCATCAAAACCTTATTCAGCTGCTGAATTTCGTAAAGATGCACTAAGAGAAATGCAGGAAATAACAGCAAATGGAAAAATTCCTGTTCTTGTCGGTGGAACAATGCTGTATTTTCGAGCTTTAGAGTATGGATTAGCTAAACTACCATCAGCAAATCAGTTGATTCGAGAAAAGCTATTAGAGCAAGCTAATCAAAATGGTTGGGTATATCTTCATGATAGATTAAAAGAAGTAGATCCAGTGTCAGCACAAAGAATTCATCCGAATGATAAACAGCGGATTCAGCGTGCTTTGGAGGTTTATGAACTTACAGGGAAAGCACTTACTGTACATCAAAAAGAAGCTCAAAAGGATGCATTGCCGTATAGGCTTATGAAGATAGCATTAATACCTGAAAGCAGAGAATGGATAAGAGAATTGGCTGCAGTTCGTTTCAAACAAATGCTGGATAATGGTTTAATTGAAGAGGTTCAATCCTTATATAGTAGAGGCGATCTAAGTTCTGATTTACCCGCAATGCGTTCCGTTGGTTATCGGCAGGTTTGGGAATATTTAGAGGGTAAAACTACTTATGCTGAAATGACAGAGCTTGCTATTATTGCAACACGACAGTTAGCTAAAAGACAAATGACTTGGATGCGCTCAGAAAAAAAAATTAGTTCTTATAATGCAAAAGAATATAATTTTTCAAAAATACTTAAAGATGTTGAAATATTCTTAGAAGATACAGTTTAGAGCATAGAACTCCAGTAGCTTTAGATTAATCCTTAGATTAATCCTTCGAGCGAGCCAGAGAGCGGTCATCATGTTGTAGGTACACTAGATCAAAATAAGTGGTTAAATACTATTAGTCTGGAAAAGCTACCCCTGATCACTTAGCAGATAATTGCTTTTTTACTTTTTCTGTAAACCTGTTATTATTCACTAATGCAAGGATGCAACAGAGCGTAACCCCCAACTTGCTCAAGTAAATAAAATATTAATAACCACAACCCAATAATAAATCAGGAGTACACCATGTCAAAAGGGCATATGCTACAAGAACCCTTCCTAAACGCTTTAAGAAAAGAGCGGATACCCGTCGCAATTTACCTTGTCAATGGTATTAAACTACAAGGTCACGTCGAGTCGTTTGATCAATTCGTCGTACTTTTAGGTAGCACTGTAAGCCAATTAGTTTACAAGCATGCTATATCTACCATTGTTCCAGCGCGACCTATCAAGCTTACTATTGAAGACGAAGATTAAGTTTAGAGAAGAGCTTCTCTAAATTGAATTTAGGGGAGCGGACAATTGGAATTATTTGATAAGCTCAGTCAGGGTGAGACTCTGATTGAGTGCGCTGTATTAGTGCAGATTAATTTTGGAAAAAATAATGAAGTTCTGGATAAGCGTGAATTCAAAGAACTTGTAAGATCGGCAGGTGCAATAAGTTCAACCCTAATAACAGGGTCAAGGTATTCTCCTGACCCACGCTACTTTGTCGGATCAGGGAAAGTAGAAGAAATTAAAACAGCAGTAATCCAATCTGATGCAGATGTTGTCATATTTGATCATGCGCTTTCCCCCGCCCAAGAACGAAACCTTGAAAAGCAAATTGAATGCCGTGTACTTGATCGTACCGCCCTTATTCTTGATATCTTTGCGCAACGTGCTAAATCACATGAAGGCAAGTTACAGGTTGAATTAGCTCAGCTAAAACACATGTCTACACGTTTAGTGCGTGGTTGGACACACCTTGAACGGCAAAAAGGTGGTATCGGTATGCGCGGTCCTGGAGAAACACAGTTGGAAACTGACCGTCGTTTGTTGAATGTTCGCATTAAACAAATCAACAAACGTTTGGAAAAAGTTAGCAAGCAACGTGAACAGGGCAGGCAACTTCGACAAAAAACAGAAATCCCTACAGTTTCACTGGTTGGTTATACCAATGCAGGAAAATCAACATTATTCAATAAGATCACAGGGTCGGAAGTTTATGCGGCTGATCAGCTTTTTGCGACACTAGACCCTACTTTGCGCCGAGTAAAGTTACCCGATCAACAATCAATCGTTTTAGTTGATACTGTTGGCTTTGTGCGTGATTTGCCTCATGATCTAGTAGCAGCTTTTCGTGCGACTTTACAAGAAACCATCGAAGCAGACCTGATTTTACATGTGATTGATAGCAATGATGAGCAACGTGATTTTTACAGAGAGCAAGTTAACAATGTAATTCATGAGTTAGGTGCTGAAAATGTACCTCAAATTGAAGTAATGAATAAAATTGATCTGACCGAACAAACGGCGCATATTGATGAAGAGCATAATGAACTACCCGCAAGAATTTGGTTATCATCCTTGACAGGAGAAGGCTTAGATATTTTGTATGAAAAGCTAGCCAGTGTTTTTTCAAAAAATATTTACAGGGGAGACCTATGTTTGCACCCCGCTCTTGC
>JALSLM010000083.1 GCA_026988295.1 Thiotrichaceae bacterium
GCGACATTGGTCGGCTGCTTTGCCCATGCGCGGCGTAAATTTACAGAGGCGAAAAAAGCCCAACCCAAAGGAAAAAGTGGTAAAGCAGATATAGCACTTGCGATGATACAAAAGTTGTACCGGATAGCAGCAGGAATAAAGAATAAGACAGTGCAGGAAAAGTGGCAAGTACGACAAGAATCATCAAAATCCCTGTTGGAGAAGCACAAAGACTGGCTGGATAAGTCCGCTACACAAGTACTTCCTAAATCCGTATTGGGAAAAGCCATTGCCTACAACCTCAGACAATGGCCAAAACTAGTGCGCTATATTGAAGATGGCAACCTCAATATTGACAACAACCGCGCCGAGCGCGCCATCAAACCCTTTGTCATTGGCAGAAAAAACTGGTTATTCAGCAATACTGAAAATGGGGCAAATGCCAGTGCGGTACTATACAGCCTGGTTGAAACAGCTAAAGCCAATGGACTCACCCCCTTTGACTACATCAAGTTTTTATTTGAAGAGCTTATCAAAGAACCTGAGGACATTGATTATCTGCTACCTTGGAATACTAGGTTGGTGACTGCCAAATAGTGTGGTTTGCTAGACGTTTACCCAGTTGTACCCCCCCTATTTTTAACTATTTTTTTCGGAGTCTGTAACCTCAAGATAATCTACAAAGAGCAAAAAAAAATTAGGTACTATTCCAGTTTGGCAAGTTGTAAATAAAGATGAAATTCACTTCTAAACTTTAAACGAAGATTTATTTTTACACCATGCCCAAAAAAGAACTCAGACACTAAGAACTTACTCACATTCCACATGGGAATACATTAGCAAACGTAACAATTTGAGATAGTTTAGAGTATTTATGCTAAATATACTCTTAAGGAGTTACTTATGAGTATAAAAACCCATCCCCCCTGTTTTTTACATATTTTTCTTTTACTTGCTTTTTTTAGTACTTCTGGTTTTGCCAGTGACCTTGATAAAGAAAAACGCTGGGCAGAGCAAATTACAGATTCACTACTTGATGGTGAGGCCGTATATTTAAATGATGGTAAAACAGATTTTTTAGCAATTGAAACCCAAGCTGACAAACCTAAAGAGACTGCTATTATTGTTATTCACGGTATAGGCATTCACCCTGACTGGTCAATGGTGATTCAGCCTTTACGTGTTCAATTAGCAGAAAAAGGCTGGAGTACACTCTCTTTGCAAATGCCTATTTTGGCAAATGATGCCAGTATGGATGAGTATAAGCCTTTGATTAAAGAGGCATCACCTAGAATTGACGCAGGCATCACCTATCTTGCTAAAGCGGGGGCTAAGAAAGTTGTTATTATTGCGCATAGCCTTGGCTCGCTAATGGCAAGCAACTATTTGGCAAAAATGAAAAGTTATCAGGAAACAAAAATACCTATTATCGCTTTTATCGGCATTGGTATGCCAGCTGATACAGTTAAGCATCTAACAAAAATAAAGTTACCTGTATTAGATTTATATGGTGAAAAAGACCTTGCAACAGTTTTAGATTCAGCCCCCTTAAGACTCAAAGCTGCTAAACATAATAAATACTACAAACAATTTAAAGTACCTCATGCTAACCACTTTTTTGAAGATCAGGATGATGATCTCATTAATATTGTGACAAAAGCACTTAAGACTCAGGATTAAACCTGTGGTTTTTGAAGTATAGCTTGGTTGGGTACGATTAAAAACTCCGTGGCTCTCTGCGATTCCTCTGTGGTTCTCTGTGTTATAAAAAATGTAAAAAAAAGGGGGGGATGGTGTATTTACAAGTTTGCTCTGAAGCCATCAAACCAATATTGTTAAAGTATAAGGCTACCAACTTAAGGCGGGACAAGCTCATTGTAGGTTGGGTTAGCTTGCCAAGCATGGCGAGGTAACGTAACCTACAATTCAATCAAAATACCGTCCCGTTTTAAGTTGATAGCCTAGCTTCTGGGATAATAAACACAAAAAAAGCCCAACAGTCTAACTGATGGGCTTTTTCCTAAGGAAGTTGCTACAAAGCTACTGGGTAATTGTAACAGTCACACTTGCCCAAGCTCTATCACCAAATTCATCAACAACATCATACCAAAATGTTACCTTACCGATATAGCTACCATCACTCGTATATTTAACTTTACCGCCAACTAATGATGTAGTTCCTGTCCAAGCAGAATCAACACAGCATAAATCAAGAGCACTTCCAGTATCATTCGCGAGTACATCTATCAACACCGTACCACCTGACTTAACAGTAGCAGTATCTTTATTTGCCTTGAGAGTGTCATTATTTTTAGGTGTAACCGTTACTTCAATTTCACCCCAAGCACTCTGACCTGATGAATCAATAATCTTATACTTAAATTTATCAACACCTGAGAATCCTGCATTGGGTGTATAAATTAGCTGCTTATTAGAAATAGAAGCACTACCATTACTTGGTGTTTCAGACAGACCAATAGTTAACCCTGTACCAATGTCATTAGCAAGCACATCTATAGTTATCGACATACCCGCTTTTGTCGTTGCTATATCCTTTAATGCTTTTAACTGGTTTCCACCTGATCCACTAATAGTTACTTGCTGCATATTCCCAGATTTGGGGTAGTTTTCTTCAATCGTGTTCCAATCATTGGAAGCAATTAAGACTCCTAGTTTTATAACTTTATCTGAAGTTAAATTAGCAAGACCAAGATCATCCAGCGGCACAACAACTTTATTTCTTTCAAAAGACACGACGGCATTCTGATCTTGCCATTTCCAGTTACTATCATTGCTTTGTGATTTATAAACAAAGTTATCTTGCACCAGATAATCAGCACCTGAGCCAGACCACAGATGAGAATTATATCCAGTATCTGCATTATTATCCGAATCAATAAATACAAGGAAATGAGAATTATTCGTAAATGTCTTTCTCGATATATACTCAATCACTAAATTATTGTTTTTAACAGTTGCCTTCAGTTCTTTTTTATCTATTGGAGGAGTGGTTTTATTGAAATCAACCTTCTTCATTTCTGAAGTTTTTGGAAAGTGATCTTCCGTTGTACTCCAATCATTAGAGATAATCGAAGCTCCTATTCTTATAATAGGATTTGTAGTTTTACTAAAGTTTAGATTACTTTTCTTGATT
>JALSLM010000084.1 GCA_026988295.1 Thiotrichaceae bacterium
TTTTTCAGAAATAAAACTTTAGCTTCATGGATTCAATAGAAAAACTCTGCGGCTCTCTGTGTTAAAAAAAAATGTAAAAAAGTGGGGGGATGGGTTATATATTAAGAATTAGTAGAGCTCTGGGGACACAATACTTAATTCAAAAAACAATCGAATAATTAAGTATCGTGTCCCCAGAATTTCAAATTATGGCTATCCTTTTAATGAGGACAAAACGGGGTTGGCGTGGCATAAGTAGCAGCTCTATAGCATAAAATATTAGTGTAGAACAACTCAGCCACCAGATCAATCGAGTCTGCCCCCTTTGATACTCGGAATACGGGAAGATTGGAGCAATGACTTTCCCGTATTCCGTAAACTCCATACAGGCTACGGGCGAATTACTTATTTCTAATAAGCTATATAAATTACAATCAAGAACCGATAATAGATTATGTAATTTACACTAAATAAGATAAAATAGCCTATGTAAATTACATTTTCATGCTATAGTTTAGTTGCCATCTCTAAAATAGTCCATAAAAATGTACCGCAAACAGATTGATTATATCCATGACTGGTTTTATCGTAAGACTCGCAAGCCGCTTATTATACGAGGGGCAAGACAGGTAGGGAAAACCACAACCGTCACGCTTGCCGCAAAAAAACTGAATGTGGAACTTATTGCTATTAATCTGGAAGATCAGCATAGCTTTCTTTCTGAAATACCAAAAAATGATCCTAGGTCTATTTTTGAGTTGATTGCCTTGAGTCGAGGCATGACAAGTTTTGACCCAGAAAAAGTGATTTTCTTTTTTGATGAAGCTCAGGAGCATCCTGAAATCATTCCTTTTCTTCGTTATTGTTATGAAAAAGCACCTGAATACCACGTTATCTTAACGGGTTCATTGCTTGAGTTTGTTTTAAACTCGCCTGATTTTTCATTTCCTGTTGGACGTATTGAGTTCCTTTTTATGGGACCGATGACATTTAGTGAATATTTATATGGCATTAATCAAGGCGCTTTAGCTGACAAACTAAAAACCTTTAGCCTCACTCAACCCGTGTCAGAAGCATTGCATCAAATCTATCTTCAACACCAGCGCACCTACACCATAACGGGTGGAATGCCTGAAGCGGTAAAGGTCTATCGGGATACCCAATCATGGCTTGAAGTTGCTCGGATTAAAGAATCCATTCAGGAAACCTATCAGGCTGATTTTGGCAAATACTATAAAAGAGCCAATACTGATGCCATTCGCCAAGTTTTTAAAAAAATCCCCCTTGCTTTAGGTAACAAGACAATTTATTCCAAGTTGATCGAAGGTGGGCGCACTGAAACGGTTAAAAAAGCACTTGAAGCGTTAGAACTAGCGCGCGTTGTATCGCTTTGTGTTCACACAGCAGGAAACGGTTTGCCACTAGCAACCGAGCAAAAAAACAATCATTTCAAGACCTTTTTTCTTGATATTGGGCTGGTCATGAGCGCCATGGGATTGCAGATTGATGCAATACCGAATGATTTAAACAGCATTGCCAGTGGCGCAATAGCCGAGCAGTTTATTGCACAGCACCTATTGGATGATCGTGAATTATTTCAAAAACCGCAACTCTATTACTGGCAAAGACAAAAACAGGGAAGCATTTCTGAAATTGATTTTTTAACACGCTATAAAAATCACGTCATCCCCGTTGAGGTAAAATCAGGGGCAGCGGGGTCAATGAAATCACTACAGGTTTTTATCAGGCTAAAGCAGGAGAAGCCCCCCTTTGCGCTACGTTTTTTAGAGAACCTGCCAGAATCAAAAACCGTTTTAAATAAAGAAACAGGGCATCAATATCAGCTAATAAGCCTCCCTCATTACCTAGTTGAATATTGGCGTTCTTTTGCAGAGTGATGATTGCTTGCATCATGCACTCCCCCCTTAAAGTAATATCCCATGTGTTTTATGCTACAGCTTCCTGTATTCCATAAACTCCATACAGGCTACAAGCCACTCATATTAGATTAGGGGGCATAAACCAGTCTTCTAAAGATAAATGACTATAATTGATAAAATCACTTGTATTTCGAGTTACCAAAATTAAATTATTCGTTGATGCAATTGCCGCTATTTGCCCATCCACAAATGCGGGAGTTAAGCCTTTCTTTACTAACTTGGCTCTTTCTAAAGCATGATAACAAGCTGCTTCAGTATCATACGGATAGATTTGGAATTTATAGGTTTCTAACTGTTTAAGGAAGAGTCTGAGATTATTTTTAAGCTTACCTTCCGCTAACCTATTTATGCCAAAATTTATTTCATGAATGACAACGGATGCTGTTGAACAATTATCGCCATTTTGATTGATATGCGAAACAACATTAGCATTAGGCTTGCTTTTACTTAGCTCAGAAAGGATATTTGTATCTAAAAGATATTTTATTCCCATGGTAGTTTTCTGCCTATTTCCTTATCTCTCCAGCTATCAACTTCTTTATTTGAAATATCATCTATTGTTGGTTGCATCATGGATTGATAGGCAGTTAATGCTTGTAATAAGCTACCCTTACCTTGTGAAAGTAAGGTTTCATACTCTTTCAAAGAAAGTAATATTGCCACAGGCTTACCGCGACGTGTCAATTGAGTAGCCCCCCCTTTCTCAACAGAGTGAACGATTGTAGGCAACTGTGACCTTGCATCTGCAATTGAAAAAGATTGCATACCTATCTTCCTTGTACATATTAATGTACATTAATTATAGCCAGTAAAAACATTACTTGTCTATAATAATTAGCGATCATTTTTATTGTTATAAAATGCATAGCGGGTAAAAATATATAAAAAAAAAGGGGGGGGTAATATATTAAGAATTAGTAGAGTTCTAGGGACACAATATTTATACACGTTCTACGTGGGAATTCATCTATAGACGCTCTGCATCGCGAATAGGATAAGCTGTTTTTTTGAGACTCGACGCGGAGCGTCTGTAGCTGCATTCCCACGCGGAGCGTGGGAACGATAATAAAAAAATGCAAAAAAGAGGGGGGGATGGGTTACATAGCTACTCTTAATACTGTGTCATCACTCGCTAAAAGCACCGCGCAAGTATTGAATCATTGAGATAACTGTCAAGACTGTGGCAATGACTAAAAGTACTAAGCCAACTTCT
>JALSLM010000085.1 GCA_026988295.1 Thiotrichaceae bacterium
AATTTTTAGATGCCCCTTTAAAATGCCATGTAAATTAGTCCAAAAATCACGAAAAGCATTAAAAGCGTGTTCTTCAGGTGTTGAAACAGTGCGCAAAATAAACTGTTGTTTGCAATTGGCAGCGTAGGTTCCTTTAATAATTATTTTTCCTGATTCGTCTTTTGAAAACTTTGGCTTGTAGTGTGACTTTCGGCATTTACCTTTGCTTAGTTTAATTTGATTATCAAAGTCAAAGCCAATAATTTTTGGAAAAGGAATAATCTCAATATGGCTATATGAAACTTTATTTTTATTCTTCTTTTTATGTTTCTGATTTTTCCCCTTTTTACTTTTTTTAGATGTTTGTTTTTCTTTTTTATCACTTACAACAGGTCTGAATAAAAAACGTGTTGCCTGAAAGTTAAACATCAAAGCAGACACCTGTGCGTTATAAACTCGAAATGGTTTTGCGTCAAAGGCGGCTGGATCATAAGGTGGTAAAGAAAAGTAACTATTATCAATAATAATATCGCCCTGTATTTCTTTTAAGCCTTTATCCCTAAGTGTTTTAACCAGTTTCCAAAAATTTTCATAAACTAAAAATGGATCACCATAACCCTTGATGATTAAATCTCCTGCCAAAATACCTTTTTTTAATTCGCCTCTAAGCCAGATTTCAGTACGCCAAGAATAGTTAGGCCCCAGTTTTTTTAGTGCCGCAAAAGTTGTTAGTAATTTCATGGTAGATGCTGGATTACGCAACACATCGGCATTATGTTCAAGCAGTGGCTTACTAGAATATAAATCACGTACATAGATACTGATATTATTCTGCGAGATTTTATATTTTTTTAGTAAATTCGTTATGCTTGTAGGTAACTTTTGTACTGAATTAAGTTCATTCTCTCGATCAAAGTGCATTATCGCTGGAGAAGGAGGCAATTTATCAACTTTCTCCATTTTTTCTATCGGTAGTTTGTCATCTTTACTATTTTTAGCGTATGTAGGAGTGCTTATGCCATAAAAGCATAGCAAACAAATAATAGTTAGGGATGAGCCAAATAATCTACTCATTATAATGCAGGATTTTTGCTTTTGATCAAGACATTTTAATAGGCACATAGATAGGTCATCAGATAAATAGGTAGATAAGCGCATAACTATTTTACGCAACAATTTGAGATGTTTGATCAGGAGTATTAGTAAGAATAGGGGGGCTATTTATAGTATCATCCCCTATTTCCCATAAGTGTATATTTTTGTTATTAAGCATTATTAAGAGAAAGCCCCAGTACAGTAATTGTGCTATTTTCGCAGTATTGCCAGCGAAGGTCAAAATCATAAAGTTTCATTGCATAAATCCTTGAATTAACTTTATGCTGTTGATAGGAAGGTCGTGGATCAAGCTGTAAAGTTTCTATGATGAGATTTTTAACTTCTTTTTTCAGCCTTTTCTCAGCTAAATCACACTGTTCTTGAGCTTGCTTGCAAAAACTTACCTTCATTTTAATTTCAGGTATGATATTAGCAAATCCACCTTTAGCCCCAGAGAGTGCATCAACATAAGGCAGATAGGGTTTAATGTCTAATACAGGCGTATTATCAAGAAAATCACAAGCACCAAGATGTAAAACAATACCTGACTGTCGTTTTTCTATACTAAGTAATTCAACAACAGACAAACCTAGCGGGTTAGGACGAAAAGGTGAGCGTGATGCAAAAACCCCAATTTTTGTATTGCCACCCAAACGTGGTGGACGAACCATCGAATGCCAGCCCTGCTGAAGTGTTTTATGAAACACAAAGCTGATCCAGAGATGTGAAAAACCATCCAAACCACGCACACACTCTTCACCAAACGACTGATTCAAATGCAGTTCAGCAAATGCATTTTTAACCAAACCTGGTTGACGAGGTATTCCAAATTTCTCCTTAAAACAAGAAGAAATTATACCGATGGAAGAAAAGCTAAATTCATTCATGGATAGAATTATACCAGTGGCTTATACTAATGTTATGAGTAATTATGACATTCAAATAAGTGTAAGCACCCAATATATTAAGGCTGAATCTAACCCCGAGGCTAGTCGCTATATATTTTCGTATACCATCACCATTAAAAATACAGGTGATATTGCAGCCAAGCTATTAAGTCGTCACTGGATTATTACCGATGCGAATAACCGTATTCAGGAAGTGAGGGGTAAAGGTGTTATTGGCGAGCAACCCTATCTTAAACCTGGTGATTCATTTCAATATACCAGTGGCACAATGCTAGAAACCCCCGTTGGCTCTATGCAGGGAAGCTATCAGATGATAGCTGATGATGGTCGCAACTTCGATGCGATAATAGAACCCTTTTCTTTAGCACTTCCGAGAATGCTTAATTAGAACACCATAGTAGAAAGCTATATTGGAAAGCTATAGTAGAAAATTATACGGCTGAGTTTAGTAGTATAAGAAGTCTAAAAAAGGGGAGGGATGGGTATCTACAAGCATATAAACATACCATTGGAGCAGAGGCTTTAGCCTCAAATAAAGGCAATGAAGAGTAGTCTAGGAGGCTGTCCGAGAATAGAGAGCCTACTGCGAAAAAGCTGAATTTAGCTAGATTTTCCTCCAATCTTCGGCGAATAGAACAACTATTCCCCTCAAATTAGTGAAAAACCTAGCTCAAATCAGCTTTCCCTCGCTACGACTCCTATTCTCGGACAGTCTCCTAGGAGGCTGTCTGAGAACTAGGATTGAAACGAAAATCCCAGTAATATTATAAGGTGAGCTTATCAAAAGAGGCGAATAGTTGCTCTATTTAACGAATTTGATAAGCTTAGATTATGATGTTTATGGGATTTGCAATCAATTCTTAGTTCTCAGGCAGCCTCCTAGTGTAGTGGGATAATATTTTCTATAGATCAGATTAGTAATAACGTAATCTGATGTAATTCAACATCTGTGCATCAAACTACAGATTTAAATACATCTAAAAAGTTATAGCAAATCATATTTATTAAAAAAGATAGGTTTATTGCTTTGTTCTATCCTACACTATATAGACATAAAAGGGCTGAATATCTCTTAGGAGGTAGTAGTGAAGAAATATTGAACCTTTATTTGCAATTAAAATATTAGTATATTAGTATTTGCTTAAGTTGAAATATACTTCTTAGGCTTAGAACCGAATAATTTGTGGAACTTACCATAGATTTTTTGTTTTAGTTTGAATAATCTTAAGGGAAGCCTGATTAAGTCGATTAGTTTTGGCAAGCTAAAAATAATTGGACTTGATCAGAGTTTCCTTAATAGATACATGGCAGAGCTATGTAATAATTGAGTTTATTCAAACTGGGGCAGAAAATACTATCCCATTTTTTGGGCACACATTAAGTTCCGCAAGTTATTTAATTTTGAGTCATTAATTCAAGATAGGCATAACGTTAGGAGATTTACTATGAAATTACGTATCGCAACATTCGCTGCTTTAATCGCTCTCTCTGGAACCGCATCAGCTAACTGGTGGGATGGCTGGAATAATGGAAATGGTTCAGGGCAAGGTTATGGAAATGCTCAAGGTAACACACAAGGTGCTGGAAACGGTTCTGGTGATGCGCAAGGATCAGGTCAAGGCTGGGGAACTGGTAAAGGTGATGCTGATGGTGAAGTAGATTTCACGATTACTTTCAAAGGTAAAGGCAGAACTGATATGGATACTGCTGGCAACTTACAAGGTAATGGTCGTGGTAACGGCAATACTGCTGGTAACTGGGCTGGAAACGGTAACTCAGCAGGTAACTTTGCAGGTAATGGTCAAGGTCAAAATAGTGGTAATGGCTCTGGTTCAAACATGCCTTGGGGTGGTAATAACTTCGGTGGTGGATATGCGCCAGGTGGTGCAATGTATGCTCCACGTCCAACACATCGTATGATGGCTCCTGGTTATGCAATGCAAGCTCCAAGCTTTGAGCAAATGCAAGCACAGATGGAAGCACAACGTAAACAGTATGAAGCTATGGCAAAGCAAATTGCTGCACAACAAAAAGCAGCAATGGAAGCATATCAGCAACAAGCACAAAAAGCAGCATCTACTGCTTCAGCTCCTGCCGCTGCAGTTGTAACTGCACCAGATGCTCCTGCTGCTGAAAAGAAATAATCTAATAAATTTATTAGTTAAAAAAAGCCACCCTGTTATTTCAGGGTGGCTTTTTTTTGTTTTAGATTTACAGCTATCAGTTGAGGAAAATGATTCTATGCGCGTTCCTTAGCTCACTGAACCGTAATAAGCTCATTCTTATTTGGGCGTGCTTCGATCATTTGTCCTATTGGTTCTAGCACTAGACCATTTTCTTGGGTTAGTTTAAGAAGTTTATCTTGGTCTGTATCATTTACCATGACTAGCAAGCCACCACTGGTTTGAGGATCACAGATAATCTCTCGTTGACGCTTTGTAATTTCACCAAGTGAGTCTTTGTAACTATCAAAATTACGTTGTGTGCCGCCGGGTGAGCAGCCAAGGTCAAGATATTCATGAACGTTTGGTAGGAGTGGGAGTTTGTCAAAATGGATAACTGCATGTAATCCACTACCCTGACAAACTTCTTGTAGATGCCCAGCTAATCCGAAGCCTGTAACATCAGTGATTGCACTTACTCCAGGGATGGTAGATAATTTTTCTCCAATCTTGTTCAGTTGGCACATGGCTTCAATTGCAACATTTAAATCTTCTATCTTTAGCTTGCTTTTTTTCTGTGCGGTAGTGAGAATGCCGATGCCAAGAGGTTTGGTAAGGTATATATGATCGCCTGCTTTTGCCGTATTATTCTGTTTTAGTTTATCTATATCAACAATGCCTGTTACTGCTAAACCAAAAATAGGTTCAGGTGAGTCAATACTATGACCGCCTGCAAGTGTAATTCCAGCATCCTGACAGGTTTTACGACCTCCTTCTATGACTTGTTGTCCGATTTCAGGTGCTAATTTATCAATTGGCCAGCCAAAAATAGCAATAGCTAACAGAGGTTTTCCGCCCATAGCATAGATATCACTAATAGCATTAGTTGCTGCGATTTGTCCAAAGGTAAATGGATCATCAACAATGGGCATAAAAAAATCAGTGGTACTGATGATGGCTGTACCATTTCCTAGATCATAAACAGCCGCATCATCACGTGAGGCATTTCCGACGAGCAAGGCGCTATCTAATTGTGGTGTCAGTTGAGTTTTAAGAATAACATCGAGAACAGCAGGGGATATTTTGCAACCACAACCAGAACCATGGCTGTATTGAGTTAAGCAGATGTTATTAGTGATACTTTCTTGATTTTGCATATATTTTCTTCTTCTTTCTCTAATTAAGGGAAATACCCATCCCCCCCCTTTTTTGAAATTTTCATATGGATTTGTGAGGTTAATGCGAGGGAGTAACCTTAACTCCTTTGCGTATATTCTTACAAAATATGTAGAAATAGGGGGGGATGGGTTTTGTATATTTTGAGGTATTGTAGGATAAATAGCCGTGCTATGCACTATGCGTACTATGCGTGTACCAATCAGATTCTATCGTTTTAGATGTTTTAGGAAGTGATTTTCAGCCAGTTTGAAGATAAAAACAATAGTGAAAGTAATTACTAGGTAGAATAGACCTGCACTGATAAATGATTCAAACGGGGCGTAATGGCGGGAGTTAATAATTTTAGCTGCACCAAATAAATCGACCAGTGTAATGACTCCTGCAAGTACAGTGGCATGTAGCATAAAGATAACTTCATTGCCATACATGGGGATGGAACGACGTAAGGCACTGGGTAAGATAATATGTCGATATTGATCAAAGCGTGACATGCCACAGGCTTCAGCCGCTTCGATTTCTCCTTTTTGGGTTTGTAAAATAGCACCACGAAATATTTCGGCAGTATACGCAGCAGTATTTAGAGAAAAAGCAATAACAGCGCACCAGTAGGCTTGTTTGAAGATAACCCAAAAAATACTTTCACGTAGCCAGTCAAACTGTGAGAAGCCATAATAAATAATAAAAATTTGAATCAATAAGGGGGTGCCACGAAAAATATAGATAAAGGTTTTTACTGGGATTCGTAACCACGGGTTTATTGATGCCGCCATAATCGACAATGGTATAGAAAGAATAAAGCCAATAACTAAAGAAATAGCCAGAAGTTGTAGCGTTAAACCAAGCCCTTTAAATAGTAGCGGTAGGTTATCGATGATAATGGAGAAATCCATTGTTAATGATCTCCCACATTGTATTTACGTTCAAACCAGCGCATTGCCAAATCACTGACAGCAGTGATAAGTAGGAAGAGAAAGCCGACTAGTACATAAAAAGTGAATGGCTGACGCAGTGTATCCCCCGCGACTTTGGCGCTATAGACCATATCTTCAAGACCAATTACTGATACTAATGCAGTTGTTTTAACCAATACTAGCCAATTATTAAAAAAGCCAGGGATAGCATGGCGAATCATTGCAGGAAAAGTAATATGAATGAAAACCTGTAGCCCTGTCATCCCATAGGCGTGCCCTGCTTCTATTTGACCTTTGTTGACTGCCATGATTGCACCACGAAAAGTTTCACCCATGTATGCCCCAAAAATAAAACCAATAGTGATAATACCTGCGATCATTGGGTCAATATCTATATAATCCGAACCAAATTTGTCACCGATATTATTGATAAGAATTTGCCCACCAAAAAAAATAAGCATCATTAACACGAGGTCAGGTATGCCACGAATTATCGTGGTGTAGCTTGTTGCAATTATTCGTGAAATTGCTCCGCCATAGAGCCGAGCAGAAGCGGCTAGAATACCGAGAAAAAGGGATAAAACCAACGATAGTAGTGCAACTTCGATTGTTATGATCATACCCTTGAGGATCATAGGTAGATAGCCACCGAAGATTTCATTCATAGTGTTTATTGTCGCTTAGAATTGGGAGAATAGAATAGAATTGATTTGAATAGTGGGTTAAATCCATGTTTTATAGATTAGCGATAAGTGTAATCTGATCTACAAAACATGGATATGGGAGGTTTTAATCTTTGCCAAAAATATCGAAATCAAAGTACTTTTTACGAATCTCATCATAAGTACCATCTTCACGAATACCGGCAATGGCTTTATTGAATTTTTCCTTTAGCTCAGTATCTTTTTGGCGTAGTGCAATACCGATACCTTCCCCAAAATATTTAGGATCAGAATAGCTTTCTCCGATAAATTCGTAGTCTTTTCCTTTGTCTGAGTTAATGTACTCAAGTAGAACAAACGCATCAGCAAAAACAAGATCAACACGACCTGCATTGAGGTCTAAATAGGCTTCTTCTTGAGTGCCATAACGCTTGATGTCAATATCTTCACCAAATTCACCCGTGATGAATTTATCAGAAACAGTACCACGTTGTACGGCAACACTTTTACCTTTTAACCCATCTTTTGAAATTTTAATTTTGCCACCCTTTTTGGTGATAAAGCGTGCGGGTGATTGGTAATAACGATTACTGAAGGCAACTTTCTTTTTACGCTCGTCAGTCATTGACATGGAGGCTATAATAGCATCATATTTTCGGGCAAGTAGTGCAGGGATAATACCATCCCAATCTTGTTTAATGAGTTTGCATTCAACATCCATTTTTTTACAAAGTGCTTTGGCAATGTCTATATCAAAGCCTTCTAAAGAACCATCTTTAGTCGTTTTACTAAAAGGGGGATACGCACCTTCTACGCCAATGCGTACGGTATCTTTAGCAAAAACTGATGTGCTAATCAGCAGTAAAAAGCTGAGTAATAATGACATGATTGATAGATTTTTTTTCATAGTGAAACTTCTCCTTTTGTTAATAATCTTTCGATATAAATTGTTTAAATTGTTTAGATTTAGGCGTATTAAAAACTTCCTGCGGTGCTCCATCTTCAACAATGATACCATCATCGAAAAAGATAACACGATTAGAAACATCACGTGCAAAAGCCATTTCATGTGTAACAACTAGCATGGTTCGCCCCTGTGTCGCCAAGTCTTTAATCACATTCAGTACTTCTTCAACAAGTTCTGGGTCGAGTGCTGAGGTTGGCTCATCAAAAAGTAGAATATCAGGCTCCATTGCAAGTGCTCTAGCAATGGCTACACGTTGCATTTGTCCACCTGAAAGCTGTCCTGGATAGTAACGTATTCTATCCATCATATTTACCTGTGCTAAATATTTTTCAGCGCGTTGATTAGCTTCTTTTTTAGATAACTTTAGTGAAGTTTTAAGTGCAATAGTGACATTATCCAAAACAGTCATGTGAGACCAAAGATTGAACTGCTGAAAGACCATTGCCATGCGTGTACGCAAGCGTCGCACCTGCGCTTTATCTGTTATTTCTGAATTACCTTTACGGTTATCAGAAACAGAAATAGCTTCACCACTTAAACTGATTGTGCCTTTTGTGGGTGTTTCAAGAAAGTTTATACAACGTAAAAATGTGCTTTTACCAGAACCACTTCGTCCAAGGATTGAAATTACATCACCTTTTTTGGCATGAAGCGATACACCTTTAATAACTTCAAGTGAATCAAAGCTTTTATGTAGATCGTGAATTTTTAACAAAGTAACTCATGAATTTAAATAGTAACAGTGCTGATTGTAGTCTAGTTTTTGTTTTTTTATTAGCTAGATTTGTAGGCAGCGGATTAAATCTGTCATTTTCACAATTTTTTATTCATTTATTGGACTTTCTAAAGATAATCTTCTTTAATGAAATAGCTATACTGGCAAGCTTTGAGAATAAAATGCAAGAATCTTCCTATTTATTAGAATTAAAAAACATAAGCAAGTCATTTCCAGGCGTATTGGCGAATGACTCGATTGATTTGAAAATAAGCTCAGGTGAAATTCATGCATTACTGGGTGAAAATGGCGCAGGAAAATCAACACTGGTTAAAATGATCTATGGCATCTTAAAGCCAGACTCAGGTGAAATTTGGTTTGAGAATAAAGCTACCAGTATTAAATCCCCTGCTCATGCCAGAGAACTCGGTGTGGCAATGGTGTTTCAGCACTTTTCACTCTTTGACTCTCTAACAGTGGTGGAAAATATATCATTAGGGATGAATCACCAATCTAATCTCAAACAACTTGCCAAACAAATAACAGAACTTTCTAACCGTTATGGCTTACCGCTTGATCCTGATCGTCATGTTTACACTCTGTCAGTTGGAGAACGGCAGCGTATAGAAATTATTCGTTGTCTCCTTCAAGAACCTAAGCTCCTGATTATGGATGAGCCAACTTCGGTTTTAACTCCGCAGGAGGTTGAAAAGTTATTTGTCACACTTAAAAGATTAGCGAATGAAGGCTTGGCCATTTTATATATTAGCCATAAACTCGATGAGATTAAGAGCTTATGCCATGATGCAACTATTTTACGTTTAGGTAAAAAGGTAGCCACAGTTTCTGTTGATACAGAAAGCACGGGTTCATTAGCAGCCATGATGATGGGTGAGGAGCTACAAGCATTTAAACATCCTGATGCCATTGAGTTAGGTAAAATTCGTCTTAAAGTGAAAAATTTAAATGTGAAAGCCAATGACCCTTTGGGCATATCCTTAAAAGGTATAAATCTTAATGTTCGTGCTGGTGAAGTAGTAGGAATTGCAGGTGTAGCAGGTAATGGTCAAGATGAGCTATTAACCGTTTTAAATGGTGAAAACCTGAATTATCAGGCAGGTACAATTCAGATTGAAGCTCAGACTGCTACTAAATTGAATCCCAATCAACGACGTTTATTAGGTATGGCAAGTGTGCCAGAAAAAAGATTAGGGCATGGAGCAATGCCTGAAATGGATCTTACTGATAATGCCTTTTTGACAGCTTATGAACGTATGAGCTTGATTAAAAGATTCTTAATAAGTTATAAAAAAACAAGAAATTTTACCCAAAATATCATCAAAGAATATTCTGTTAAGACACCCAATGAAGATGCCCCTGCTGAGAGTCTCTCAGGAGGCAATTTACAAAAGTTTATTATTGGGCGAGAGCTAAGCCAAGAACCAACCATTTTAATGGTTTCACAGCCTACTTGGGGTGTTGATACTGGGGCAGCACAAACTATACGTGAAGCATTACGAGAATTAGCATCTAAAGGTACTGCGGTGCTGGTAATTTCACAAGATTTGGATGAGTTAATGGAAATTAGTGATCGGATTGGTGCTATTTGTGGAGGGGTACTATCAAGGTTTTATCCTACTTCTGAAATGAATATTGAAAAAGTCGGTTTATTAATGGCTGGTGTCGAGTTAGATTTAAATTTAAATTTAAATTCAGATCAAGATCAAGATCAAGACAAAACTAAGTTGCAAGGAAATAACATAAATGCTGCATAACTTACTCCTGATAAAACGCCAAACACCATCAAAGACAATGATTTATTTATCACCATTGTTGGCTATTTTCTTAACCTTAATTGCTAGCGTTATACTTTTCTTGATTATGGGTGTTTCCCCTTTTGCTGCTTTGCATTCATTTTTTATCGAACCTATATCAACAGCTTACGGCTTAACAGAGCTTGCTGTAAAAGCCACTCCACTGGTTTTAATTGGTGTGGCTCTATCATTAGGTTTTCGTGCTGGAGTTTGGAATATTGGTGCAGAAGGCCAGCTTATAATGGGAGGTATATTTGGTGGGGCTACCGCCTTGTTTTTCTATGAGAATACAGGGTTTTATATTGTTCCACTAATTCTAATTGCAGGAATTATAGGGGGTATGTGTTGGGCTGGAATTGTTGCCTTCTTAAAAACTCGGTTTAATGCCAATGAAATTCTAACAAGTTTAATGCTGAGTTATGTAGCCGCATTGCTCTTAAATTATTTAGTACATGGTGCGCTGAGAGACCCTGATGGCATGAATTTTCCTGAATCCCGTTTATTTAGTGATTCGGCTTTATTACCTATTCTTTTAGAAGAAACACGTCTGCATATTGGGGCAATTATTGCTTTAGTCACTGTTGTATTTGCTTGGATTTTATTGTCTCGCACACTCTTGGGCTATCAAATAAAAGTAACAGGCGATGCTCCCGCAGCTGGTGAACATGCGGGCTTTAGCCATTCAAAAATTATATGGATTACCATGTTTATCAGTGGTGGAATTGCAGGCTTAGCAGGTGCGATTGAAGTATCAGGTCCGATAGGGCAATTATTACCGACTATTTCTCCTGGCTATGGTTTTACGGCAATTATAGTCGCTTATGTTGGGCGCTTGCATCCTGTTGGAGCTTTGCTGGCTGGTTTACTATTGGCATTGACCTATTTAGGTGGCGAGACGGCACAGATAAATTTAAGATTACCCGTTGCAGTTACAGGGGTTTTTCAAGGCTTATTATTATTTTTCTTATTGGCAAGTGATGTTTTAATTCAATATAAATTAAAACTCAATAAATCTGTTGAGGTCGCACCCTAATGGATATTTTAATCCCTGCAATCTTGACGATTATAACTGCTGCAACACCCTTGCTATTTGCTGCTTTAGGTGAGCTAGTCACAGAAAAATCTGGTGTGTTAAATCTGGGTGTTGAAGGCATGATGATTATGGGTGCAGTGATTGGCTTTGTCGTTGTGCATTATACGGGTAGCTCTGTTTTAGCTATTTTGGCAAGTATGCTAGCGGGTGCATTGCTTGCCACTGTTTTTGCAATGCTAATATTAGTCTTTCATGCTAGCCAAGTGCCAACTGGCTTGGCGTTAACCATTTTTGGACTAGGTTTAAGTGCGTTGATAGGTCAGAGCATGATCGGTATTGCCTATGATGGTATTCCTAAAATATCCATACCCGTATTATCGGAACTCCCCATTATTGGTGAAATTTTCTTCCATCAAGATATTTTAGTTTATCTCTCTCTTCTTATGGTTATAGTAGTCTGGTGGTTTTTAAATAAAACACGTTCAGGACTAATTTTACGAGCGGTGGGTGATTCACATGATGCCGCCCATGCGATGGGATATTCTGTATTTAAAATACGTTTATTAGCAACCTTATTTGGTGGTGCAATGGCAGGAGTTGGTGGTGCTTATTTATCACTTTCTTATTCACCACTCTGGGTAGAAGGCATGACAGCAGGGCGCGGTTGGATAGCCTTAGCACTGGTTGTTTTTGCAAGTTGGCGAGTAGGGCGGGTATTATTAGGAGCTTATTTATTTGGCGGTATCACCATCTTACAACTTCATGCACAGGCACTGGGAATAGGCATCCCATCACAGGTAATGTCAATGCTACCTTATCTTGCCACCATCGTTGTGCTGGTTTTAATATCACGCGATAAAAAACAAATAAAACTCAATGCACCAGCAAGTTTAGGAAAGGCTTTTCAGCCAAGTCGCTAAGCATGAGGACTATATTATTACTGCTTCTGTCCCTCTTTTTATCTTGCTTATCGGTAGCTCATGCAAATTCATTAAGTGCAAAAAACAAAACACTAAAAAATGGTGCTCATTTTGAGCCGACAAAATGCTGGTTTGATCTTACTTCACTACCATCAGGTTTTAAGGGGCTTAGTTGGGCATCGGGTTTAAAAGTAAGGCGTATAGAATGTGGCTACCTATTCACTAGAAAAGAACAGGGGAAGTCTTATTTTCGTTTGCCAATTGTTATTATTCGCAATTCACTATGGAAAAATAGTAAAAATCCAGTGCTAAATATTCCTGGTGGGCCTGGTAGCTCTTCATGGCTTAATCAGAAAGACATTTCAGAATTTTGGTTGCCCTATATTAACAAAGCCGATTGGCAACATGACATAGTTTTGTTTGATGCTCGTGGTACGGGCTTAAGCAAACCTGCACTACACTGTGACCATTTTTTTGAGGATTCAGTAGCACTGTTAGGCAAAAATTTTCAGCCAGAAGAAGAAGCTAAATCCTACTATAACTTAGCCAAAAAATGCTATCAAAAACTAGCAAGTAAGCCAGATAAATTAGCCGCATTAAAACAACTAGGCACACCTAAAAGCGCAGATGATTTAGCCGATTTAGCCAGCTTATTAGGAGTCGAGGCATGGCATTTATTTGGAACATCCTACGGCACAAGATTAGCATTAGAAGTAGAGCGTCGCCACCCAGATAAAGTAGCTTCACTTATATTAGATTCAGTTTATCCACAAGAAATAGATGGTGACGAAACATTGCCAGACCTCTACCTTGACTCGCTGGAAAGAATTATTAATGCATGTTCTAGTGATTCACAATGTTCAAAACATTATTCACAATTGGATAAAAAATTACACGAAATATTACGACGCTTACAACAAAAACCAATAACTCTAATGCTAAAAGATGGCAATAAACTCGTTAAATATGTGCTAACACCATCACGTCTTTTCTCCATACTTTTTGATGCTGGATATAGTATTGAAAGTATCGTTGTAGTACCCAATGCCATACACTCCCTCCATGCGGGAGACACTGAGCCCTTACGTTTTTTAGCACAAATATCACTTGAATTAATGCGTGATAAAGATTTCAGCAATCCCGTTTTTATGGAAGTTGAGTGTAATGAAAATGAAATAAAAAACCAGAAAACGCATGTAGAAAACATTATTAAAAAATATAAAAACTACCCCATATTAAAGCGTTGGCAATTAGCTTTTTTTAGCGAAGATGTCTGTAACCCGTGGGGATCTAAAGAAGTTGATAGTCATTTTCATCATCCAGTTTACTCAGACAAGCCAACTTTAATCTTTGCAGGGGTGTTTGATAATGTTACACCATCTAAGTGGGGAAAACAGTTAGCTAAGCACCTTACAAAAAGCGAATATCATGAGTTTAAAGCATCGGGTCATGGTGTACTATTTGATGTCGATTGTGCCCAAAAAATAGTACGTCGCTTTCTTAACCCTGAAAAAAACTATCCTAAAAATTGTCAATCTAAAGATCGTATATTGTGGGAATCACCTGATATTAAATAAATACTGATTGGAGTATAAAGTGAAAATCACAGACTTGCCTACTATTTGCGTTATGTAGTGTAGCTTCGGCGGGTTATTCTTTGGCTTTACGGATTCAGGATTATGTGAAAAAGGAGCTTACTATGGCAGAAAAAGGTTTTATATCAAATAAACTTAAACCATGGATTGATGCCAGAAAAAAATATCAATTATCTCATGCACAAGTTCAAATGGCTCGAGAACTTGGACTGAATCCAAAAAAACTTAGTAGTATGGCAAATCACAAGCAAGAGTCTTGGAAGAAACCATTACCTGAGTATATCGAGGATCTTTATGAAAAGCGTTTCAAGAAAAAATTACCAGATGACATAAGATCACTAGAGGTAAGAGATGCCACAAGAAGAAAGAGGAAAGCACAGAGAAAGCTAAATAAAATAATCAATAAAGATAATCCGCCTCCGTCAGAATAGTTATTTTATTGCGTCGATCTTCATGGAAAATATCGGCAGAATTGGCAAGTTAAAAATAGTTGGACTTGATCAGGGTTTCCTTAAGGTACAGTTATAAAGCAAAAATAATGTACATACCCATCCCCCCTGTTTTTTTACACTTTTTGTAACACAGAGAATTCGCAGAAAGCCACAGAGTTTGCTATTGAATTTATGAGGCTAAGGATTTATTGTCTCAAATCGCTAGTCAAAACTATGCGCTTTAGTGCAAGGCTTTAGCTGATGTATTGGGAAAAGCCATTGCCTACAACCTCAGACAATGGCCAAAACTAGTGCGCTATATTGAAGATGGCAACCTCAATATTGACAACAACCGCGCCGAGCGCGCCATCAAACCCTTTGTTATTGGCAGAAAAAACTGGTTATTCAGCAATACTGAAAATGGGGCAAATGCCAGTGCGGTACTATACAGTCTGGTTGAAACAGCCAAAGCCAATGGACTCACCCCCTTTGACTACATCAAGTTTTTATTTGGAGAGCTTATCAAAGAACCTGAGGACATTGATTATCTGCTACCTTGGAATACTAGGTTGGTGGCTGCCAAATAGTGTGGTTTGCTAGACGTTTACGGTTAATCTACACTAATGCATCAAATCATAAATCCCAGATTTAACTCATTAGCCTACAAATTTTCTCTTAGCCATCCATTGTTAGTGAGGTAAATCGCTTTCTGCTAAGCTTGCGAAGCCCAATAAACAGTGCAATATTGGGCTTCGCGCCTCAGCAATCAGCTACAAAAATATAGATTTAATCAACCCACTGACGTGCATTTCTGAATATTCTCATCCAAGGGCTGTCTTCCCCCCACTCATCAGGATGCCATGAATTCGTTACAGTACGAATGACACGCTCAGGGTGTGGCATCATAATGGTAAAACGTCCATCAGTATTTGTAAGCCCTGTGATTCCTAATGTTGAGCCGTTTGGATTTGCAGGGTACTGCTCGGTCGGATTTCCTGCATTATCTAAATAACGCATACTGGCAAGATTATTATTGAGCGCAGAGTCTGTATCAAAAACAGCGCGTCCTTCTCCATGAGCGACAGCAATTGGCATTTTACTCCCCTGCATACCTTTCAGAAGTATCGAAGGTGAATCCATTACTTCTACCATCGTAAAGCGTGCTTCAAACTGTTCAGATTCATTTCGATAGAAAGAGGGCCAATGGCTTGCGCCAGGGATCATTGCTCGTAAGTGTGAAAACATTTGACAGCCGTTACATACACCTAAACCAAATACATCTTCGCGTTCAAAAAAAGCACTAAATTCATCTTTCGCTCGGCTATTATGCAGAATAGTTTTTGCCCAGCCACCTCCTGCACCAAGCACATCACCATAAGAGAAGCCGCCACATGCAACCATTCCTTTAAAGTCATCTAATGCTACGCGTCCTGAAATTATATCTGTCATGTGAATATCAACGGCTTTGAATCCTGCGCGGTCAAAGGCTACTGCCATTTCTTGCTGACCATTAACGCCCTGATCGCGTAAAATAGCGATTGAGGGTCGTATGCCTGTGTTGATATAGGGCAGGGCGGTATCTTCATTAATATCAAAAGTCACTTCTGCAAATAAGCCAGTATCTTCTGTATTATTAATTTGTTCAAACTCCTGCTTAGCACATTCATCATTATCACGAAGTGCTTGCATTCGATAACTGGTTTCTGCCCATATTGATTGCAACTGTGCCCGAGATTGTTTATAAATTATTTCTTTAGCCCAGCTAAATTCAATCTCATCACGATTATTTAAATGACCAATAACATGAGAGCAACTTCCCAAATCAGCCTCACGTAAAATAGATAAAACATCCTCAGTATCAGTATGATGCACTTGAATAACCGCACCGAGTTCTTCTGTGAAAAGAGCTTCAAGTGGTGATTTTGCGATATCATCAAGGTGAATAGTGATGCCACAATGTCCAGCAAATGACATTTCAGAAAGTGTTGCAAGCAAGCCGCCATCAGAGCGGTCATGGTATGCCATTAGCAGATTTTCTTGATTTAATTCTTGAATAGCATTAAAGAAATTAACTAAAGTTGCAGCATCATTAACATCGGGTGCGTGTGCGCCAACTTGAGAATAAACCTGTGATAACGCCGATGCGGCAAGACGGTTTTTAGCCTTGCCCAGATCAATCAGAATCAAGTCACTATCACCACCGTCATCGCCAACATCACTGCCTCCATTTTTTCTCAGAGTATCAGTGCGTAACTGCGGCGTTAATGTTTTTCGCACATCTTCAACAATGGCAAAGCTGGTAATGATTAATGATAGCGGTGCTGCCATTTCATGATGTGTCGTTTCTTTTTCACCATGCTGATCCCAGACAGTCTTCATTGATAAGGAATCTTTGCCAACAGGAATAGCAATGCCGAGTTTAGGGCAAAGCTCTTCACCCACTGCTTTGACAGTATCAAATAAAGCCGCATCTTCGCCCTCAAAACCAGCGGCTGCCATCCAGTTGGCGGAGAGAAAAATATCAGATATTTTATTTATTTTGGCTGCCGCAATATTGGTAATCGCCTCACCAATTGCCATTCGCCCTGATGCCGCAGGTGAAACCAGAGCAATTGGTGTGCGCTCGCCAAGTGCCATTGCTTCACCGTTATAGCCAATATAATCGGCACAGGTGACAGCGACATCAGCAACAGGAACCTGCCACGGCCCTACCATCTGATCACGGTTTATCATGCCCGTAATCGTGCGATCACCAATTGTGATAAGAAATGCTTTTGAAGCAACAGCGGGCAATCTGAGAACACGCTCAATAGCCTCCTCAAGTTTTATATCATCCAGTGCAAATTCAGGTTTATGAAAGGTTTTATGATGAACATCGCGTAGCATCTTGGGTGGTTTTCCAAGCAGCATATCCATTGACATATCAACAGGATTATTCTCGAAAAGTGCATCACCAACCAGCAAATGTTGCTCTTCAGTCGCATTCCCCACTACCGCATAAATAGCACGCTCACGTTCACATAAGGCGATAAAACTATCCAGCTTGTCTTCGGCAATGGCAAGCACATAACGCTCTTGAGCCTCATTACACCAAATTTCCATTGGTGACATACTTGGCTCATCATTAGGAACAGTGCGTAATTCAAATTTACCACCACGTCCAGCATCGTTTACAATTTCAGGAATCGCATTGGAGATTCCACCTGCACCCACATCGTGTATCCATAAAATAGGGTTGTCATCACCCATTGCCACACAGCGGTCAATAACCTCTTGTGCGCGACGCTCCATTTCGGGATTGCCACGTTGAACAGAAGCAAAATCAAGGCTTTCAGCACTCGTACCACTTGCCATTGATGATGCCGCACCACCACCTAAGCCAATCAGCATGGCAGGGCCACCGAGTACAATAATCGGAGTATCAACAGGGATATCCCTCATATTGATATTATTCGCACGAATATTCCCCAAACCACCTGCAAGCATAATAGGCTTGTGATAGCCACGTAGCTCTTTCTCAGAACTAGCACCAGGGACTTCAGCCTCATAGGTTCTGAAATAACCCGTAATATTAGGGCGACCAAATTCATTATTAAAAGCCGCCGCACCAATAGGGCCTTCGAGCATAATATCTAATGCGCTATCAATACGTTCGGGTTTGCCATGATCTTTCTCCCAAGGCATAGCATAATCAGGGATTTTTAGATTTGAAACAGAAAAACCACATAGCCCCGCCTTGGGTTTTGAACCATTACCCGTAGCACCTTCATCACGTATTTCGCCACCAGAACCCGTCGCAGCACCAGGAAAAGGAGAAATAGCAGTAGGGTGATTATGCGTTTCGACTTTCATTAGCATGTGAACAGGCTCTTCTGAATAGCTGTATTCATGCGTTCCAGTATCAGGGAAGAAGCGAGTCGCCTGAGAGCCTTCAACGACTGAGGCATTATCATGATAAGCTGAAAGAACACCCTCAGGAGATTTCTTGTAGGTATTTTTAATCATACCAAAGAGTGTTTGATCCTGTTTTTTGCCATCAATAATCCAGTCAGCATTAAAAATTTTATGACGACAGTGTTCAGAGTTTGCCTGTGCAAACATCATCAGTTCAACATCGCTTGGATTACGATTTAAAGAAGCATAATTATCAGCAAGGTATTCAATTTCATCAGGTGAAAGTGCCAAACCTAAATCAATATTAGCTTGTTGAAGCGCAATCTGAGGGTTAGAACCAAGCTCAATAATTCTCATTGGCAAGGGTTCAGCATCACTGAAGAGAGCCTCTGCTTCACTGGCATCGCTCATTACTACTTCAATCATTCGATCATGAATTTTTTCACGAATAAAAACTTGCTGATCAGCACTGAGTTTTTTATCACCATCATTTAATTCAATAAAATAAGCAATACCACGCTCTGCACGCTCAACAGACAGTAAACCACAATTATGAATAATATCCGTTGCTTTACTCGACCAAGGAGAAATTGTACCCAATCGAGGTGTTACCAGAAACAACTCACCTGCGGGTTCTTTATCATCACCTTCACCGTAGTGAAGCAACTCATTAAGAATTGTACGTTGTTGCTCATCCAGCGTTTGAGAAATTTTTACAAAATGCCAATAGCGAGCATGAATATCTTGTATTGCGGGGATGCTGTGTTGCAAGATTTTAAGTAATTTATTCTTGTTAAAGTCAGAAAAAGCGCGGTTTCCGGGGAGGATTAACATACGACTAATACCCTTATTTGCCTATCAATAATGAAGC
>JALSLM010000086.1 GCA_026988295.1 Thiotrichaceae bacterium
GAAGATGTTGATGCAATCGTTATGATCGTTGAAGCACTAAAGTGGACAGATGAAGATGACTTTGTTTTAAGCCGTTTAAAGCACACCACAAAACCCGTATTTCTTTTAGTCAACAAGGTTGATCGCATACAGGACAAAAATAGGCTTTTCCCCTATCTTCAAGAGCTTGCAAAGAAAAGAGAATTCACAGAAATCATACCTATATCAGCAAGCAAAGGGACAAATACAAATATTTTAATAGACTCATTATTAAAAGTATTGCCAGAATCAGAATTTATCTACCCAGAAGATCATATTACAGATAAATCAGTGCGCTTTATCTGTGGCGAATTAATTCGTGAACAGCTTGTGCGTAACCTTCATGAAGAGTTGCCATATACAACCGCAATCGAAATCGAAAGCTTTAAAGAAACTGAAAAGCTAGTCACCATCGAAGCAGTCATCTGGACAGATAGAAAAAATCAGAAAGGTATTATTATCGGCAAAAAAGGTGAAACACTAAAAAGAATAGGGCAGGCGGCGCGTCATTCTCTAGAAGATTTTTTGATGAAAAAAGTAATGCTCAAACAATGGGTTAAAGTTGAAGAAAACTGGCAAAACAACCCCAAACACTTGAATGAGCTAGGCATAATCTCAAATAGAGAGCTTTAACCTGAATCTATTAGGTCACTGATTGAATATTAAATACCCATCCCCCCCCTTTTTTACAACTTTTTAGGATTGTTAAGTGCCTCAATCCTTCGCTTATATTCTCAATCAGCGTCCATTTCGTGATAGCAGTGTTTTAGTTGATATATTCACGGAAGATTATGGTCAAATCTGCTGTGTCGCACGCCCTGCTAGAAAGCGTGGAAAAATCCTCAAAGGCAGTCTTGAACAATTTCGTTATCTAAAAATACAATGGATTGGCAAAGGCAATGTGCAAACCTTAACAGAGGCAGATGAACGTGGGCGGCACAATATCCCACCCTCAGAAATGATGTTAGGGCTTTATCTTAATGAATTAATTCTGCTTTTTACACAGCATCATATAGAACAAAAAAAACTATTTTCTGCATATAAATACACATTACACAAACTTGCTGACCCAGTCATTAATCGTCAAATATTAATGCGTTTTGAAATATATCTCTTAGCCACACTCGGTTTTTCACTAGACTTGCCTGCTATTGACTCGACAAACAACAATCAGGTTAAAGTTGAAGATAAGACTGAAAACAAGGGTAAAGACAAAGCTAATAGCCGCTATATTTTTACAGAAGAGAATGGCTTAGTCGCTGAACAGAGCCAGCCGCTAGTATCAAATGGGATATTTATTCAAGCAGACCTACTTTTAGCCTTGCAAGATATTCAAAGTATGCAAGAATCACACTGGCAGACACTCCGAGTATTTCTGGATAAAGTACTCGCACGTTTAGCACCAAGAGCAATAAATACACGTAAATTTTTAAATCTCTAACGGAATAGCACATGCAAAATCAAAACTCAGGGCATCACTCCAGCCACGATTCAAGCAAAAACCTAGAGCTAGGTGTTAATATTGACCACATCGCCACATTAAGACAAGCGCGAGGCACAAGCTATCCCGACTTGTTAGAAGCCGCATTTTTAGTCGAAAAAGCAGGCGCACAAGCGATAACCATTCACTTGCGCGAAGATCGTCGTCATATTCAAGATGCTGATGTTTATGCCATACGCAAACAAATCAAAGGACGCATGAATCTCGAACTAGCAGCCACCGATGAAATGGTTAATATAGCCTGTGAGGTTCTGCCAGAAGATGCTTGTGTCGTCCCTGAAAAACGAGAAGAATTAACAACCGAAGGCGGTTTAGATGTCATCGGGCAATTTGATCGCATCCAAAAAGCCACCAAGCAACTCAGCTCACAGAATATTCGTGTTTCATTATTCATTGAGCCCAATATTGAACACATCAAACGAGTCACCGATATTGGCGCACCCATTATTGAATTGCACACAGGCTCTTATGCCAATGCACAAGGAGATGATCAATTACGTGAACTAGAAATAATTCAACAAGCAAGCGAATACGCAGATGCACAGGGAATACAAGTCAACGCAGGTCATGGGCTGGATTACAGCAACACCACTGCAATCGCTAAAATCCCTCAAATTTGTGAATTAAATATTGGGCATTCCATTATATCTCGCGCTGTTTTTATTGGCATTGAAGATGCAACACGACAAATGTTAGAAATTATGAAACAGGCAAGATTATAGCCTGAATCCGTGAGTCCAATGTGACTCCTTCCCAACCCACCCATAGAAAAAGTGTAAAAATAGGGGGGGATGGGTACAACAGTAATCATAGGAGAAGTTTGAATTGAGATTATTAAAATGGCAATTATAGGAATTGGTACGGATATTATTAGAACATCACGAGTTAGGCGTATATTAAATAAATTTCCTGATACTTTTCCGCAACGGGTTTTGCATCAAAGTGAGTTATTAGTATTTCAAAAACATCATTCACCTGCTACATATACTGCCAAACGCTTTGCCGCCAAAGAAGCCGCAGCAAAAGCACTAGGAACAGGGATAGCCAAAGGCGTATCATTTCATGATATTTCAGTGATGAATAACGAATCTGGACAGCCAATATTAGAATTCTATGGGACAACATTAGAAGTAGCCGAAAACCTTGGTGTAAAACATACACATATATCGTTAAGTGATGAAGGTGAATATGCCGTTGCTTATGTCGTACTTGAATCTTAGTCTGTAACTTGTTGCTGAGCTTGCGAAGCTCAAAAAGCCTTGTAATATTACCCATCCCCCCCTTTTTTTACAAATAATTATATGGAGTCTGCTTTGAATTATCCCAGTATTGAAGCCTTGATTGGTAATACACCGTTGATTAAATTACAGCGATTGGCAGCTGATAGCAGTAATACGATTTTGCTAAAATTAGAAGGCACTAACCCTGCGGGGTCGGTTAAAGATCGAGCCGCGTTAAGCATGATTAAGCAGGCAGAGGCTCG
>JALSLM010000087.1 GCA_026988295.1 Thiotrichaceae bacterium
AAAATCCCAGGCCATGCAATAAGGTTGCCGCTCGGCTCTCAGTGGTGTAGCCATCAATGGCATCCAGTTGGGCATGAAGCTCGCCAAGGTGCGCGCCTTCGGCTGTTTCTAATTGCTTGTGTAGCTCAATATATTCACTATCGCCTTGCAAGACATAATCCAATGCACTGATTTCAGACGAGGGTGTCTCCTGCGCAACATGCGCAATTACCCAGTTTGGGGGAATGCTCAGTGAGCCTTCATCTTGCCCTAATTCACCAAGGATCATGGCAAACAGGCTGGATTTTCCCGTACCGTTTGCCCCTGTTAAGCCGACCTTATAGCCAGGGTGAATGCTAAGCGAAACATCAGATAAAAGCTTTTGAGAGCCACGTCGTAGCGTGACATCAGTGAGTACAATCATGGTTTATTACTGTATATAAGTAATACCCATCCCCCCCTTTTTTTACACTTTTTTATTTCATACGCATTCCTAAGTTTATAGAACAATGTAGGTTGGGCTGAGGTACGAAGCCCAACATGATGGCAACTTGTTGGGCTTCCTAACGTCAGCCCAACCTACGATTAATCCAAAGATAAAAATAAAATATGTAAAAAAAGGGGGGGATGGGTATTAGGTTAAATAGAAAGCATAGTCTTACGGTAATACTGCAATTCTTCGATAGATTCCAAAATATCATCCATTGCCAAATGTGCTTCCTTCTTGCTAAAGCCATCTAATAATTCAGGTTTCCAGCGTGAAGCCAGCTCTTTAAGACTGCTAACATCTAAATTGCGATAATGAAAATACTCCTCCAGCTCTGGCATTTCGCGAGCTAGAAAGCGACGATCTTGACAAATACTATTGCCACACATGGGAGATTCACCCTTTGGTACATATTGTTCTAGAAACTGTAGGGTTTCTGCTTCAGCCTGTGCCATTGAATATTGGCTTTCTTTTACTCGTTTGACTAGACCAGAACTTCCATGATGTTCTTGATTCCATTCATCCATGCCATCCAAAACGCTGTCAGGCTGATGAATAGCAATCACTGGACCTTCTGCCAGTTTGTTTAAATCTTTATCGGTAATAACTGTGGCGATTTCTATAATGACATCATTAAATGTATCTAAGCCTGTCATTTCCAGATCAATCCAGATTAAATTATTCTTGTCTTGCTTCATAGGTTATACTTCCAAAATGGAGCCTAATCCTAGATTAGGGTGTTATATTACTAAAAAAATGGGCATTTTCTTTCAATTCGAAGAGTTATTTTGAATAGTTGTGAGCATATCTCTTGCCATACCAACTATCGTATCAACGTGGCTGACATTGTACTAACTATTTGAGTGCCCAAACAACAATCTTATTATTATATGCAAACTTTTACATTTATTTTTATCTTTATGGTGGTATTCACTACTGCTGTGCAACTATGGCTTTCATTAAAACAGGCTAAACACGTCATGGCACATCGTCATAGTGTTCCTGATGAATTTAGCGATAAACTTACCCTCGAAGAACATCAAAAAGCCGCAGATTATACGGTTGCAAAAGGCAAGTTTGGACGTTTGCAATTATTCCTCGGCATAGTCGTTTTATTTTTATGGACTTTAGGTGGCGGGCTAGAATGGATTGATAGTCTCTGGCGTGGTGCTGAATGGGGTGCATTAGCGACAGGTGTAGCGGTTTTAATCAGTTTTTCACTAATTTCTAGCCTCATTGATCTACCTGTTTCTCTTTATAATACTTTTGTGCTCGAAGAAAAATTTGGCTTTAATAAAACCACATTAAAAGTATTTTTTGTCGATATGCTAAAAGGTGCAGCACTTTCAGTTGTTATAGGTATCCCACTTATTTTGCTGGTTTTGTGGCTAATGGAAACAGCGGGTGATCTCTGGTGGCTTTATGCTTGGGTAGCCTTAACTGCCTTCTCAATTTTGATGATGTGGGCATACCCTAAGTTTATTGCACCGATTTTCAATAAATTTGCACCGTTAGAAGAAGGCGAGGTTTTAGATCGCCTCACAAGTCTGTTAAAAAGGACAGGCTTTAATTCAGACGGTGTTTTTGTTATGGATGGATCAAAACGCTCAAGTCACGGCAATGCTTATTTTACAGGCTTTGGCAAAACCAAGCGTATAGTATTCTTCGATACCTTACTTAAAGACCTTACACCAACACAAATAGAAGCCGTTTTGGCACATGAATTAGGGCATTTTAAACGCAAACATGTTTTAAAAGGCATGATTACATCAATCACCATGACTTTTATCGGTTTCGCTGTACTCGCTTGGCTAATGAAGCAGGGCTGGTTTTACACCTCACTCGGTGTATCTACCCCTTCAACCTATATGGCATTATTGTTGTTTATGTTAGTCAGCCCCGCTTTTACATTTTTTATTGGCCCACTCATGGCGCGTCGGTCTCGCAAACATGAATTTGAAGCAGATGAATTTGCCGCACAGCAATCAAATGCAGGGGAACTTATTAGCGCACTGGTTAGTCTATACAAAAAGAACGCGGGTACATTAACGCCAGACCCAATGTATTCAGCGTTTTATGACTCTCATCCACCTGCCTCAATACGCATCGCGCACTTGAAGCAAGTGGGTAGTAATTAGACCAATGGTAGCTATTCACTAAATAAGAAGTGTGAATAGCTGCAATAACACGGAGACAAAAATGAAACACACTAATAAAATCCTAATCGTTTTAGCGGGCTTGCTAATTACCACAATCAATTATGCAGGCTCAATGACAGACACCTCACCATCAGTAATATTTAACAAAGCAGAAGAAGTTAGTGCAACAGCAGGTAATGCCGCCAATGGAGAAAAACTTTTTAAAGCATCAAAATGTAACCAATGCCACGGTACAGAAGTTTTCACCCGCAAAGACAGAAAAGTAAAAACACTACCCGCACTCGAATCACAAGTCAGACGCTGTGATTCAAACCTCAACACCAACTGGTTCGACGACGAAATCATAGACGTAACCGCGC
>JALSLM010000088.1 GCA_026988295.1 Thiotrichaceae bacterium
AATCATCCCTTTGGTATAGTGATTGCCAGTTTATTATTTGGTGCTTTATACCAAGGTGGTGCAGAGCTTGCTTTTGATATGCCGAGTATTACTCGTGAAATGGTTGTTGCCATACAAGGTTTGATTATTCTGTTTTGTGGGGCTTTAAGCTATATGAGTAAACCTTGGCTAGAGAAATTATTTAATATTTTTTATCGTTCAAAACTTGATTCTTTATCGACAGAAAAAGCAGGGGCTTAATTATGGATGACACAATAACCGTTATCCTCTCTACATTAGCTGCGACTATTCGAGTCTCTACACCACTAATTTTGTGTACGATGGCAGGGATTTTTTCTGAACGCTCTGGCGTTATCGACATTAGCCTAGAAGGTAAATTACTCGCAGGTGCTTTCATAGCAGCAGGGGTTGCATCAGTTACAGGTTCTGCTTGGTTGGGGCTTGGAGCTGCAATTTTACTCACTATGTCTTTAAGTTTATTACATGGTTTTGCTTGTATTACACACAAAGGTAATCAGGTGGTTAGTGGGGTTGCAATTAATATTATTGTTTCTGGTTTAACGGTTGTATTAGGTATCGCATGGTTTCATCAAGGTGGTCAAACTCCTACTTTACCTGCTGAGGCGCGTTTTTTACCGGTCCATCTTCCTGGCGTTGAATTATTATCACAAGTGCCTCTTCTTGGGGATATTTACGCCAAGTTGATTAGTGGACACAATCTTCTCGTTTATATAGCTTTTCTATCGGTCATTGTAACCTCATGGGTACTTTTTAAAACTCGTTTTGGTTTGCGTCTACGTGCAGTGGGAGAAAACCCTAATGCTGTTGATACAGCAGGGATTTCAGTCGTTTTCTTGCGTTATCGTGCGGTTTTAATTGGGGGGGTTCTTTGTGGTATTGCTGGGACATATTTATCTATTGCACAGAATGCCTCATTTGTAAGAGAAATGTCTGCTGGACAAGGTTATATCGCACTTGCCGCCATGATCTTTGGTAAGTGGAAGCCCTTTACTGCAATGTTAGCCTGTCTGATGTTTGGTTTTTTAGATGCGCTTGCTATTCGTTTACAAGGTGTAGAAATTGCAGGGGTTGGTGAGATACCTGTGCAGCTGATTCAGGCACTTCCCTATATTATGACAGTTGTATTGCTTGCTAGCTTTGTGGGTCGCGCAGTTGCACCAAAAGCTATTGGTGTGCCTTACGTCAAAGAAAGATAAATTATTATGCTATTTTTAATTACACCCTAAAATAATGGATCAAAAATTACTAAAATTGGCAATAGATGCGATGCAGAATGCTTATGCTCCTTACTCTAATTTTCAGGTAGGTTCGGCTATTCGCTCAAGTAGCGGAAAAACCTATAGTGGAGCAAATGTTGAAAATGCTGCTTATCCTGAAGGTTGCTGTGCCGAAGCATCCGCTATATCAGCCATGATTCTAAATGGTGAGCGAATCATTTTAGATATTGTGGTAGTGGGCAAAGGCGATGACTTAGTTACTCCCTGTGGTGGATGCAGGCAAAAAATCCGAGAGTTTTCAATACAAGACACTCATGTTTATGTTTGTGATCCTGATGGCTTAAGAAAGACCTATACAATAGAGCAATTACTACCAGATTCATTTGGACCAAAGAATTTATCCAATAATCATATAAATGCTTTCCAGTCTTGACTATAATTAACCCCGCCCACATATTTAAAAATTATAAAAATTCAGGAGCATCCTAATGGGAGCTACAGCAAAAGTTGTAAATCTTTACAAACCATCAACATGGAAAGAAAAAGGTCTAAAGTGGACGATTCGCCTGTTTATTGTCACACTGATTTTACTCATGATTTTCTTTATGCTTTATTGGAGTAATGAACCAGATCAGTTTGATGTAAACAGCAATGCAAAATATGCCGCTGATAATTTAAATGTACCTGTTGTTAATGGCTTTACAACCACAGCAACGCTAGCTCATCTAGTCGAAACATTGTTGGATAAAGCAGGGGGCTTTACTGAAAATGACCGTATGCCGCCAGGTGTATTGCTAGATAATATGCCTAACTGGGAGTTTGGAGTATTGGTTCAAGCACGCGATATGGCACTTGCCATGCGAAATGATTTTAGTCGTTCACAGTCACAATCCACCGAAGATAAAGATCTGGTAAATGCCGCAACAAAACTTCATACAGATTCAAAATTATGGGTTTTGCCACCCGCTGAGAGTCAATATCGGGCAAGTATTAAGTCAATTAACGGCTACCTAACGCGACTTGCTGATAATAAAGAAGGTGATGCTCAATTTTTTGCACGTGCAGATAATCTGGTTGATTGGTTGCAATTAGTTAAAAAACGCCTAGGCTCACTTTCACAACGATTAAGTGCCAGTGTCGGTAAAGAGCAATTAAATACTGATCTAGCGGGTGATGCAGAAGCAAAACAATCTACACCAAACGCTGCATCAAAATATATCAAAACAAGCTGGTTTGAAATTGATGATATTTTTTATGAAGCACGGGGTCAAACATGGGCACTGCTTCATTTGCTCAAGGCTATAGAAACAGATTTCTCATCCGTTCTGCAAAAAAAGAATGCCATGATTAGTCTTCGGCAAATCATACGCGAGTTAGAAGGCACACAACAAGCCATGTGGAGTCCCATTATTTTAAATGGCAAAGGATTTGGCTTTGTAACCAACCATTCATTAGTAATGGCTTCTTATATTTCGCGAGCAAATGCAGCTTTAATAGATTTAGAAAGATTGTTGCAACAAGGGTAGTGTAGTTAGGCGTTGCGCAAGCCAAAGTAGCCCAGACCCTCAAAAAATGCAAAAAAAAGGGGGGGGATGGCAGGGCAAACGCATTAAAAATGTTAATTTAGAAGGGATTGTGAGATATTCCTAGTTTTCTCATTAAGGTTATATCATGAACTCCTGTATTTCTACTTATTTTTCAGATATTGAAG
>JALSLM010000089.1 GCA_026988295.1 Thiotrichaceae bacterium
TTCACCCATAGGTTAAGCGGGTATTTTTTAAACCCGTGATGAATCAATAGTTTGCGTCCTGTGCCGTAGTGACCTCACGGATTCAGGATAAAGTGAGTCGTAATAGTCACTCGACAGCCTCACCACTTCCTAGAATTTTTTTAACCGTTTCGTTATCAAGAGAGTAAAAAACTCGATTAGCTTCTTTTCTTGATCTAACAATGCCCTTATCTTTTAATAAGCACAAATGCTGTGAGACATTGCTTTGCGTTGTACCTACTGTGTTAAGAATTTCTTGTACACTCATTTCACCGTTATCTAAAACACAAAGAATTTTTAGTCTGAGTGGGTGAGAGATGGCTTTTAAAGAACGTGAGGCATCTTCCACGTTGCTACCTGCAAGAATGCCTTTTAGAAATTCGCAAGTTGAATCTTGTTTAGGGTCACCCCTTTGATCTTGTTCATAATGTATTTTTTTTTGTGAAATATTTTGACTGTTAATCATACCAATTCCGCTATATTAGTATAATCTAATATTTTAATACATCAAAGGCTTGCTGTCACGATATATATTTTATAATTAATTAGATGTATCAGAGTTTAGTCATTTTTAATCGTACAAATACACGCCTAAACTCTGTACTTGATAAACTATCAGGGGTGATAAGAATAGTGTATTTATTTTTCTCAGTATCAATTACATTCATAATAATCAATAGCTTGCTAATAAAACTTGTGCCTAAGAGCTGTACTTTTTGTTTGTCAGTTTTTATTGTTTTTATAAGCCAATTTTTTCTTGAATCTTGAAAAATCATACTGACAGATTTTTTCGATGCACCTTGCAAGTATAAGCGAATATAATAAGCAGAAGAGAAGATGATTAGAAAACTCAAAGCAAACCGAAGACTCAAGCTAAATACAGATAAGCTTAATACTAGGGTTAAAACAAGCAAATGAGGTATGACGATAATTAACCACTTTTGCAAAGAAGGTTTAATTTCTAGGGCAAGTGGCGTATTGAATGGATTGGATAACATGCTTCATGGCAGGGTTAGCGGGTTGCATTTTTCCCATTAATAATTCAAACAGTGGATTATCTTCATAATCAAGTAATTGTTCAAAGTAATTGATGTCTTCTGGTTCTAACTTGGAATATCCATTTTCAAGAAAGCTTTGTAGCATTATATCTAGCTCTAGCATTCCACGGCGACACTTCCAACGGAGACGATTATCAATTTTTTGATGGGTCATATTATATTGCTGTACTTCTATCGAGGTTTTAGAGGCATACCCATCCCCCCCTGTTTTTGTATATATCTATAAAATATGTAAAAAAAGGGGGGGATGGGTATTTAATTTTGTGCAATTATTTATCGTATAGGAGACTGTTCGATAAGTCGGATTGAAGCGAAAATTTCAGAAATATTATAAGGTGAGTTTATCAAAAGAGGCGAATAGTTGTTCTATTTAACAAATTTGATAAGCTCAGATTATGATGTTTATGGGATTTGCAGTCAATTCTTAGTTCTCAGACTAGTTCTCGGACAGCCTCCTAGGAGGCTGTCCGAGAACTCGGATTGAAACGAAAATACCAAAAATATTATAAGGTGGGTTTATCAAAAGAGGCGAATAGTTGTTCTATTTAACGAATTTGATACGCTCAGATTATGATGTTTATGGGATTTGCAGTCAATTCTTAGTTCTCGGACAGCCTCCTAGAGCGTCTATTTCGTGAAAGGCGGTAGATTGCTTTTTGCTTACGCTCTTTTAATGGAGTATTAGATTCTATTGTTTTTGATGTGATACTATATTTTGATGGATCAAGCTCATGCAATGTTCCATCCAAAACGGCTTTTTCGTATGCTTTTCGGAACTTCAGGGCTAGATCATAGATTTTCTTGCCTTTTTTAACCGAATAGGTCGATTCTTTTCCACAGTAGTAGCTTTTAGTTTTTTGCTTTCCTTTTGCATCTCGCCAATTAACTAATATGTAATGAGTTTTGTAACCTCTGCTCATAAATGTCGTAAAAGTTATCCCTGCTGCCATTATATGCCGAGTCCCAGGGATTAAAGATTTTTTAGTTTGTTGGCTTTTTCGCTTGAAAGCTCCATTTGGGACGATTTTGAGTTTTGCTCTCATTTTATCGCGTATTTTAATTGCTTCAGATAGATCCATCGAAAAGCCCGAGTAGCTTTTGCCATCAACATAAAACTGGATCTGATAGCCACCTGTTTTGGCATTTTTTATGTTTGATAGGTCTAAATTTTTAGCTTTGCCCATTATCGAAAACTCTCAAATTAACATTTGTCGATAGTTTTACCTTGCTACTAACTTTTTGTCAACTTGATTATTGGTTGTACCCACTAGTGCAAATATGAGGCTATTAAATCTTGTGCTTTAGCATCTCTTTTTTAATCTGCCCAATGGCTTTAGTTGGGTTTAATCCTTTAGGGCAAACCTGCACGCAGTTCATAATAGTATGGCAACGGAAGAGTTTATAAGCATCATCTAGTTGTTCGAGGCGTTCGCTAGTTGCTTCATCACGACTATCTTGTATGAAACGTGATGCTTGTAGCAAACCTGCTGGTCCAATAAATTTATCAGGGTTCCACCAATAAGAAGGGCAAGCCGCCGAGCAACAGCCGCAGAGGATGCACTCATATAAACCATCAAGTTTTTCACGGTCTTCAATAGATTGCTTGCGCTCACTTTCGGGTTCTGGCTCTTCATCAACAATCAGCCAAGGCTTTATGGATTTATATTGTTTGAAAAACGGCTCCATATTGACAATTAAATCCCGTATTACCGGCATTCCTGGTAGAGGTCGTAAAGCGATTGGCTGTTTTAAGTCTTCCAATAATGTCACACAGGCAAGCCCATTTGTGCCATTGA
>JALSLM010000090.1 GCA_026988295.1 Thiotrichaceae bacterium
AATAGTTGTTTCTTGTTGAGCATTATTTATGCCAGCATTTACATCAACTTTTTTAGCATCAGATGAATTAGAACCACAAGCTACAGCCAAAAATAGCGGCATAGTAATTAACATTACTATTTTTTTATTTATTATCATTGTCAGAACCTTTTTAATTAGAATTAATTTTAACCTGAATCTGTGAGGTCACTACGGCACAAGAGGCAAGCTATTGATTCATCACGGCTTAAAAA
The DNA here is from genome assembly GCA_026988295.1 of Thiotrichaceae bacterium. Taxonomy (GTDB): domain Bacteria; phylum Pseudomonadota; class Gammaproteobacteria; order Thiotrichales; family Thiotrichaceae; genus Cocleimonas. Next base: position 234 of record JALSLM010000090.1, read on the forward strand.
ATACCCGCTTAACCTACGGGTGAAGCTAAAACTTAGTGAGCTTCCCATCTGTGTTAGCCGATGGTGAACTCAATTATGTAGAACTTTTTAAATCCCGTGCTAAACCAATATCTTACGCCCTGTTATCTGTATTGACCTCACAGATTCAGGTTTAAATCACAACTATATAGTATTGTGTAGCTTTTTTGAATTAAAAAACGGTAATGTCTGCCCAATAAAATTGGGCAGTTTATGAAATATGCTCATAAAAAAAGAGCGACTAAAGCCGCTCTTTCTTCAAAAGTAAAACATGTTTATGATCTACTCATGCAGACCTGAAACATACTCTGCTACTGCTTCAATTTCAGAATCAGACATTTTTGCAACAACGTTACGCATCATCTTGCCTGTGTCGTTATTACGTGCCCCTGATCTGAATGCTTTTAACTGCTTGATAATATATTTTGAATGTTGCCCTGAAATTTTAGGGAATTTCGCAGGTTCATTACCTGCGCCTGATGGACCATGACAACCTGAGCAGGCCGCTACACCCGATGCCATAATACCACCTCGATATATTTTCTCACCAGCAGCAACCTTGTCTTTATTCGCCGTTGCTGAGCTTTGTTTTTGACTTGCAAAATATGCAGCAAGATTCAAAACATCTTCATCAGAAGCAATCCCTTTTGCCATTGGTGTCATTGTGGCTTCAGCACGCTTATCCGCTCTAAAGTCATGTAGTTGCTTGACTAAATATGCTTCACCTTGACCTGCTAGCTTAGGCCAATCAGGGTTTACACTGTTCCCATCTGCGCCATGACATGCAGAACAAACAGCACTTGCTGCTTTTCCTTTTGTTGCATCACCCGTTTTTGCTGACTCATTCGCCAATACTGCTGTGCTTGTAAAACTTGTTACTAGCGCAAATAAAATTGCCTTTTTCATTTAAAATACTCCTAAATACTTTCTAACTGTATAATCTGGAATTTAAGGACAACCAGAACACAAGCCAAATTATTAAACATCAATAGAATGCGGCGTTTTATACCATATCCCCCACAAGACAGCAAAGAGTGAGATCAATTTATGAGTGCTTTTTATCAACAAGCTCGTTTTTTACAAAGTGCAACAACGACCGATACCCTTCCACCCGAGTTGGGTTTTGAGGTTGCTTTTGCTGGACGTTCGAATTCAGGCAAGTCCAGCACGCTAAATCGTCTCTGCCAGCAAAAAAGCCTTGCAAGAACCAGTAAAACCCCTGGTCGTACACAGCTTATCAATTTTTTTAGCCTTGCTGATGGAAAATATCTAGTCGATCTTCCAGGCTATGGCTATGCTAAAGTTCCTGAAAAAGTAAAACTAAAATGGCAACAATTTATTGAATCGTATCTTACTCAGCGGTTTACATTATGTGGCCTAGTTATTGTTATGGATATTCGTCGACCTATGCAGGAACATGATCTCAATATGCTTGCTTGGGCAGATTCACGTAATTTAGCGGTACATATTGTGCTTAACAAATCAGATAAACTAAAGCATGGACAAGCCAAAACGTCTTTACTTAAAGCCCAGCAACAACTGAAGAAATACAACAATGCAACTAGTGTACAAATATTTTCTGCAATAAAGGGCACGGGGCTTAAAGAATTATGGGCTCAATTGGATATTTGGCTACAACCACAAAATAATGAATAACACTAGGAGGCTGTCTGAGAACTAGGATTGAAACGAAAATTTCAGAAATATTATAAGGTGGGTTTATCAAAAGAGGCGAATAGTTGTTCTATTTAACGAATTTGATAAGCTCAGATTATGATGTTTATGGGATTTGCAGTCAATTCTTAGTTCTCGGACAGCCTCCTAGGAGGCTGTCTGAGAATATAGGAGTCGTAGCAAGGGGAAGCTGAGTTGAGCTGGATTCAGGATAGGCAAAGGGCAGAAAAAAAGAGGTTATGGCATAAAAAACCCCATCCAATAGGGGGCTACTGGACGGGGTCAAAAGACAGGCCTGGATTGGGGACACCAAACCTGTGATCCACTAGAAGAATATAAGCACCGGGCTTAAGTGCTGATTTATATCCTCCCTGTTGCGGATTCTCAATAAGCAACAAAATAGCCTGTTGCTGTATTAGTAGCAATCATACCGCATCTAATGAAACTACGCCACTAAATTTGTGCTATATATTAACAGCAATACTTCATCAGCATCAGTTTGATGGATTCAGTGAACCAGAAGTGAGCAAACCAAACTTGTTAGAGTATTAGCTCTCGAACAGACTACTAAAAATCAATCCTTTGTTTCAGGTGGCTTTTGACCAGATAGTTTGGCAACTTTATAAATAAACCAGCCCATTACTGCAAGGATAAAAATAATAGTAAAAGCTGTCCAGAACCCCATTTGAGTCATCAATAAATCCTGCATATCGTACACCTTTAGTTATAATATTCAGAGACTATCATTGTAACCAAATAAGCAATTAAATTTCATTGCTATATATCAATCTAATTGCTTTAAAAGCGAATGAGGCGTGGATAATAACAAACCCATAACTAACTTTATTTATTATTTACCTTTAAGGATAGCAAGCGCACGACTTGCACTGACTAGACCATTTCCATATTCTTGGTCACGCCCTGGTTTTCCTAAATCTACTGCAGTTTTTGTTAATGCAGCATCTATAGCTTGCTTGCGTTTTCTTGATAATAGTAGCGCGACAATACCACTAAGGTGCGCTGATGACAGTGATGTTCCAGTAGCTAGTGTGTATTTCCCACCTGGTGCAGTCGTTAAAATCTCAACACCTGGTGCGGCATAATCAATAAAGTACCCTTTATCTGCCATAGAAAATAATTTCTGCTTATCATCAACCGCTGTAGTTGCCAGAACACCAGGGATAAGCGCTGGATATATTGTGCTACCCCAGTGACCACCGTTACCAGCCGCCGCAACAACTATAATTCCTTTACTGATTGCTTTTTTGACCAATGATTCAATTAATGAATCACGACCACCCGTGAAACTTAGATTGATAACATCAACCTTATGCTGAATACAGCTATCAATAGCTTTAGCAATATTAGCAGAAGAACCTTGCAAAATATGAGGTCGAGATTTTGTCATACTAAATGCACTAATAGCAAATAATCTAGCCTTAGGCGCAACACCAATAAGCTTATTCTGACTGATCAATACACCAGCTACAGATGTACCATGAACCATTGTATTAAGATCATCTGACTTGAATTTAATAAAATCTTGCGTCTCAATAAATGAGTTTGCAAATGAAGGGTGGAAAATATCGACGGGCGTATCAACCATACAAATAGTGATACCCTCCCCCTTCGTTGTTCTATGCACAAAACTGACTCCTGTTTCAAGGAGTGAGTAGGCTTTATTATAGGTAGTAGCAGCTAGCTTAAAGGTATTATTTGTTATAGCTTCGATCTTTTTTTCTTTTGCACTGATTGCTTTACTTAAATTTAATGGATTTTGACCATTCGTCTTTGCTACAAGTAAACCTGTATTTACAGATGATAGAAATACCCTATTTTCTGGTTGTAGATTATATTTATCTGTTATTTTTTTTATTTTTGATGCTTCAGAAGCAGGATAAAGTATCAATAATTCATCTTTAATAAAGTTATTTCGTGGAGGGATTACAGGTGGAGGAACAGGTTTTGGTTTTGGTTTTGGTTTTAGTTTTGGTTTCGGATCACATAAAGGATCGATATTATAAGTACTACAATCATCAAGTAGTTCGTGGAAATCACTGGCACAGGCACTGCTTAGACCGAAAATGCTAAAATAAAAAAGTACTAATAATTTAAAATTCTTCACCTGCAAACCAAAATAACGCTTTATTATCCCTAAGTGTTTTGAGCAAACTCTTTATTTGTGTTGCGTTAAGTTTAACAGACAAGGTCAAATGATGCATACCACTTTTACTAGGTATCGCATCAATCTTTGCATTATTTTCATCTAAAATCTTTAATAACCGAGGATCAGTAGGTTCAATATTCAAACCAACAAGCAAGGTTGTTAAATTATTATTACTCTTTTTAACTCCTGAAGTTGCAGGATAGTAAACATTATTTTCATCTAGCAAAGGAGCTACAAAAGCAAATGAGAGAGCAATTGTTACTGTTGTAACTGCGGCAATAACCGCATACTGCATTTTTGGAGAACAACTTGAAACTAAGTTGGACAAATAGACAAGAACCCCCTGATTAACGCCTTTTGACGCTTTCTTATTTTTTTCATTTGTACTTGATAGCTGTTCAAGTACTTTATTCAACCTAATTTCAGTTGCATCAAGGCATGATTTATCAAGTATGCTTTTATCTTCCCTTACCACATTTATCATTTTACGTTCCGCATCCAATAAACTCCGAAAGTCAGGATATTGAGATAAAACCTTTTGTATATACCCTCGCTCTTGAGGTGAAAGCCAGCCAGTTGCATACCAAGGTAAAAGCTTGAGTGCTTCAATGGGAATCCGTTTTTTCAATTGTTTCTTATTCATTTCATATACATTCAATATTTAGCAAAAAAATTAAGCTTCTAGCCTCTAATAACTGAGCTTACTATTACGATAATCATTAACCAAAATCAGTAAGATCTAAACTTGAAAGAATATTCTTTAAGTGATTGCGTGCATAAAACATTCGTGTTTTAACTGTATTCTCAGAAATATCCAACATTAAAGCAATTTCTTTAATAGATAATTCACGGAAATAAACAAGTTCAATAACTTCTTTATGCTTGTCACTTAGCTTTCCAATATTCTTAATTAAGTCCCTATTTCTTTCTGAAAGCACTATCTCTTCATCAGGCAACAGTGCATCATCTTTAAAATTTAACCATTCGGAGCTTTCATCTTGTAGCAATTCCTTATTCTTTCGCAGATAACCAATTAAACGGAATCTTGCGATAGAATGAATCCACGTAGATGGTTGAGATCTACCAGAAAAACTACCTGCTGAACGCCAAATCTCTATCATTGCCTCATCCACAATATCTGCAGCAAGAGCAACATCATTTTTTAAAATACGACTACAATACTTTATGAGTCTGGGCTGATAGTTGATGTATAGTTCAGAAAAAGCATCCTGATCACCATTCGAAATCCTTTTTAAAAGATTGGTATCAATGAGAGTTTTTTCTGCAACAGTCAACTGTTTGTCATTTTTTTTCAATGCAGCATCCATGAATTCTGTAGTTAAAAAGATATAATATGTTCAAAAATTTTATAGGTTTTACCTGAATCCATGAGATAAATGCAAATAACAAGATACAAGATATTGGTTTAGCATGAGATTTAAAAAATCTTAGATTAAGATGACGATTCTAAATATTACTATAAATCAACTGCTTGCATTATATTTCCTAGCAATCTCACAGATTCGTAACTTATACGATAAATAAATCATATAAAATATGAACCATTATTAAAACCTATGCCACTAAGCTAGCATAGGTTGACCAAATCAATGGGGATTGCTTTCAAAACCGATTTATTATGAGTAATTTAATATTGCTCACTTACCATCTCCCTCGCAACTTTAAGCGGACTTTACGTCCGCTTTTTTTTGCGCGTAAATTATTGAATTCTTCAATGCAATAAATCCAACAGTATAACTACTTATTTTGACTTCTGATTAAATAATCATAAAGACCACGTACAAATTTAGTACAATTAAGGAAACTCTAACCAAGTCCAATTATTTTTAGCTTGCCAAATCTGCTGATATTTCCCATGAAGATTGACACAATAGAATGACTATTACGTCTCACTTCATGAAAAATAGCGACAGTTTTTTCTGCACTAAATTCTAATCGACTTAATCAGGCTTTCCTTAAACAGTCTTTCACACCAAATTAAAAATTATATCTATGTCAAAAAAAATAAGTATTGGGGTTATTATGGACCCTATCAACACAATAAATATAAAAAAGGATAGCACTTTTGCGATGATGCTTGAAGCACAACATCGAGGGCATAAACTCTATTATATGCTTCAATCTGATATGTTTGTAAGAAGTGGCGTAGTCTATGCCAAGATGTATGCAATTTCAGTCTTCGACGATTTAGACAAGTGGTATGAATTAGATGATGAGATCGAATACCCACTTCATCAATTATCTGCAATTTTGATGCGCAAAGACCCTCCTTTTGACATGGAATATATTTATTCTACCTATTTGTTAGAATTAGCAGAGCTAAAAGGCTGCTTGATTATCAATAAACCTGCAAGCATTCGCTCCGCCAATGAAAAACTTTTTACCGCATGGTTTCCTGAATGTTCGCCAGAAACACTAGTAACAAGAGATATGGATCGTATCAAAGCCTTTCAAGAGGAGTTGAAACATATTGTTGTCAAACCACTTGATGGCATGGGAGGAGCAATGATTTTTCAGATACGCGAAGGTGATACCAATAAAAATGTGATTCTTGAAGCTATTACCAAAAATGGAACGCAAACTGTAATGGCTCAACGTTTTTTACCAGAATATAAGGCTGGGGATAAACGCATACTTCTCATAAATGGCAAGCCCTTCCCTCATGGTTTAGCACGAATACCAGCAGCAGGAGAAGGCAGGGGAAACCTTGCAGCGGGTGCAAGTTATAAAGGCGTGGATTTAACAGAGCGAGAATACGAAATCTGTCGTATTGTTGGACCAAGCTTAAAGAAGATGGGGCTTATGTTTGTGGGCTTGGATGTTATTGGTGATTATCTAACAGAGATCAATGTTACCAGCCCAACCTGTATACGGGAGCTGGATACTATCTATTCTGCAAACATAGCAGGATTACTAATGGATGAAATTGAATTAACACTAAAAACCAAGGAAAAAACACAATGAAAGCACGAGTAAAGTGGCTGGATAATATGAGCTTTGTCGGTGAGTCTGACAGCGGACACTCTATTGTCATGGATGGTCCACCAGAGTTTGGTGGTCGTAATCTTGGTGTGCGCCCTATGGAAATGCTGCTATTAGGATTAGGAGGTTGCGCTTCTTTTGATGTGGTATCCATGCTGAAAAAGAGCAAACAAGATTTAATTGACTGTGAAGTGAACATCACTGCTGAGCGAGCAGAAACTGAACCCAAGGTTTTTACAAAAATTCATTTAGAGTTTATCGTATCCGGAAATAATCTATCAAAAGCAAGGGTGGCGCGTGCTATTGAGCTATCTGCAGAAAAATATTGTTCTGCTTCAATCATGCTGGGGAAAACTGCCGCTGTTACGCATGACTTTCAAATATCCTGATTATCTGTAATAAATTGTAGAATAGCATTTTTTGATCTATAGTCATTCTACAAAGCGATAAAAACCCAAAACAATAATAACAAAATTTATCGCTAGCAAAGGAGAATACAGTGATAGGGCTTAAAATTGAACGATCCCATATAATGGGACTAGGTTTGTGTGTACTATTAACAACAACCCCCGCTTCAGCAAAACAACAGCAATCCCCAATTATTGATGACGATTTAAAACAGGCTTACAGCTTACTTTTTTCAAAATCTTCACAATTTTTACAACAAACAAAACAAAAAAATAACACCAAGCTAATATCCAATGCACGTCAACGTGTTATTTGGAAAGCTAAAAAGCAACTACAAAGAAAGTATCGTTGGGGTGGAACATCACCCAGAACAGGCTTTGATTGTAGTGGTCTTATGCAATATGCTTTTAAAAGCATTAGAGTAAATATCCCCCGAACAGCCAAAGCTCAATATAAATATAGCAAACGCATCCCTCTTTCTAAATTACAAGCAGGTGATTTAATCTTCTTCCACACTCGCAGAACACGAGCACGCGTAAATCATGTAGGTCTCTACTTAGGAAAAGGAGAGTTCATTCATGCTCCCAGAAGAGGAAAGAGGGTCTCTGTCGCTAAACTAAATAAATACTGGCGCAGAAAAGCAGTGGGCGCAGGGCGAATATAACAGACATAATACTTGTTTTAAAATATGCTAAAAAGAGGGGGGATGGGTATAATTGTACATATATCAACCATTTTGCTCTCTTCTGGTGCACCTATTGCACTAATCTGTATATCCCTAGAGGTGGCTTTATACGATTAAATCAATCGACTATAATTCTTTCTGTTTTAATAGCAACAGAAAAATATTATGAGAGAATTACTAGATTTGGCGGTTGAGCGTTGTCCTGATGGTTATCTAAAAAACCCAGAAGATTGGAATGAAGATTTAGCTCGTCAACTTGCATCAGAGTGGCAAGGCTTAGAGTTCACAGATGAGCACCTCCCTGTTTTGCATTTTATTCGTTCATTTCATGAAGAGCATCAGGTAACACCAGATGTACGCGATGCAACCAACTATTTTATTAAAAATGGTATGGATAAAAAGTTAGCGAAGAAACACCTATTCAAGCTGTTTCCTAACGGCTATATGCAACAAGGCGTACAATTAGCTGGGATGCGCAGACCTACTGCTTGGTGTGTAGGCTAAATTAATTACCATGATCTGGTCGGATTAGGCTAACGCTAATCCGACCAAAACACAGGTTTAATTCCACTGCTCTACTTTACCTGAATCCGTGAGGCTACTACGGCATGATGAACAAGTTATTGATTCCACAGTGGTTTAAAAAATACCCGCTTAACCTATGAGTAAAGCCAAGATTTTTTATGAGAATATAGTGGGCGCACCCAATTGTTCATGTATCTGGTTAGCTAATTTTGCTTCTATTCTTAGACCTTTAGCTAATTCACCTAAATAGCGTGCTTCTTCATTATTATCAAGATCAATCGCCATCAGTGAAACCGCATATATTTGTTGCTCCATACCGCGTGGAATTGTTTGAATAAAGGCGTCAACGTCAAGTGGTGCATTAAATTCGCTACGCACAAAGTCAATCTCTGCTTGGGTAACATCACCAAGTTTCTCGATTACCTTTTCTTGCTCTTCCTTATCAATACTACCATCTGATTTTGCAGCATTTATCATGGCACGAATAATTAAAGTGGCATGATCAGCCGCTTCCTTTTGATCAACACCTTGTGGAAGATGCTCATAGTGGTCAGGTGCAGGGTTTGGTGCTTCACGGTTTTGTGCTTGTGCATATTTACTAACGGCTGCACCTAATAAACCACCCAATCCACCTGCTCCACCAAGCCCATTCGTGCTTTGCGAGCCACTGCCTACACCACCTAATAAATTTCCGAGTAAGTCGCCAATGCTTCCATCCATACCGCCACTCATACTACCACCAGACGGAGCTTGGCGTTGCTGGGTTGTGCCTCCACCAATTAAACTACCTAGTAAGTCACCAATTCCTCCACCTGCTTGAGGTTGCTGCCTGCCACCACCTAGCAATCCACCAAGTACATCAGCCATACTCCCACCTGATGTAGATTGCTGCCCCGCACCAATCAAGCCACCTAAAATATCACCAATATTGCCACCACCTTGCGTCTGTTGATTGCTTGCCCCACCTAGAGCTGAGCCTAAAATACTTCCAAGCACATTACCGCCAGAGCCTTTTGAAAGTGCTCCGTTACCTAATAAACCACCTAAAATCTTGATTGTATCAATGGCATCCATTGTGTCTCCTTTAGTGTGTTATTTACTTTATAGATTATAGAGTCTAGCATAAACAGCAGAACTCACTCTTTTCGTCGCAAGTTAGATTTAATAGTTCAGAGCGAAGACCGATGAATAAAAAATTAATGTTGGCACGATAATTGCTATATACCATTTAAGAATATATTAACCATTCATTAATTCCTATGGAGCTAACATGTCGATACAAACAGGATCAAACAAATTTAATATTTTTGCATTAGGTCAGGCAAATATTAGAACCTTACACATTACTTGGTTCGCTTTCTTTATGACATTTGTCGTATGGCTGGGACTGGGCCCTATGATGCCTTTCATAAAAGAAGCTTTGGAGCTTACCGATCAGCAAGCAAAAGTTTTATTAATACTCAATGTAGCTATGACAATTCCCGCGCGTATTATTGTCGGTATGCTAGTTGATAAATATGGACCGCGTATTTTATTTAGCTCAATTTTGGTGCTTGGTGGCTTTATTAGTATCGCTTTTTCTTGGGCTAGTAGCTATGAAAGTCTGGCTATTTTGCGCTTCTTATCTGGTTTTATTGGTGCAGGATTTGTTGTCGGTATTCGTATGATCGGTGAATGGTTTCCCGCAAAACAAACAGGCTTAGCACAAGGTATTTATGGCGGATGGGGTAACTTCGGATCAGCAGGAGCAGCAGTCACCCTACCCTTTATTGCAGCATCAATGGGTGGTGACGACGGATGGCGTTATGCAATCACTTTTGCCAGTATCGCAGCTATTGCTTATGGTGCATTTTATTACATGGTTGCACGAAATACGCCTCAAGGCTCTACTTACTTCAAGCCAAAGAAAACAGGTGCAATGGAAATCACTAGCAAAGGCGACCTAGTTCTTTATATTCTAATGAATATCCCCCTATTTCTTGCACTAGCTCTACTCACTTGGAAGCTATCTCCTGCCAATATGGGTTTGATAGGCTCCTTAACTTCACTACTTATTTATATTGTACTAGCAATTATTTATGCTGCTCAAATCTGGAAAATCTGGCATGTTAATTCTCACATTTTGAAGACTCCTGTGCCTGCAATGCAACGCTATAAATTCAAGCAGGTTGCCATCTTAGATTTAGCCTACCTTGTTACCTTTGGTACAGAACTAGCAGTTGTTTCTATGTTAGCGATGTTTTATGTAGAGTGGTTTGATATACCTAAAGTCAACGCAGCACTCATGGCAGGTATCTACCCCTTTATCAACTTATTTGCACGACCTGGTGGTGGTTGGATTAGTGATATAATTGGTCGTAAACGTACATTAATCATTGTTTTTGCAGGTATTACAGCTAGCTTCCTTCTTTTGGGCATGGTTGATAAAAGCTGGTCAATATGGCTGGTTGTCGGCATGACTATTGTAGGCGGAATCTTTTCAAAAGCTGGTTCTGGTGCAGTTTATGCAATGATTCCTCTTATTCAACGTCGTATGACGGGGCAAATTGCCGGTATGGCAGGGGCTTTTGGTAATGTAGGCGCAGTGCTATTTTTAACGGTAAATTCATTAATCGACTATGATCAATTCTTTTTATTTATCGGCATTGTATCAGCAGTAGTTTTTGGTTTAATCTTATTCTTCTTAGAAGAACCCCAAGGACAAATGGCTGAAACATTACCAGATGGGACTGTGCAGATGATTGATGTTAAATAATATCTATTCTCACACCGTATCGGATTAGACTACACTAATCCGACCAAGAAACTAATAGCTTAATTATTATCATACCCATCCCCCCTGTTTTTTGAATATTTTAGATATATTTAAAATATCCAAAAAACAGGAGGGGATGGGTATGTACTAGGATAAAATTATCAATTCACTCACAGTCAGCATTGGTCAATCATCCATAGCAGGTGTCAAACCAGAAAATGAAGATTTTCTGGGTAGTTATATTCCTTCACAGGCTACAGATGATTTAGCACAACTAGAAAGCAAGGGCATTACCATTGCCATAGCCGATGGTATGAGCGGTAGCGACGGTGGCAAAGAAGCCAGCCAAATTAGTATCAGCCAATTTTTAACTGACTACTACAGCACGCCTGAATCATGGACAGTGAAACAAGCCGCTACAAAAATCCTTAGCGCGTTAAATACATGGCTCTTTAGCCAAGGACAACAAAAATACGGTACAGCAAAAGGTATGGTAACGACCTTTAGTGCCTTGGTTTTAAAGTCACAAACTGCACATTTATTTCATATTGGTGATAGTCGCATATATCGTTTGCGTGACACTGATTTTGTGCAACTAACAAGAGATCATCGTGTATGGATCAGCAATGATCGTGATTATTTAAGCCGCGCTTTAGGTATTGACACTCATCTTGAAATTGACTATCGCGCAACAACGGTGCATGAAAATGATATTTATCTGCTCACCACAGACGGTATTCATGATTTTGTCAGCGACAAAGAAATTCAGGAGATCATTGAAACACATAAAACTAATCCTCAACAAGCAACAGAACAGCTTGTTAAAGCGGCAGAAGCAAATGAATCTAACGACAATATTAGTGCTCATATTCTTCGAGTTGATTGTTTGCCTGAACCTGATAAAACTGAGTTTTATGAACAACTCACTCAACTGCCTTTTCCGCCCGATTTAAAAGCAGGAAATATTATTGATGGATACAAAATTTTACGTGAGTTAAATGCCTCCTCACGCTCTCAAGTTTATCTTGCAGAAGATACACTATCTGAAAAAATAAATAATCTACCACGTAAAGTGGTTATTAAAACACCTTCAGTAAACTTTGAAGATGATCCCTCTTATATCGACTTATTTTTACATGAAGAATGGGTCGCTAAACGCTTACAATCACCTCATCTTATCAAGGTTTGTGGCATGGATCGCAAACGCTCTTTTCTCTATACGGTAGTCGAATATGTGCAGGGTCAAAGTTTAAAACAATGGATGTCGGACAACCCCAAACCCTCTCTCATTCAAGTACGCGGAAGCATTGATCAAATCGCTCGTGGTCTACGCGCCATGCACCGATTAGAAATGATTCATCAAGACTTAAAACCTGATAATATTTTATTAGATGAGTTCAACACACTAAAAATTATTGATTTTGGCTCAACCAAGATAGCAGGGCTTGCAGAAATTAAATCAGTTGTTGAACATAATGAAATTGTCGGGACAGCCAATTATTCAGCCCCTGAATATTTTAAAGGTGAAACAGGCACAAACCGCTCAGATATTTATTCCTTAGGCGTGATTGCCTATGAAATGCTAACGGGCAAATTACCTTATGGTGAAATTTCACCAGAACGAGCATCCAAAAAGAAATTCAACTACGTTTCAGCCCGCCAATACAACCCAATGATTCCCGAGTGGATTGATGCCTGCCTACAAAAAGCAGTCCATCCTAATCCTGAAAAACGCTATGGCTTATTATCTGAATTTCTCAGTGATTTTAGAAAGCCCAACCAAGCACTGCTTGATCGCCATAGCTCACAACCCTTACTAGAAAGAAACCCTGTAGCCTTTTGGCGAGGAATAGCCTTTGCTCAGTTGATTATTATTATATTATTACTAGCACTCTAACAAATTTAGCCTGATGGAATATCAGCTTATTTTCTTTAAGTAATCAAGACACCTTTGTTCTACTACAAAATATGTAAAAAACAGGGGGGATGGGTTTATTATTATCCTAAATCTACTTCTAAGCCAACACTAGCCGATAGTGCTATAAAATCAGGAAATGATGTATTCACATTAGCGCAGTCATTTATTATTATTTCACCATTGGCACATAAACCTGCGATTGCAAATGCCATTGCAATACGATGATCACCATGACTATCAACCGTTCCAGCAGTTAGTTGCCCTGCTTTAATAATAATTCCATCTGCTGTTGCTTGTGCATCAATACCACAATTATTGAGACCATCAGCCATTACCTGTATGCGATCACTTTCTTTTACGCGCAATTCTTCTGCTCCCGTTAATACCGTTTCACCCTCTGCACAGGCGGCAGCGATGAAAATAACAGGAAATTCATCTATCGCTAGTGGAACTAATTCTTCAGGGATATTAATACCTTTGAGCTGTGCTGAACGTATTCTGATGTCTGCAACAGGTTCTCCGCCGACTTCTTGCTCATTTTCAAGCCTTATATCTGCGCCCATTAACTTCAAAATATCTATCACACCTGTGCGAGTGGGATTTATGCCGACATGCTCCAGTGTTAAATCAGAATCTTTAGCGATACTTGCACCAACCATAAAAAATGCGGCTGATGAAATATCGGCTGGCACATCAATATTACTTGCTGTTAATTTTCCACCACCTTGCAGGCTGATATTCTGACCTTTATCACCACTGGTTTTAACCTCGTAGCCAAAACCACGCAACATACGCTCACTGTGATCACGGGTAATACCCGGCTCAGTCACACTGGTTTCACCATCAGCATAAAGCCCTGCTAACAATACGGCTGATTTAACCTGTGCGCTAGCAATAGGCATTTCATAATGAAAACCTTTTAATTGATTTCTACCTTTGATTTTTAAAGGTGGACGACCACCCTCCTCAGTTTCAAACCCACCCCCCATGTTTTTTAAAGGTTTTATAATACGATTCATCGGGCGAGTTGAGAGTGACTTATCGCCAATTAAGACTGAATCAAATGACTGCCCAGAGAGTAAGCCCGTCATTAGGCGCATAGCTGTTCCGCTATTACCCATATCCAGATCACTTTTTGGTGCCTTTAAACCCTTCATGCCGACACCATGAATACTTAATTCAGTCGCGCTTTTCTCTTCAATATTTACACCCATTGCACGGAAGGCATTCATAGTAGCAAGACAGTCTTCACCATTTAAAAACCCCTTAACTTCTGTTGTGCCTTCAGCGATTGAACCCAGCATAATAGAACGGTGTGACATAGATTTATCACCTGGCACTCGTAATTTACCGATTAACTTTCCATTAGGTTTAGTTTTAAATGTAATTTTATTCATATTTTAATTCATCGTATGTTGTAGGTTTTCTGAATCCGTGAGGTCAATGTGGATAACATTCTGCATTACCAATGCCGATGTTTTTTAACCAAGCAACATCTATACAGTCTTGGCATGATTAAAAACTCTGTGGTTCCTGTATCATAAAAAATGCAAAAAAAAGGGGGGATGGGTATCTATAAATTTATTCTCTATTCATCAGCCAACAGAGTGATTAAGCCGAACGGAACAGGGGCTCTTCTACTTGTTTACGTGCTTCTGAATCTAACAATATTTCGATAAGTGTCAGCGCAAAATCCATTGCTGTTCCAGGTCCTTTTGAGGTGATAACATTTCCATCTATCTGAACAGGTTTATCATTAAGTCTAATTTTTGAGGTATCCAGAGCGTTTAATGCGCCAGGATAAACAGTAGCCTGTTTGCCATCAAGCAAACCATTTTCAAGTAAAACCTTTGGGGCTGCACAGATTGCCGCTATCGGCTTATTTTCTGCGACTAGGCGATTAATAATCTGGTGGATGCGTGGGTCGTTATTCAAATTATCAGCTCCTGGTAAACCACCTGGCAAGACAATAAGATCAAAAGCATCATTCAAGACTTTATCTAAAGTGGTATCAGCTAGAATCACAGTCTCTCGGGAGCATTTTACAGGTTCGTCGCTAAGACTAGCGGTAACAACACGAATTCCTGCTCGACGAAATAAATCAATCAAGGTTACGGCTTCGAGTTCTTCACAGCCTTGCGCGAGTGGAATCAATACTATAGGCTTCATACTTTTCCTCCTAGATTTGATTTATTTTTGAGTTGATTTCTTTTTTAATGATACTTTTTTCTTATTCTTATTCATAGATTGAATCAAGTTCATGCTTTTTAGTACGTTGAGTGCTTCAAATAAGGGGTAATCTTCTTCAGCAAGCTTTTTATTTTCAACTGCTTTAATACTACCATTACTTGCTATCTTTTCCTTGTCAGTAGCAGAGTTTTTGCTCTTATTTTTTGCACTATCCTGTGGTTTCTCCTCTTCTCCACTAGGGTTAGAAAGATGCCCACTCAAATCAGCTTCAGATAGCGGTATCACGATCTCATCCTCAGTATTTTTATCGCTTTTCTTGATTTCAAGATCCTCAATAATAATATCTGGCACTATGCCTTTTGCCTGAATGGATCTACCTAATGGTGTGAAATAACGAGCTGTAGTAAGCTTAACTGCTGTTTTCTCACCTAACGGCAAAACAGTTTGAACAGAGCCTTTTCCAAATGTCTTTTTACCAAGAATAAGCGCACGCTTGTGATCCTGCAAAGCACCTGCGACAATCTCTGAAGCTGATGCAGAGCCTTGATTGACTAAAACAACTAATGGCGCATCTTCAAGAAGGTCTTCACCTGTGGCATCATAACGCATTAACGCATCCGCAATTCTGCCTTCTGTGTAGACAATTTTTCCTTCACGTAAAAAAGCATCTGAAACACCTACAGCACCGCTTAACACGCCACCGGGGTTATTTCTTAAATCAAGAATCATACCTTTTAGTTTATTTTTATTTTCTTTCTGGAGTGCTTTGATTGCATCTCTAACACTATCAGGAGTTTTTGATTGAAAGCTGGAAATACGTAGATAGGCAAAACCCGGCTCTAGCATTTTGTATTTGACACTTTTTACCTTGATGATAGCACGAATAATCGTAATTTTAATTGGCTTATCTTTTCCATCTCTTACAATCAGTAGATCAATCGGCTCACCTGGCTTACCTCGCATAACTTTAACAGCATCATCTAGTGTTTTACCCTTAACTGATTTGTCGTTTAAGCGAATAATCAAATCTCCTGCTTTAATACCCGCTTTTTGTGCAGGTGTATCATCGATTGGGGCGATGACTTTGATAAAACCATTTTCCATTCCCACTTCTATGCCTAGCCCTCCAAACTCTCCAGAGGTTCCAACACGAAGCTCAGTAAAAGCTTCTTCATTAAGATAGGCTGAATGCGGATCAAGACCAGCAAGCATCCCACTTATAGCATCTGTAATTAATTTTTTATCATCAACTTCTTCAACATAATCTTTCTTAATTCGTACATAAACCTCTGTGAACTGCTGTAGCTCTTTGAGTGGCAACACGGGTCGATTAGGCTTGGCAAAAGCATTATAATTTATGCTTAGGCTAAGCCCTACAATGCCTCCTAGAAAAGCCATTGCAACTAATAACTTGTTTTTAATCATGTATTTTCTATTTTCCTTTCTCATTTTTACTTCTCATATAGCTGAACCAGTGAGGTTAATACGAATAATAAATTAAGGAAACCCTGATCAAGTCCAATTATTTTTAGCTTGCCAAATCTGCCGATATTTTCCATGAAGATCGGCGCAATAGAATGACTATTACGACTCACTTCATGAAAAATAGCGACAGATTTTGCCGCGCTAAATTCTAATCAACTTAATCAGGTTTTCCTTAACGACACCATCTTGCAGGGTTTTGATGTGTTGTTCTTCTTCTAATCTCAAAATATAGACCTGTTCTAGAAAGCCCTCCAGAATTACCCACAGCTGCGATCACTTCCCCTGCTTTTACAATTTGTCCTTCTCTCTTATAGACACTTCGATTATAGCCATAAATACTACGATAGTTTTTATCGTGACGAATAATAATCACATAACCATAACCTTTTAGTCTTCCACTATATTCAACTTTTCCTCTTGCAACGGCACGTACTCTAGCACCACCTGGAGCAGAAATAACGACTGCTTTCCAGCGTTGTTTAGCATTTCTAGTACTCCCATAGCGATGTAATATAGAACCTCTTACCGGCCAAGAAAGCTTTCCTTTAAGCGATGAGAAAGGTTTGTTAGGGACAAAATGTGTTCGTACTTGAGCAAGCTTTCTTTTAGTTACTTTTTTCTTTTTATTTGTTTTACTCGCTAATTTAGTTCTTTTAACCTTCTTTATTTTTTTCTCTTTTTTTACAGCTAAAGTTGCTCTTTTTCTGGCTAATTCTCTTGCTTCCTTTTTTTGTTTTCTAGCAAGACCTTCAATGATACTTTTCAAGCGCGTCTCTTGTTTAACAAGCTTAGCTAGCCGTTGCTCTTTTGATAAAACCACCCGACGTTGCTTTTTTAAGGCTCGCTCTTTTTCCTTTACAGCAGATTTAAGAATTATTTTTTTACTTTTTTGTTTCTTCCGTAGTTCCTGCAAGCGTTTTGCATCTTTATTAATTTGTTCTTGAATTCTTTTAACTGATTTAATTTTTTTACTGATAGAACTTATTTTCTTCAACCTGTGCCGATTCATATATTCAAAATATTTTGTTGTACGACTAATATCCGAAGGATCATCTTGCTTTAGAAGAAGACGTAAATGTGATTGTTTACCTGAAGTGTAAAGAGCTTGCATTTGCTGAGCTAATGCTTTCTTCTGATCTTCTGTATCACGTATTAATTCAGCTTTAATTTTGTTGGCTTTAGCGAGCTTTTTTGTAACACGTTTAATATCT
>JALSLM010000091.1 GCA_026988295.1 Thiotrichaceae bacterium
CGAGGATCTTCAATATCTGAAAAATAAGTAGAAATACAGGAGTTCATGATATAACCTTAATGAGAAAACTAGGAATATCTCACAATCCCTTCTAAATTAACATTTTTAATGCGTTTGCCCTGGGGGGATGGGTAATAAGGAATAATAGAGCCAACTAAAACTCCAACAAGTTTGGTTTAATGGAGAACTAGCTATTACTAGCTTCAATGGTATACTCCGATTTTTTTGTTTGAGCTAGCATCATGTTCAAGAATATTTGCTGGGTAAATTGGCTATTTACTGCAATGGTTGTATTTCTCTTTTTTATCAGTATTTCATCTATGCTATCTGCTTGTGGAAACAAGGGAGACTTGTATACCCCTAAAGATTCCTCATCTACTTCAAACAGCATTCATAACCGCAAGAAGAATTAATCATGGATTTTTTTGAGTATAAAAACAATCAGCTTTGCGCTGAAAATGTATCACTAACAACAATTGCCAATGAATACGGCACACCTTGTTATGTTTATTCACGCGCAACACTTGAGCGTCATTGGAATGCCTTTAACGATGCCTTCGGCGATCAACCTCATTTAATCTGTTATTCTGTTAAAGCAAACTCCAATATTGCCATTTTGAACCTCTTAGCACGTATGGGTTCTGGCTTTGATATAGTCTCTGTCGGTGAGCTGGAGCGAGTTTTAAAAGCAGGTGGAGACCCTCAGAAAGTGGTTTTTTCAGGTGTTGGCAAACGTGTTGATGAAATGCAACGCGCACTAGAAGTCGGTATTCGTTGTTTTAATATAGAATCTGTAGCGGAATTAGAACGCTTAAATACTGTAGCAGGAAACATGGGCAAGCTTGCTAATATTTCTATTCGGGTTAACCCTGATGTGGATGCCAAAACCCACCCTTATATTTCGACAGGGCTTAAAGAAAATAAATTTGGTATTGATATTAATTATGTCAAACGTGTTTATCTTCATGCAAAAACTCTTCACAATATTAATATTACAGGAATAGATTGCCATATTGGTTCGCAGCTTACTGATGTAACCCCTTTTATGGATGCACTAGATCACTTGATTGCCTTGGCTGATGAGCTTAAAGAGCATGATATTAATATTCAACATATTGATCTTGGTGGTGGGCTAGGAGTACGCTATAAAGACGAAGAACCACCGCTACCATCTGATTATACCGCGCAGTTATTTACCAATGAAAAGCTTAAAGCCTATGAAATCGTAATCGAGCCAGGTCGTGCCATTGCCGCCAACACAGCCGTTCTGCTTACCAAGGTTGAATACCTAAAACATACTGATGAGAAGAACTTTGCAATAGTTGATGCTGCAATGAATGATCTAATCCGCCCTGCCCTATATCAGTCTTGGCAAGAGATTATTCCAGTTGATGACCTTGAACACACTGATCCTAAAAACTACGACATTGTTGGACCAATTTGTGAATCCAGTGACTTTCTCGGCAAAGATAGAGAGCTTTCAATTGAACAGGGAGACCTGCTAGCCGTGCGTTCAGCAGGTGCCTATGGATTTACAATGGCATCCAACTACAATACACGCCCACGAGCTGCCGAAGTTTTGGTTGATGGAGAAAAATCAGTATTAATCAGAAAACGGGAAACCATCGAAAGCCTATTTGCAGATGAGATTTTGTATCTAGAAGATTGAAATCTACTCTACAGGCTCTAAGAAAATCCTGATTAACAAAGCTAAAAATAATTGGACTTGATCAGGGTTTCCCTCAATTCTCGGACAGCCTTCGGAACAAATTTATAAATACCCATCCCCCCTCTTTTTTACATTTTTTGTTACACAGAGTTTTTAACTTCTTTAATTCTGTTTCTATATGCGCATTAGCCGCAAGATCAGCTGTGCTAACAGGCAAGCCATCAACTTTGACCTTAACCTGAATCCGTACGGCTTGTGAGACTAATATGGATTCAAATTCAGTACGAAAGCTTTACCCACACGATATCCATATCACTGATTATCAATAAACACTCCCCTTCTATCAAGAAGATAGAATAAATATAGATGCTCATCCCTTAGGATTAAATATCTTGGCAGATTAAGGAATACCTGATCAAGTCCAATAATTTTTAGCTTGCCAAATCTGCCGCTAAATTCTAATCGAGTTGATCAGGTTTTCCTTAAGCTTCTGTCACCACTACAAATAATTAAAAAGTAATTTAGGAATGAGAAGCAATTGTTTTCCCGTTCCTTAGAAGGGATTATTATGAACTATAGACCTGATATTGACGGGCTTCGAGCCATATCTGTTATCGCTGTTATTATATTCCACACAGGGTTTTCTTTTCTCTCTGGAGGATTTATTGGGGTCGATGTGTTTTTTGTTATTAGTGGCTACCTCATTACTAGCTTGGTTTATAAAGAAATCACTTCAGGTACTTTCTCCTATTTAACATTCTATAAACGCCGTATTGCAAGATTGCTTCCTGCACTTATTATCACTTTAATATTAGTATTAGGTTTTGGTTTTCTATTTTATGATAACCGAGAATTTGATAATTTGGGTAAGGAACTATTCTTTTCCGCATTAGGGGCTGCAAATATTTTATTTGCACAAGGTGTAAATTATTTTGCTCAAGAGGATTCTGTTAGGCCATTAATACACCTCTGGTCATTAGGTGTTGAAGAACAATTTTATCTTATTTGGCCAACTCTGCTGATCACACTAACTTTCTTTAAATTTAGATATGTTTTAATTTACACTACCCCAAAAGTCTAGACTGTTTTTTCAAATTTCTTATTTAAATTTCCCATCAAGCAGCTTCACTGCAAGATTGTTGAAAAGTGATGCTTTTTTCATACACATCCAGTGGTTTTTTGTA
>JALSLM010000092.1 GCA_026988295.1 Thiotrichaceae bacterium
ATAATTATCATATTCCCCAGCGTAATATCGGTCATTTAACACCCATACAAAAATTAAAGGAATGGTATAAAAAGAAGCCAGAATTATTTAAAAAGAACGTTTATGATCTAGCGGGACTTGACACTTAGGATTACCCAGTAATTTTTTCTTGAAATAAATAATATATGAAGCACATAAAATAAAAAAATTATGGAGCCAGTAATATGGATTTTTCATCATACTGAAAAGATACATAGGACCACCCATACTCCATAAGTTTTGCACTTAAAATATAAATTAAAAATATGAACCATATAAATATAATAGGTTACAAAAGCCTCCAACTAAAATCAAATTTTTAAGGTAACAAATAACAATATAAAATAGGAATCATAACGAATAAGGTTAGATCGTGATTCGAGCACAGCGAGAAGCCACGAGCTGAACCGTTTGTTGTACAAGCCCGGCTTTGTTGCGGTGTCCTATGTAGATTACTCTTTCTGGGTTTACTTCATTTTTGAGCTTTGCCAGTGAATGGTGTGCTGCGGTGTTGTTATCTTTCTTATTTCTGATGTTGCACGGTGCTTTTTAGCGTCTTTTGGTCATATTTTCCTTATTTTTATCCAGCCGATATCCTTCATTCTAACTGACTATTTTTTTGGGTCATCGTTGTTTAGGTTTACAGTCAGACTCGATTAATTTCAACTAATCACTATATCCCAATAATTTATTAAAGAGACTCTAATTCAAACCATAATGACTTGGGGAAACCCTGATCCAGTCCAATTATTTTTAGCTTACCAAACCTTTCTCTATTTTTCATGATTTGGATATTGCAAGTAATTTATTTGACTGTTTATCTATTATTTAAGCATAGCTTAGTTTTTATCAGTATAATTTATTCGCTGTACCCGTTGGTGGGCTAACGGATTCAGGAAATTATAATACTAATAAAAACAAGGTGAAAACTTGACTACTCAGCTCTTACAAGAAGTAAACTCCAGTCTTAAACAGCTTAATCAGATTATTCTTGGTAAAGAACAGCAGGTTAAACTTGCTCTTACCTGTATTCTTGCATCGGGTCATTTACTGGTTGAGGATTTACCTGGCATGGGTAAAACAACTCTTGCACATGCCTTGGCAAAGGTGCTTGGACTTGATTATAAGCGGGTGCAGTTTACCAGTGATTTATTGCCCGCTGACTTGATTGGTGCTGCTGTTTTTGATGCTAAAAATTCATCTTTTACATTTCATCCTGGTCCTGTTTTTAGCTCCATTTTTTTGGCTGATGAGTTAAATAGAGCGACACCTAAAGCGCAGAGTGCTTTGCTTGAGGCTATGGAAGAAGGTCAGGTGAGTGTTGATGGTAAAACTTATCCATTGCCCTCTCCCTTTTTTGTAATCGCTACTCAAAACCCACAAAGTCAATCGGGAACTTTTCCTTTGCCTGAATCACAATTAGATCGCTTTATGTTTCGCTTGTCTTTAGGCTATCCTGATCCAAAGGTAGAACGTGAGATTCTCAAAGGTGGGAGAGGAAGAGTTGCTATAGATCAGATTGAACAGGTCTTGAGTCGTGATAGTTTGTTGCAAATACAATCGCTTGTTCCTCAGGTTAAGATATCTGAAACTTTGCTTGATTATGTGCAACGGTTAATTGCACAAACTCGACAAGATGATCTTTGCCAGTTAGGGCTTTCTCCTCGTGGTGCATTGGCCTTGATGAAAAGCTCTCAATGTTGGGCATTGATTCATGGGCGCACGCATGTTCTCCCAGAGGATGTGCAGGCGGTATTTGTTGCTGTTGTTGGGCATCGTATCGTGGGTAAAAAAGAGACTCAGGGGAATCAATTAGCAAGGCATGTATTGCAATCTGTGGACTCCGTAGGCTCTAGAGTTATCGCGGCTTAACTAGGGATAATGTAATGTTTTCCAAACAATACAGGCAAACGCTACGTGAAAAGTGGTTGGCAGAGCGTTTTCCAAATACGAAAGAGATTACGCTTGGATTGAAAAGAATTTTTGTTATGCCGACAATGACAAGTGCTGCCTTGCTACTCGCATTGTTTGTATTGCTTTTAATGGCGATTAATTTTCAGAGTTCATTAATTTATGGTTTGACTTTTTGGCTACTTGCTTTAATTATTATTAGTGTTTTCTTTACTTATCGCAATTTATCAGAAGTCACTGTACGTGCAATTCAAGCAAGCTCATGTTTTGCAGGTGAAAAAGCAGTATTTGAACTTGAAATATCTTGCCCAGAAGGTCAAAAAAAATCAGCGATTTCTGTTGGCTGGAAATTTCAAGATTTTACGACTATTGATCTTCTTAATCAAAACAGTGTGTCTATCAAATTATCACATGAAACGCTTAAGCGAGGCATTTTTAAGCCTAAACGAGTCAGTATTTTTACAACATTTCCGATAGGCTTAGTGGTCGCTTGGTCTTATGCTTCTTTAGAGATGCAAAGTATTGTATACCCTACTCCATTGCTACAAGAGTCATCAGAAGATGGACTGAGTCTTGCTGAAGATGCAGAACAGGGCAAAGAGATTATTCGAGGCTCAACAGATTTTTCAGGTGTGCGCCAATACCAAGTAGGTGATTCTCCTAAGCATATTCATTGGCCAAGTTATGCAAAAACAGGAGAGGCTTATACTAAAACATTTGTTGATTATGCTAATCAGGATTTATGGTTAGAATGGAATTCATTAGCTTTAAAGGGTATAGAAACCAAGCTTTCACATCTTTGTGCCAAGGTCTTGCAATATCATCAAGATCATCAGATTTATGGCTTAAAAATCCCAGGAAAAACCATTCAACCGTCCAGTGGCGAAGCCCATAAAACAATTTGCCTAACGGCATTAGCCTTGTATGGAATATCATAGTTATGTGGTCTAATCATGTTCAATAAGGGTTTTCCACAAGATAAACAAGTGACTTATGCAGGAATGCTATGGTTGCTTGCTGCTCAATTAGTCGTTATGGCTCCACTGGCATTTTATTTGCCCGTCTGGATATTGCCTGTTTTATTATTTTCGGCGGCTTGGCGAATCCGTGTCATGAAAGGTCACTTGGAGCAGCCTGGAATAATTATTAAATTATTTGTCGCTGTATTGGGTATTGCTGCTTTATCTATTAGTGGATTGAAGCTAATTTCACTGGATATGATGGCTTCCTTGTTAATGCTGGGGTTTGCTTATAAAACATTAGAAGTCATTCAGCGACGTGATGCTATGGTCGTGCTTCTGACTGGTTTTTTATTGATTGGTGTTTCATTCCTGTATTCACAATCTATATTAAGTGCTCTTTATGGTGTTTTTGCATTAATCGTATTAGCGGGTACGATGATTGCCATTCAGCAATCTAAAAGTCATTCAATATTAGCTACTTTGCGCAGTGCATCACTTATGGTGCTGTTGTGTTTGCCGCTTATGCTGGTGTTTTTTATATTTTCACCACGGTTTTCACCATTGTGGACGATTCCTTTAGAAGCCAGTCAAGGAAAAACAGGGATTTCTGATAGCATGACCCCTGGGGATATAGCGAAACTGAGTAAATCTGATGAATTGGCATTTACAGTTACATTTGAAGGGGAATTGCCTAAGCAAAATGAATTATATTGGCGTGGCTTGGTGTTGCAATATTTTGATGGTAAAACTTGGACTCCATTTTCAAATAAACTTGAGTTTAGCGATATAAAAAGACAACTAAAAATCAGTCGATCTGAGCTGAAAAAAAGGCTAGTCAAGAAAGGCTATGGTAAAAAGTATGAAGTTATTTATGAAAAAACTGCCCAACCTTGGTTATTTGCGCTATCTCCTGTTGTTGATATAAGAGGCAATGCTTTTTTTACAACAGATTTTAGAATTATTGCTGAGCGTAACATTTTAGAACCGATGATGATGACAGTGGTTAGTTATCCTGAAACATTACGGGATGTTATCTTGCCTGATTCTACTCGCCAACTGGCTTTACAACTTCCTCCAGAAGGAAACAATAAAAGCCGTAAATTAGCAAAAGAGTTATTGAAACAATCAAGCTCTAA
Source organism: Thiotrichaceae bacterium (assembly GCA_026988295.1). Lineage (GTDB taxonomy): Bacteria > Pseudomonadota > Gammaproteobacteria > Thiotrichales > Thiotrichaceae > Cocleimonas. Next base: position 4,028 of record JALSLM010000092.1, read on the forward strand.
ACAAGAGTATATTAATACGATTCTAAATAGGTATACACAGCAAGATTTTTATTACACCTTACGCCCACCTGTTCTCGGAGAGAGAGATACGATTGATAAATTCCTTTTTAAGAGTAAAAAAGGTTTTTGTGCTCACTATGCAGGAAGTTTTGTCTTTATGATGCGCGCCGCAGGCATACCTGCAAGAATCGTTACGGGGTATCAAGGTGGAACATTAAATGAAAAAGGTAAATTTTTATCAATAAGACAATATGATGCTCATGCATGGACAGAAATTTGGCTAGAAAATCAAGGCTGGATAAGAATTGACCCTACTGCGAGTGTTGCACCTGATCGAGTAGAAAAAAACCTAGAAGCTGCTGTTGAAAAAGAAGGGAGTTTTCTGGAAGGAAAAGTATTCTCAATGGCTAAATATAAATGGTTAAACAGCCTCAAAAATAAACTTGATTCTACCCAGTATGCTTGGCGGCGTTTTGTTTTATCTTATGATAATGAAACACAAAAAAGCCTTTTAAAGCGGTTGTTTGGTGAAATAACTGTACATAAAATAGCAACTGTTGTCGGTGCTTTCTTTGTGGTAATTATTTTATTTTGGAGCATATTTCTTGGGCTTGGGAGAAAATCAGCTAAAGAAGCACAAGAGCACCAAATATATCGCCGTTTTTGTGCTTTATTGGCTAAGCACGGTGTTAGCAGAGAGCCTTCACAAACACCACAAGCATTTAGCCAATATGCCAGTCAACAACTACCGCAGCTTGCTGGGGATATTAATGCATTCTCACAGCTATATTCAGAACTCTGTTATAATCCAGAAAAACAAAGTAATTCACGAGAAAACAACTCACAAAATATCAAAGCATTAAAGGTGCTATTGAAAACAATTAAAAAGAAACTATAGTTCTTACCTGAATCCGTGAGGTCTTATATCTTGCTCAAAAGGTGGGATTTAGGATAAAATTGTGTATACCCTTTAATCAATTAATGTGTTGTTTTTTAGCCACACCTGTTACAATGACACATACACAAAAAGAAATCGCCAAAAATAAAAAAGATATAATAAGGGGATATCAGTTCTGACATATTCAAAAAATTGAACTTTAAAATTTCTTTATTGTCTTATGGCGATATATTTTCAACATCGTTGTATTTTTACAACGAATTATAAATAAACAATGGAGTTTATTATGAAACAAAAATCACTCAAACTAGCAGTACTCGTAGCCATGTCGGCTATCGCTATTCCTGCTACAGCAGATGTCACACTATATGACTACACTGAAGCAACCAGCGCTTTTGAAGATGCTTATTTATCAGCAAGTGCTAATCTAGCAAGAACACGTAATGATGCTCAAGCAAGCTATAATCTAGATGTAAACGGTAAATATAACAAAGTCATTAGCACGCCAAAACGTGATACTAGCTTTAGATTAAATGCTGATGGACAGGTTACTCGGTCTGGTAAAAAAGATGCTAAAAAGGAAGATGCTTATAGCATTAGCGGTAGTAGCACTATCGACACATACTTTAGAGAAGGCAGCAAGGGTGCTTTCTGGTTTGGAAAAGTAAGTGCTGGCAAAACTAGTGCAAGCGAAGATTGGGATACTGCATTAGGTGTAGGTCTAGGTTATGGTCGTGTAGTTAATGTAACGCCAATGGCTAAAGCTATTCGTTTGGTAGAAGCTCTTAATTACCGTGGTTCTATTCATGGCAAGCCTTCTAAAGCTGTTTATAACAAGATTGCTAATATCATTGCTAAAGAAGCAGAATATGCAAGCAAGCACGGCAGAAAAGATTACCAAAAATACTGGATTGCAGATATTGAATCAGCCCTTAGAGGTTCTGGTGTTCTTGCAGGAAACCTTAATGCTGCTGGTGTATTACAAGCGCGTGATGTATTAGTGGATGAGCGTATTTCAACACGTAAATATGGCTGGAAAGTTCGTGCTGGTCTAAACTATATTGGCTCTAACTTTAATGGTATTAAGAACAAGCCTGGTTTAGAGCTGGGTGCTGAATATCACCTCCCTCTAAGTAACCGTACACAATTCTCGAATGAAGCTGTGCTAACAACTGTTTTTGATAATACAGCATCAGATGCTTATAAATTCCTCAATAATATGACATTAACGCATGAAGTTGATTCTCGTATAGATTGGGAAAATTCATGGAAACTTCAGTATGATAAAATTGATGGTGGTCAGGATATTACAACCAATACATTAAGTTCTACTTTCCTTTACGAGCTAACAAACTCATTAGACTATAGCATTCAGGCAAAAGCAACTCATACAGATGGTACTGCTAATAATGGTATTGATAGAAGCCTAAATATGGGTATTCGTTACCGTTTAAAATAAGTGTAGTATATCTGATTGAATATGTAGGTTGGTGCTGAGCTTGCGAAGCCCAATAAGCTTTGTAATGTTGGGCTTCGTACCTCAGCCACAACCTACAGAAACTCAAATCAACATCCTAACTATTATTTTTTTATTATAACCTGAATCCGTGAGGTCACTACGACACAGAGCGTAAGCTATTAATTCATCACGGATTTAGGTATAAGCACTCTCAATCTTTGGATAATATCACTTCATCCTGAGATAAATCTCTCCACTCCCCTTCTTTTAAATTACTATCCAATTCAATCTGTGCAATTTTTTCTCGATGTAATTTTGTGACATGATTACCTACCGCTGCCATCATACGTTTTACTTGATGATACTTGCCTTCAGTAATAGTTAAACGTATCTGCTTATCACTTATTATTTCAATAATAGCAGGCTGACAACGGTTTTTCTCACCTTTTAATTGAACACCATTTTCTAAAATACGCGTTTGCTTTTCTGTGACTGGCTCATCCAATTCAAGCAAATAGATTTTTTGGTGTTGGTGCTTAGGAGAGGTAATACGATGTAACCATTGACCATCATCACTTATCAAAACTAGACCTGTTGTATCAATATCCAGTCGTCCTGCAATATGCAATGTTTCTATTCGTGGCAAAAATAAAGAGTCAAACACAGTTGCATGTTGTTCATCTTTATTTGCACAAACTACTCCAGCAGGCTTGTTAAACATAATGTAGCGTAGTTGGGGAGTTTTAATGCTAACCCCCATATATTCCACATGAGCATCTTCACTAATATGTTGAGCTGGGTTTTTTATACACTCGCCATCAACTGTAACCTTACCTTTTCTTATGATAATTTTAGCTTGTGAACGAGTAAAAACGGTGGAACTAGCAATGAGTTTATCTAGGCGCATATCATATAAAGGAAAATAGACTAACAACTTAAGGAAAACCCGATCAAGTCCAATTATTTTTAGCTTGTCAAGTCTGCCGATATTTTCCACGAAGCTCGGCGCAATAGAATGACTATTGCGTCTCACTTCGTGAAAAATAGTGACAGATTTTTCTACGCTAAATTCTAATCGACTTAATCAGGATCTCCTTAAGTTGATAGCCAAAAATATATAAAAAAAGGGGGGGATGGGTTTATATAGTTTTATATATATAAACATGTACTCCATCAATATTGATTTGATAGAGTACTAGACTAGGAGGCTGTCCGAGAATAAAGAGCCTACTGCGGAAAAGCTGAATTTGGCTATATTCCCCCCCAATTTTCGGTGAATAGAACAACTATTCCCCTCAAATTGGTGAAAAATATAGCTCAAATCAGCTTTCCCTCGCTACGACTCCTATTCTCAAACAGCCTCCTAGGAGGCTGTTTGAGAACTAAGCATCATATGGATTTTTAAGAATCATGGTATGTTCACGATCTGGACCCGTTGAGATAATATCAACTGGAGTTTCCAGTAATTCTTCCATCCGCTTGAGATATGTCTGTGCTTTCTCTGGAAGGTCATCGTAATTGGTAATACCAAATATCTTAGTTTGCCAGCCCGCATGTTCTTCATAAATTGGTGTGCATCGGGCAAATTCGGTGGTATTAATTGGTGGGACTTCCATTTTCACACCATCTAGCTCATAAGCTACACAGATTTTAATTGTCTCGACCTCATCCAGAACATCTAGCTTGGTCACACAAATTCCAGTAATACTATTGATTTGCATAGAACGGCGAAGTGCTACTGCATCCAACCAGCCACAACGTCTATCACGACCTGTGGTTGCACCTTGCTCATGCCCTACTTCGGCGATATGCTTGCCAACATCATCAAATAATTCTGTGGGGAATGGTCCTGAGCCTACGCGAGTGGTATAAGCCTTGGTAATACCCAAAATATAATCTAGATTTTTGGGACCGACACCAGAACCCGTGCAAGCTCCACCTGCGGTGGTACTTGATGAAGTAACATAAGGATAGGTTCCATGATCAATATCTAAAAGCGTTCCCTGCGCGCCTTCAAACATGATATTTTTTCCTGCTTTTCGCAATTTGTGCAGAGTATTTGGAACATCAATAACTAAGGGACGTAGCTTTTCAGCCATAATTAGGCTTTCTTTTAGTACTTCTTCATAACTAACTTCTTCTGCGCTGAAGTAGTTTTTCAGCATAAAGTTATGATATTCCATGACTTCTTTAAGCTTTTCTGTGAACCGCTCTGTGTCTAGCATATCTCCTAGACGCAGACCTCGACGAGAAATCTTATCTTCATAAGCAGGACCAATTCCACGCCCTGTTGTACCAATGGCTTTGTTGCCACGCGCAACTTCGCGGGCAGCATCAAGAGCAACATGATAAGGGAGTATCAATTGACAAGCTTCAGAAAGCTTTAAGCGCTCAGTCACTGGCACACCTTCTTTTTCAAGCATTTCTAGCTCTTCAAGCAACGCATCTGGTGCTAATACCACGCCATTACCAATAATACAATCAACACCTTCACGCAAAATACCCGATGGAATTAAATGTAAAACTGTTTTTTTACCGTCAATAACCAGTGTATGTCCTGCATTATGACCGCCCTGAAAACGTACAACCGCAGAGGCTTCTTCAGTTAAAAGATCAACAACCTTGCCTTTTCCTTCATCACCCCATTGGGTTCCGAGCACAACTACATTCTTTCCCATCTTCTCACTTTTCCTTCAAATTAATTCTAGGAGGCGACAGCCCAAAAACTAAAAGTTGACTGTAAATTAAGCCCTCAGACAAACTCCTAGAAATGAAAATTCAATAATTTATCTTCCAAAAACCGCACACAATACTACACTAGTACTTTGAGCAGTTCAAAGCAGTGTTTGTATTATTAGTAAATATAGGTGGCTTACAGTGAGAAACTATGTAACAGGTACAACTACCCAGTTATTTTCTTGCTTTTCTATGGTGCGATTACAACCCAGTTGCTCAGGTGTAAATTGTGATTTCTGCTCTAGCTGGTGAATGACTTGCTCGCCTTGTGCTCGTAAACTACTTATCAGACTATTTAGCTCTTTATCTTCTTGACCAGATGAAGCTAAAAATGGCGCTAAAATACCATTAGCACCCAGTGAATTTACCAGTGCTACTGTTTCTAGAGATAATTCTGATAATGTGCGTAAGTCTGTACTAAAACCCACTGCTGGTCGTGCATTGCCGAATGCCTTACCGATACCATTATAGCGTCCGCCCTGTGCGATTGAGCTACCACGCCCTGGTAAATAAACAGAATAGATAACTCCAGTGTGGTAGGAATAACCGCGCATCTCTGCAAGATCAATATGTAATTCTAATTTTGGGTGATTAGTTACTAGCATTTCACAAAGGCTTTTGAGATGATCTAGTGCATCAAGTACTACATTACCCGCATTTTTAAACTGATCTTTAGCTTTAACAAGCATTTCTATAGAGCCACTTAACAGCGGTAAGGCTCGTAACATTTCTGCATCAGACTCAGAAAAGTGCTGCTGATTTGTCCATTCTGCTATTTCTGGTATTGATTTCCGCGCCAACATATCAAAATACGTTTCACGCTGATCATTGTTTAGCTTAGCATGTTCGGCTAAGCCATTAGCAATCCCTGCATGCCCTAAATCAAGTACCAAGTCATTTACATCTATGCTATGCAGGGTTTCCAGCATGAGCATGATTATTTCATAGTCACTCTCAATACCTTCATGCCCGAATAGCTCAGCCCCTACTTGCACAGGTGAACGCGAGCCACCCTGCTGTTCACTGCGGGTTCTTAATACTGTTCCGATATAACATAAACGATTAACAGTGGCTTTTGCATCACCTTTAGAAAGCCGATGTGCATCTATTCGCGCTACTTGCGGAGTCATGTCGGCTCGAATACCCATCATGCGACCATTTGACTGATCGGTGATCTTAAAGGTTTGCAAATCTAGCTGTGTCCCCATACCTGCACGTAAAGATTCAAGATATTCAACCAGTGGAGGCATCACTAAGCCATAACCCCACGTAGAATATAAATCGACTAAATGACGGCGCAGTGCCTCAAGCCTTTCTGCATCACTAGGTAATGATTCATTAATTCCATCAGGAAGCAACCAAGTATTCATAAAAAGTCTCAGATTAATGGATTATTAAGGAAAACCTGATTAAGTCTGTTAGAATTTAGCAAGCTAAAAATAATTGGACTTGATCAGGGTTTCCTTGATAAAACCCTAAACAACATAAAGCAAAACAAGACCCGCAACGATACTCGCCAACCCGATGGCACGTAAGCTACTTTCAGGGGTCTCAAGTATGGATTGATACAATTTCTTCAGATTTTCAGGGCTAATAAACGGCAAAAGCCCTTCTATGATTAAGAGAAGAGCAATTGCTGTAAATAAATCATGCCAGTTCAATTACTGATCAGCCCGAATAACTGAAGAAGTTTGATTTATGCGAATGGCTTGTTTAGCACGTTTCTGCCCACTTTCATTTTTAAAGTAACGGAAAAAATCTGAATCAGGTTCGATGACCATAATATCACCACCTTTTCCCATTGATTTTTTATAAGCACCTAAACTTCTGTAGAAAGCGAAAAACTCAGGGTTTTTCTGGTACGCTTGAGCATATAACTCGGCTGATCTTGCATCACCTTGACCACGAATTTTTTCTGCCTCACGATAAGCATTGGCTTCGATAATTACGGCTTCACGATCTGCCACAGCCTTAATTTTCTCACCTTCAGCACGTCCTCTGGATCGAAAATCCTGTGCGACTCGTTGGCGTTCTGATCGCATTCTCTCATAAACAGATTCACTCACAGATTCAGGGAAGTCAATTTGACTGACGCGTGTATCTACAATTTCGATACCCAGTGAATTAGCAGATTCTTTTGCTTTTTCACGTAACGCTATCATTATTTCACCACGTTCGCCTGTAATAGCTTCTTTAATAGTGCGGGTACTGAATTCATTTCTTAAACCATCTTTCATAATACTTTCAAGACGATTTTGTGCGCGAGCTAAGTCTCCACGGGTAGCACGATAAAACTTACTTACATCATTAATACGCCATTTTACGAAAAAATCCACTTTAACATATTTTTTCTCACCCGTTAGAAAGCGATCTGGCTGAGCATCAAGTGTTAAAATTAGTGCAGAAAACTTCTCAACGGTATTCACAAAAGGAATTTTAAAATGCAAACCAGGTTTTATATCGGTTTCTACAATTTCTTTAAAGCGAAATTTAATCGCTGTTTCACGCTCATCAACGGTATAAGTGGCTGTTGTAAATATAAATACAACTGCTGCAACAATAACAATAACAATATTTTTCATTTTAACGCCCCTCTCTCACGCCATCTCTTGAGCTACTTCGTGTACTTCTACTACGTATAACACGATCCACTGCTGCGGCAGATGCTGGATCAAAATTAGCAGAAGATGAAGATGAATTACTTCTATTTGATGAACCACTATTTAATTTATCCAAAGGCAAGTACAAAAGATTATTACCAGATTTGCTATCAACCATAATTTTTGAGGTATTCGCAAAAACATTTTCCATTGTTTCTAAGTAAAGACGTTTGCGAGTCACTTCAGGTGCTTTTTCAAATTCAGTACGCAACTGGCTAAAACGTGAAGCATCACCTTCAGCACGAGCAATAACACGACTCTTATAAGCAGTAGCAGCCTCTTCTAAACGAGATGCTTTACCTTCAGCAATAGGAACAACTTTTTTCGCGTAAGTTTCTGCCTGATTTTTAAACTTATCTTTGTCCTCACGCGCACGGTTGGCATCATCAAAGGCATCTTTTACTTGCTGTGGTGCTTCTGCATAGGTTACGTTAACTTTTACGATTTCAAGCCCTGATTTATACGAATCAAGCACTTTCTGCATAACTATTCTAGTATCTGGTGCAATCGCTTCACGATTTTCTTTCAGAATAGAATCCATCGTATTTCGACCTGCAATTTCTCTAACTGCACTTCGCATAACTTGCGATAATGTACCTCTTGCCTGATTAGGCTCATAGTCAGGTAAATAAACATTAAATAAATAATCTTCAGGATTTTTAATTTTATACTGAGCTGCAACACCAATATCAACGATATTCTCATCTTTTGTCAGCATGTGAGTACGATCTTCTGCTGTTCTGACACGATCAATATCGACTAGCTCAACAGTTTCTATAGGATAGGGGAAATGCCAATGCAAACCAGGTCGGGTGGTTTCGCTAAACGCACCAAATTTAAAAACAACGCCACGCTGTGCTGAGTCAACGGTATAAAAACCAGTTGCTAACCAGCCAACTAAAAGTACTAAACCTATAACTATCAAAGACGCATTATTTGGACCACCAGCATCTTTATCAGATTTTGATTTATTGCCAAAAAAACCACCCAGCTTTTCATTCATTTTACGGGTTATATCTTCAATATTGTCTACGCCGCCCCCTTTAGAGCCTCCGCCTGACTTCTTTTTACCCCACGGGTCTTTATCACTACCACCTGGCTCATTCCAAGGCATCGTTACTGTACTCCAAAACACTTAAAAAAATTAACATAAGTTCAACATGGGGCTTTTAAAAAAAGTATCAAGCACCTCGAGCAAAACAAATGTGTGATTGTATCGTGCACGATTATCTTATGGCAATAAATCTCTAAGGTAAATTGATTTAAAGATGAATTTTATCCATAATATTTTATACTCTAATTAGTCTTATTCATCAAATATAAAACCATGCAACTATCTACACAAGAGCCCACATTAAATAAAACTCATTTTTTGCCTGACTTAAAACCAGACGAAGTGCAACAATTACAAGCTGAGACAGCATTATCGCTAAACATGTCAAAATACTTTAGTGACAAACTAAGATCTGGTGAGGATGGCCCTGAACTCTCCATTATTCCCGCAGGGCAATATGAGATGGGTTCTTCAGTTAAAGAATTTGGGCATAGTAAAGAAGAATATCCTCAACATTATTCTCAAATACACAAACCATTTGCTATCGGGCGATTTACCATTACAGCTGATGATTTTGAAGAATTTCGCAAAGATACCGAGTTTTTTGTTCGCCCCGACCTGATTTGGTCACAGGGCAAAGAGCCTGTTATTAATATTCGACTCGCTGATGCAAATCTCTATCTTGAATGGCTCAGCAAACAAACAGGTGAAAAATATCGTTTACCCACAGAAGCAGAATGGGAATATGCTGCTCGTGCTGGAACTACCACTGCATTTCACTTCGGTGATGAAGTCACTTGCAAAGACGTACACTTTCACTCCCTCTTTCCTTACAATGAAGCCAAACAAAATAAACGCTGGTTTTTACCCATGTGCTCACCTATGGCTAGCGTATTAGAAGTAGGTAGCAAACCAGCTAACAACTGGGGCTTGCATGATGTTCATGGCAATGTCTGGGAGTTTACCAGTACCTATTGGAAAAATAGTCATCTTTACAATAACCGAGACGGTAGTGATAATTCTGATTTTATTTCACCCCTTTTTGTAACCAAAGGTGGCTCATGGTTTGATGAAGCGATACACTCTCGGAGTGCATCACGAAAAAAACGGCTCTTTGATGAAATGGATACCAACTTAGGCTTCAGAGTCGTTCGTGAGATTGATTCTTAATAGAGTATAACAGAGTAAATATTCCAACAAGTTTAGGAACGTGCATGAAATTTGTCACACCATCAGGTTCATATAAGCTTAAGCGAATTCCTCAAACTCAAAAAGGTGATTTACGTGCTTGGGATGCGGCAGATGAATTATTGCTCCATACCTTTTTAGAAAGTCATGACAACAAAGACATGACACGTAGCAACTCAAAACCCATCTTAATTATCAATGATTCTTTTGGCGCATTAAGCTTGGCGTTACATAATAGTGAAATCCATAACTGGTCAGATTCGTATCTATCTCATCTTGCTGTTAATCACAATAAAAAGCTTAACGGACTATCATCAAGCATACGTTGCATAGCTTCTAGCGAAAAGCTTGAGGAAAGTTATCAGCATGTCTTAATAAAAATACCTAAAACACTCGCGCTTCTTGAAGATCAGCTTTATCGCTTAAAACAGCATATCAAAGAAGATACAGTACTCATCGCTGCAGCTATGAGTAAACATATCCATACTTCAACACTCAAGCTTTTCGAAAAGATTATTGGCAGAACAACAACTTCTCGTGCAGTGAAAAAGGCAAGGCTAATTTTTGCAAACAATGATCATATTCAAAAACAACAATCACCCTACCCTAAAATTATTACAGAGCCATCGCTAAATCTACACCTCAGCAACCATGCTAATGTATTTGCAAAAGATCATTTAGATATTGGTACACGTTTTTTTATTCAACAGCTTAAACAATGCCCCTCTGCTACAAATATTATTGATCTAGGTTGTGGAAATGGGGCTTTAGGCATAATCATGCAACGCTATCAGCCACAGGCAAAACTACATTTTATTGATGAATCATATATGGCCATAGCATCTGCCAAAGAAAACTATCTCAAGGAGAATCCTGATAGCCCTGAGAATAGCCCTGAGAATGACTCAAAGAATACCTCAAAAAATAATGCAACTTTTACAATTAGCAATTGTTTGAGCCAATTTTCAAACACAAATACAATTGACTTAATCCTTTGCAATCCCCCTTTTCATCAGTCACACAGCATAGGTGATCAAATCGCTTGGCAAATGTTTAAGCAAAGTCATCAGCGATTACATAAAAATGGCGAATTATGGATTATAGGAAACCGTCATCTTAATTATCATGCCAAACTAAAGCGATTATTTGGAAACTGCAAAACTATTGCCTCCAATAAGAAATTTGTTGTTTTAGCGGCAATTAAGAAATGAGCATTGTAAAATACCCATCCCCCCCCCTTTTTTGCAATATTTTGATAGTACCCCATCAAATCAAAGTTGTTGGAGTACTATTATCGCATTACTCCTTACTTGCCATAAATCGTTTTAACAACAGCGTTATTAACATACTGGTTTTTCTGGTAACGTGTTTTCATTTTCATTAATAGCTTCTCCCCATCAGCTTTTTTAGCAAATGGACCTATTTGTACTCGGTGAATTTTCTTACCACTTCTGGTTATGCTATTCACAGTTGTATTTTTATAACCTTCCTTAACAAAGGTATTTTTAATATTAGCAGCCTTAGACATATCACTGGTTGCAACTAATTGAACAACATAACCTTTCATTGTTGAATCAGGCTTATCATTAACAGGAATATTGGTACAGGCTGTTAACCCAAAAAATGTTAGTAGAGTGAATATCAGTACTAATTTATTGCTTATTGCTTTCATTGTAAGCTCCTTAATTTAATTGTATAAATAATAATATTTTCATTAGGGGCAAAGTTATTCTTCTCCAATAGAATTTCAGAGAATTAAAAATTCGACCATGAGCCCCATAGACATCATAATCTAAACTTATCAAATTCGTTGAATATATTTGAGGTTTTGAAGTAAGAAATAAGGATTTAATCTAAATTATTGGATCCCCTGATCAAGTCCAATTATTTTTAGCTCCCGGGAAATCTGTCACTAAATTCTAATCGACTTAATCAGGTTTTCCTCTTGATCTTATCGACCATAGATTGTCTTAACAACGGCACTATTGACGTACTGATTCTTTTTATAACGACGCTTCATTTGATTAAGCACACGTTGTGCATCCGCTTGTGTACCAAAAGGCCCAATTTGTACACGGTGTAAGGTCTGACCACTTCTCAAAATAGCATTTACGCTTGTATTATTATAGCCCTCATTAACAAAGGTATTCTTAATGCTTGACGCTTTTGAAGCACTACTAGTTGCAAGCAATTGCACAACAAAACCCTGCGCTATACCTCCACCTGATCCTCCCGTTGAGCTTCCGCCTGAACCACTACCGTAGCCACCACCTGATCCGCCACTTGAGCTTCCGCCTGAACCACTACCGTAGCCACCACCTGATCCGCCACTTGAGCTTCCGCCTGAACCACTACCGTAGCCACCACCTGATCCACCACTTGAGCTTCCGCCTGAGCCACTACCGTAGCCACCACCTGATCCACCGCTGGAGCTTCCACTCGAACCACTGCCTGATCCGCCACTTGAACCTCCGTTATCAACAGGGACTTGAGAACATGATGCAAGCCCAAAAAGTGCTACTAGGGCAACAGCTGCCCTCCATTTATTTGTTAAATCTTTCATTGTAAGCTCCATAATTTATATTCATTATCAGTATTCATTTGAAACCTAGATAAACATAGTTCTATTTCATTCTTTTTACAATTTTATCTAGCTGCTTATGTGACATGAGTAGAATCAATTAGTTGCATAAAAGTGTAAAAAATAAGAACCTCCATCCTTTAGTACTTCAATAAATTTGGTTTGACAAGTTCAGAATAATCCAAACTTGTTGGAGCACTAATCCCTATCAATTTTTTTAGGCTTATACCTGAATCTGTAAGATCAATGCGAACAACAAGGCGTAAGATATTGGTTTAGAAAGGAATTTAAAATTCTTAGCTCCCCCCCCCTAGGTTAAGCGGATATTTTTAAACCCGTGATGAATCAATAGCTTATTCACTGTGCCGTAGTGACCTCACAGATTCAGGTTATATTTTCACTTTATACTTCACAGCGTAAGGTGATATCTGTAAGATTTGCCTCTACTTTTATACATTGATAATTAGGACAACAGATATGGGCAGAGCTTACCAAAACCGAAAAGAATCTATGGCTAAGACTTCTGATATGAAGGCTAAAGTCTATAGCAAATACGGACGTGAAATTTATGTCTGTGCTAAAGCGGGTGGTTTTGACCCAGATGGAAACCTAGCATTACGAAGCCTTATTGACCGAGCCAAAAAAGATCAAGTTCCAGCTCATGTAATTGATAAGGCCATTGAAAAAGCAAAAGGAGGTGGTGGCGAAGACTTCTCTCCTGCCCTCTACGAAGGCTTTGGCCCTGGAGGGTGTATGGTGCTTGTCGAATGCCTTACCGACAATCCAAACCGTACTTTTGGCGATGTGCGTCAATGCTTTACTAAAACAAAATGTAAATTAGGAACACCTGGCACAGTGAAACATCTATTTGATCATGTTGCTATTTTAGTTTTCAAAGGTGATGATGAAGATGCAGCTCTTGAAGCCTTAATGGAAGCTGATATAGACGTGAGTGATATTGAAAGTGAAGATGGTGTAATTACCGTATTTACTCCCAATACTGAGTACTTTAAAGCAAAACAAGCCCTACTCGATGCCTTCCCTAAGATTGAATTTGAAGTAGATGAAATTCAATACCTCGCTCAAAATACTAGCCCTATTAGTGGTGACAATAAAGAACTGTTTGAAAAACTACTTGAGCTACTAAATGATAATGATGATGTGCAAAACATCTATCATAGTGTTGAAGTTTAAGGAAACCCTGATTAAGTCGATTAGAATTTAGCAAGCTAAAACTAATTGGACTTGATCAGGGTTTCCTTAAGGGATACACAATAAATAACCCAACGATAGTGGGTTGAATCTGTGATTTATACCTAAATCCATGAGGTCAATACGGATAACATGACGTAGTGAACTCACGGATTCAGGTTTTAGACAATAAAGAGAAATACATTAGCTACTCCCCCAAATCCAAATTATTTATAGCTTATTGAATTCAAACCAAACTCTACTCTAAAATTAGATGCTTTAACAACAGGCTTGATTTTTCCCTTTTCTTTATTAAGAGAAACAATGCCATACCTCTCTAGTG
>JALSLM010000093.1 GCA_026988295.1 Thiotrichaceae bacterium
ACGTGTAGCAAAAAGAAAACTCACTTATAAGATAAACTTTAGTAAAGCAATATCTTCTGTAAAAGATATTTTGGTTAGTGCACTCAATGGCTTGTTGCTCGATATTGATATACAGGAATCCTTACAGGGTTTATTAATCCATACCCCTTGCAAGATCATTCTGAATATCAATAACATCTTCTAGCCCTACAGAGATTCTTAGTAAGCCATCTGAAATCAGTGCATCATCTCGCTGGTCTTGTGATAAACGACCGTGAGTTGTGGTGGCAGGATGTGTGATGGTTGTTTTGGTGTCACCAAGATTTGCGGTAATGGATAGCATCTGTAACTTATTGATAATATTCCAAGATTTTTCTTTTCCACCTTTGATAACGACCGATACCATTCCGCCAAAGCCTGTTTGTTGCTTTTTAGCAAGCTCGTATTGAGGATGATTGGCAAGCCCAGGGTAATATACTTTTTCAACGGCATCCTGTTGTTCTAGCCATACTGCTAGTTTTTGTGCATTGTTACAATGTGCTTGCATACGCAAGCTGAGTGTTTCTAGTCCTTTGGTAAATACCCATGCATTAAAAGGACTCATTGCTATTCCGCCATTTCGCAGTACACCAAAAATATCCTCACCCACTATTTTTTTGTCTCCCACGACTGCGCCACCCATGCATCGACCTTGGCCATCAATATATTTAGTTGCAGAGTGAACTACTATATCAGCACCTAAGCTGAGAGGTTTTTGTAAGGCTGGTGTGCAAAAAACATTATCAATAACCAGCAGAGAACCATTTGCATGTGCAATTTCTGATAAGGCTTTAATATCAACAATTTCTGTCAGTGGATTTGATGGCGTTTCTGCAAATAAAAGTCGGGTATTGGGTTTTAATGCGGTTTGCCAAGCATTAAGGTCTGATAGTTCAACAAAATCAAAATCTACACCAAATTTTTTCAGATAATTACTAAATAATAGTGTGCTTGTGCCAAAAATTGATCGAGAGCTGACAACATGGTCGCCTGCTTTTAATACACCTAACATTACGGCTAATATTGCGGCCATACCTGTTGCGGTTGCAACACAGCACTCGCCTCCCTCTAAGGCGGCA
Source organism: Thiotrichaceae bacterium (assembly GCA_026988295.1). Lineage (GTDB taxonomy): Bacteria > Pseudomonadota > Gammaproteobacteria > Thiotrichales > Thiotrichaceae > Cocleimonas. The sequence goes on from JALSLM010000093.1 coordinate 1,098, forward strand.
AGTCTATCTTGAAAACAAGAAACTGTTGGGTTAGATACGCGTGTATAAAAGTGTGCTTTCTCTTCACCTGAAAAACGAGCTGCTGCTTCTTCGGCACTCTTAAAAATAAAGCTTGATGTAGTGAATATCGCCTCTGAATTTTCCTGAAAACTACTACGTTCGTGCCCTGCACGAATAGCTAAGGTCTCAAAACTATAATCTGTCATTATCATGTCTCTCTGTTTTGGGCATAAAAAAACCCGCTTTAAAAAAAGCGGGTTCTAATAATTCAGTTACGCCGCTTTAGCTATATTTGTATAGCGCCTGCAAGCTGATTATCAAATCGGCACTTAGGAACGATACATAATGCCCCTTTCCTTACAATAATTGTAAGCTTTTTCGATAAAAGCGTCAAAGGTTGAAAAAAGGATACCAACTGTCATTGCTTAATTATTATCTCTAAAATACATCAGTTGGTACGTTTTCAGCTTCTGTATTATCAATAAAAACATAAATATATCCCCTCATATTAATGCTTATAGAGGGTTCTAAAAATGCGAAATGGAAATCTGATTGGTTTTATCTGGATATTTATAGTTAGTTTTTCACAGTCTGTTTTTGCTAATAATTCTTTATGGCAAGATATTCCACCATCACAAGCCCGTACCACTCTTGCTAAAAGTGCAGAGCAGTTAGATAGCCAGCAAACTTATCAAAAAGCACGCTACCTAAAGCTTGAAACTAGCTCGATGAAATATGCACTTGAGGCAATGGCGCGTGAGAATTTATCTTATCGCTTTGCTACAGTTGATAGCAGTCGCAATATTGCTTTGCCACTACCTAATGGAGAAATGATCGAGGTTGAATTGGTGTATGAAAACTTGATGGAAAAAGCATTAAAAAAAGCGTTTCCACAAATAAGAACCTATCGTGTTTTACCCAGTGCTAAGATTTTTTCAGGTGCAATAGATATGACTCCTCAAGGTTTTCATGCAATGTTGCAAACAAGTTCTGGCAAGACTATTTTTATTGATCCTGTTTCTGTCAAGCCAGAAGATAATAAAGACATCTACGCAAGTTATTATAAAGGTGATCAAACTCAGTCAGTCAAAGGGAAAGCATCTTGTGGCGTAACTAGAGCAGAGCCTGTAAAAGATTTAATTTTTGCTGATAAATCTGTTGCATCAAGATCACCAACACAAAGCCAAGGCATTTTAAACTACCGCATTGCCATTGCTGCAACGGGTGAATATACCGCAAGGCAGGGTGGGACAGTTACTGCGGCTTTGTCAGCTATTATCACAACGCTAAATCGTGTTAATCAGGTTTATGAAAAAGATCTTGGAGTGCATTTATCGTTAGTTGCAAATAATGATGCAATTATCTATACCGATGCAGCTTCTGATCCATATTATGCACTTGATAGAGCTAAGCTTCTCAAGCAAAATCAAGCAAATCTTGATGCTGTAATCGGAACGGCTAACTATGATATTGGTCATCTATTTACAATTAGTGGAGGTGGCTTAGCTTCTATTGCCAGTGTTTGTAATGATGACAGAAAAGGGCAAGGCGTTTCAGGGATCAATAACCCAGTAAACGATGGTTTTAATCTGGATTTTGTGGCACATGAAATAGGTCATCAATTGGGGGCAACACATACATTTAATGGCAAACTAGGCTTATGTTCAGGATCAACCAGAACTTCAATAACAGCCTTCGAGCCTGGCAG
>JALSLM010000094.1 GCA_026988295.1 Thiotrichaceae bacterium
AGCTTATTGATTTTTTTATTGTTTAAAGGTTTAGTATTCAAAGGTCTAGCACCTTGTCTAGTGCATCCAAACATTGTTGGTTTTCTTCAGGGCTTGAAATAGTGATTCGCAAATGATTGGGTAAGCCATAATTAGCAATAGGACGTACAATTATGGCTTCACGCAAGAGTGCATCATAAATGGGGCTAGCGTCACGTTCAAAATTAATGGTAATAAAGTTGCCTACAGTAGGGATATATTCTAGCCCGCGATATTGACAGGCGGCACGCCAAAATTTGATGCCTTTGATATTAATATCACGACAGTATTGCAAATGCTCTTCATCACCAAGTGCAGCAGTTGCGCCTATCAAGGCAGGTGTATTCACGTTAAAAGGCTGGCGCACACGATTTAATAGATCAGCTATTTGCTCACTACACACGGCATAACCAATACGCAGACCTGCTAGTGCATATATTTTTGAAAATGTACGAGTCACAATGAGGTTGGGATATTTATCTAACCACTGCAATGTATCGGGGTATTGTTCTTCGATTACATATTCAAAATAAGCTTCATCTACAACAACAATCACGTCTTTAGGAACTTGTGCGATAAAAGCATCAAGCTCCGTTGCATTAAGCCAAGTTCCCGTTGGGTTATTTGGGTTGGCGATAAATATCACGCGGGTTTTATCGGTGATTAAGGCCTGCATTGCGGTTAAATCATGCCCATAAGGATTATCATCATGATCTTCTGGTAATGCTTTTGCGACCTTGTGACTTGCGCCCACTGCCTGCACACTAATCGGATAAACGGCAAAGGCATATTCTGAATAAATTGCTTCTCGTCCTGCACATAAGAAAGCACGGGCAATCATATCTAAAACATCGTTTGAACCATTGCCAAGGGTGATTTGTGCCTGTGTGACTCCGAGCTTTTTTGACAGTTTCTCTTTGAGTATAAAACCACCACCATCTGGGTATAAATCTAGTTGGGGAGTGGGTTCATGCAAGGCATCAATGACTTTAGTGCTGGGCCCCATTGGATTTTCATTGGAAGCTAGTTTAAGCGTATTGCTCACACCTAATTCACGTTCTAGTTCTTCAATGGGTTTGCCAGGTTGGTAAGGGTTTAAGCCTTGTACCCCCGCTACTGCAAGTTTAAGAAAGTCTATTGTCATTGGTTTGATAATCTTTAAAAAAGTATAAAAAAAGGGGGGGATGGGTATGTAGGGTATATAGCTACAACATTTCGCTACAGTATTGCTTTTGGATATGATCCTAATATTCGCATTAGTTCTGCTTCTCGCTCAAGCTCTTTTAAGGCTCTAGCTACATTTTCATCCTCTGCATGTCCATTTACATCCAAAAAGAAATAGTATTCCCAGTTGGCATTACGTGAAGGGCGTGATTCTATACGGGTCATATCCAGACCGTTATTTGCTAATGGTGTTAATAAGTGATAAAGCGCACCAGCTCGATTTTTTGCCGAAATCATCAGTGTCGTTTTATCAACACCAGAGGGTGGAACATCCTGTTTGCCGATAACCAAAAAACGGGTGGTGTTGTTGATATTATCTTCAATATTTTCTTGCGCGATTTTCAAGTTATATATATCAGCCGCTTTAATTCCTGCAATTGCTGCTGCATTGTTATCATTACTTGCCATAACAGCGGCTTCGGTATTGCTAGCGACAGGAACACGCTGAGCATCTGGTAAGTTTTCATCAAGCCATTCACGACACTGTGCTAAAGATTGTTGATGCGAATAAACACGCTCAACAGTTTTCCAGTCTACTTTATGATCAGTGAGTAAGTTCTGATGAATACGCAGTTTGATTTCACCACTTATTTTAAGCGATGAGTTCATAAACATATCCAGTGTGTAAGAGATAACCCCTTCGGTAGAATTTTCTATTGGTACTACGCCATAATCGACCAGACCGTTTTCTACTTCGCGGAATACATGACCGATTGAAGCAACAGGAATAGTCTCTATAGATTGCCCAAAATGTTTATTGGCAGCTTCTTGAGTAAACGTCCCTTCAGGACCTAAAAATGCAACCTTGATGATTTGCTCTAAAGCCAGACAAGATGAAATAATTTCACGGTAAATGGCAGTAATGCGTTCATTTGCCAGTAGACCTTTATTTTCAGCAGACATACGCTGCAAAATTTGCGCTTCACGCTCGGGTCGATAAAACCACAAATCTTGATCTCCCGCTGCACGTTTTGTTTCAGCGACTTCTTCGGCACACTCTGCGCGTTTGGAAAGTAGATCTAAAATCTGATCATCAATGGCATCAATACGATCACGTATTGCCAATAGTTTTGTTGTTGCTTCTGATTTATCACTCATTTAATAGATAATATTCCTTATTAGGCTTTGCTTTGATTCTTTATTCTATAACAAACTATCGCACTTTGTCGGATTACGCTATCGCTAATCCGACCTACAAAAATACAGATTTAAAGTATTCGAAGTTTTAACATGCCTTCAATATTTGACAATTCTTTGGTAGTTGCTTCAGTAACAGCTACCTCTAAATCCATCAATGTTACCGCAACTTCATCTCGTGAAGCATTAACCATGTGAATAATATTAGCCCCTGCCTCACCCAAAATCTGGGTTAATTGACCAACCATATTCGGTATATTTTTATGTATCATGGCAAGGCGTGACTCCCCTGCCCTTGGTAGTTCTATCGCGGGCATATTCACAGAGTTTTTAATTGTACCAGACTCAAGATAATTGCGAACTTCCTCTGCAACCATAATGGCACAGTTTTCTTCTGCCTCGGTAGTAGAAGCCCCTAAATGTGGTAGAGCGATAACGCGATTATGATTATTCAATAAGTTTGAAGGAAAATCACAAACATAGGAATATAGTTTACCTGAATCCAAAGCGGCACAGATAGCCTCATCATTAACTATGCCATTGCGGGCAAAGTTGAGGACGATGGCATTATCTCTCATGATTTTTATTGAATCAGCATTGATTAAATCTTTAGTAGCATCAACTAGCGGCACATGAAATGTAATAAAATCTGATTCTTTTAAAAGTTGTTCAATGTCTCGTGCTTTTTCAACATGAGAATCCAGCTCCCATGCCTTATCAATAGAAATTAATGGGTCATAACCAATGACTCGCATACCCAAAGCAATTGCAGCATTAGCAACTAATACCCCTATTGCTCCTAAACCAACCACACCTAATGTTCTATTAGGTAATTCAAAACCTGCAAAAGTCTTTTTACCTGCCTCAACCTGTTTGCCTATTTCATCATCAGAGCCTTCTAAGTTTATAGCAAAATCACGCGCCAAAACTAGATTACGACATGCCATTAACATACCTGCAATAACTAGCTCTTTAACTGCATTCGAGTTTGCACCTGGCGCATTAAAAACCACAACACCTGCATCGCTCATTTTATCAAGCGGGATATTATTCACCCCTGCCCCTGCGCGCCCTACTGCTTTTAGTGAGGCTGGTATTTGCATATCATGCATTTTAAACGAACGCAATAAAATAGCATCGGGGTTTACCGCTTCATTGGCGACCACATATTTTGAAGCGGGTAATAGGCTTAAGCCTTTGTCTGAGATATTGTTTAGGGTTTGAATAGAGTAAGTCATGTTATTCCTAAAGATGTGTTTATGGTACATACTTGATAGCTTGTATGGAATTTACGGAATACAGGAAAGCAGAAAATTCTTTCCACGTATTTCGCAGGCTACATACGGGATACATTTTATAAAGCTATTCAAAATAGCTATCATACCTAACCGTATTGCTTTTCAAAGTCCTGCATCATTTCAATTAAGGCATCAATTCCTGCTTCTGGCATTGCATTATAAATACTCGCACGCATTCCACCGACTGAACGATGTCCTTTTAGAGTGACTAAACCGCGTGCTGCGGCTTGTTCTAAAAAGCTCTCATCAAGATCTGAATTAGCCAAAGTAAAGGGAACATTCATCCATGAGCGAAATTCTTTTTCAACAGGGTTTTTATAAAAATCAGAGTCATCAATCGCAGCATACAGCCTATCTGCCTTACGCTTATTGATTTCACCCATGCCTTCTAGCCCTCCTTGCTTTTTTATCCATTTGAAAACAAGACCAGAAAAATACCAAGCGTAGGTTGATGGCGTGTTATACATAGAACCCGCTTTAGCATGAGTTTCATAGTTCATCATTGCGGGACAAATATCCATTGCATCACCTAAAAGATCTTCACGAATGATTACAATAGTTAAACCAGCAGGGCCTATATTTTTCTGCGCACCCGCATAGATCATGCCAAATTTACTCACATCCAGAGGACGTGACAATATGGTAGATGACATATCAGCAATCAGTGGCGTATCACCTACTTCAGGAATCCATGGGAATTCCAAACCACCGATAGTTTCATTGGGTGTGTAATGCAGATATGCTGAATCGGGGTTAATATCCCAGCCTTCAAATGGCAATATGCTTGAGAAATTATTATCCTCAGAACTTGAAACCACATTGACAGAGCAGTAACGATTAGCCTCTGCAATGGCTTTTTTAGACCAAGCACCTGTATTTACATAATCAGCACTATCATTGCCACGCAACAGATTCAAAGGAATAGCTGCAAATTGAGAGCTTGCTCCACCTTGTAAAAACAGCACTTTATAATTTTCAGGAATAGACATAACATCACGCAAATCAGCTTCAGCTTCTGTGGCTATCGACATATATTCCTTACCACGGTGGCTCATCTCCATAACAGACATACCACTACCATTCCAGTCCAGCATTTCTGCCTGAGCTTGTTCTAATACTTCCTGCGGTAACATCGCAGGGCCGGCACTGAAGTTATACTTACGTGTCATTGTGAATTCCTATATAAGATTTAGGGAGAAATAAAAATGTGTTTTACCATGAAGTGCAAACACTTGCATGAAGTTTTTTGATTTTAATGAGAAGTATCAGTAATTAACTAGGAGGCTTTTTCAGATAGCCTTATAAATTAAGTATTTCATTTAACCTGATTAAGTCGATTAGAATTTAGCGCAGAAAAATAGCGGGAGATTTAGCGAGGCTAAAAATAATTAGACTTGATCAGGGCTTTCCTTAGGAACGTGCATGGAATACGTTGAGCAATTATGATTTAGAATTTTTGTTGAAGGATTTTGGTACTTTCTACAAGTCAATGTTTGAAAACTTAGCCAAACACTTCCCAAGCACCAAAAAAAGAAACACAGACTATTTCTAATTTAACTAGTTGGGATATTAATACTATTCGCAAGCGCATGAACCTGAGACAATCAAAACTCAAGAAAACCAGCATGACAAATTAAAGCACTGATTCAAATCAAGTTAAACCACAATAAGGAGAAATTCTAGGAAGGTATCTGAGATTAACAAAGTAAAAATACCCTGCCAAATACCTCTAAGCTGTGCGAATGCGGACGAACTGGTACGAAAAACAAAGGCACAAAAAAACTCACTAGAATGCGGATTTCAAAGTATTTGTGAACTGCTATGAACTGCTGTTTGGTAGGCGCGAGTGGATTCGAACCACCGACCCCCACCATGTCAAGGTGGTGCTCTAACCAACTGAGCTACGCGCCTGTAATAATTAGCCGAATGACTGAAAACAGATCGGGGATTCTAGCTGGATTCATGACACAGCACAAGCATTCTACAGATATATCTTAAGAAAAAACTATAAAAAAGGGGGGGGATGGGTATACTCATTAATTTCTGGTCATGACTTGAAAACATGGATCAATTTGACTCCTTTCTAAGCTATTTACAGCCTATTTTAAATTTATTTGAAAATCAGCCTTGGTTTCAAGGGGGGGCTGTTTTTCTAATCACGTTTATTATTGCATCTCTGCTTTCTTGGCTGATTTTTCGCTTTCTCAAAATACTCACCAGCAGAACGAAAACTTATTTAGATGACCGTTTATTGGTGATTGCCAGACCCCCTATTTATTACTCTCTGGTCATTACGGGCTTTTCTACTGCTGTCAGGATTATGCCGCTATCCCTTGAATTAACAGTTAAGTTAATTAATGGCTTCCAAACAATTGGTGTCATAATTTGGATGGTGGCATTAATTCGTGTTTCTAAAATTGTGCTGCATCAACTTGCTTGGGGCTCTAAAGATCATCGTTTGATTCAACCGCAAACTCTGCCTTTATTTGATAATCTTTCTAAAGTTATTATTTTTGCTATAGCGGGTTATATCATTTTCCAAGTCTGGGGAATTGACATGACGGCTTGGGTCGCATCAGCAGGTATTGTGGGTTTAGCAGTGAGTTTTGCGGCAAAGGATACTCTTGCGAATCTATTTTCAGGGGTATTTATTCTGGCAGATTCACCTTATAAGATCGGTGATTATGTGGTTCTTGACGGTAATCAGCGCGGAAAAGTAACTCATATAGGCTTGCGAAGCACGCGTCTAGTCACACGGGATGATGTAGAAGTGACAGTACCAAACTCTATCATGGGTAATAGCAAAGTTACTAACCAAAGTGGTGGACCAAATCCCAAATTCAGAATTAGAGTTAGAGTGGGTGTTGCCTATGGTACTGATATTGATCAAGTACGGGAGGTTTTAATGGATATTGCCAAGAATGAACCACTCGTGACCAAACACCCAGAGCCAAGAGTTCGCTTCCGAAACTTTGGTGATTCAAGCCTTGATTTTGAACTGCTTTGCTGGATAGAAGACCCAGAATTGCGCGGACGTACTTTAGATAAGTTAAATGTGGCAACTTATAAAAGATTTAATGAAGAAGATATTGAAATCCCCTTCTCTAAGCAAGATATTTATATAAAAGAATTTCCTTCAACAAAGTCTTAATCCTGAATCCGTGAGGTCACTACGGCACAGGATTCAGGGTATTACCTGAATCTGTGAGGCTACTACGGCATGATGAACCAGTTATTGATTCCACAGCGGTTTAAAAAATACCCGCTTAACCTATGGGTGAAGCTAAGATTTTTTAATTCCACTGTGAAACCAATACCTTATCCCTCATATCCGCATTAGCCTCACGGATTCAGGTATTAGTTAACCACCCAAATAATAAATTACTTTTTATCTGTAGGGCAAGTCTTAATACCAAACAACATATAAGCAGGACACCAGCCCACCAGCCCCGTCAATAATGGCACAGCACCAACTGCACCCCACCAGTTATTTGCATACACACCCCAGCCAATTACAGCCAGACCTGCGATAATTCTAATAATACGATCAATTCCACCTTCGTTTTTCATAATAGTTTCCTTTGTTTTACAAAATAAATTAGGAATATTCCTAAAGCAAAACAAGAATAGCAAAAGAGTTATTTCTAGGTATGTAACCTAGGTCACATTAGAAAATAAATTTACCCTGTACTGTACAATAACCCATCCCCCCTTGTTTTTTGCATTTTTTCGATAGATTCTATACTCGCACAGCTTCTCTACAAGAATGTTGTAGCATTGCAACACAATAAAACTTTGTTGATTAAAACTGAATATATGAGATCACTAGGAGGCTGCCTGAGAACTAGGATTGAAACGAAAATGCCAGAAATATTATAAGGTGAGCTTATCAAAAGAGGCGAATAGTTGTTCTATTTAACGAATTTGATAAGCTCAGATTATGATGTTTATGGGATTTGCAGTCAATTCTTAGTTCTCGGACAGCCTCCTAGGAGGCTGTCTGAGAATAGGAGTCGTAGCGAGGGAAAGCTGATTTGAGCTAGATTTTTCACCAATTTGAGGGGAATAGTTGTTCTATTCACCGAAAATTGGGGGGGAATATAGCCAAATTCAGCTTTTCCGCAGTAGGCTCTCTATTCTCGGACAGCCTCCTAGCACTTAGCTACAAACTACTCTCTTCTATAAATTTTTCAAAAGAAAAAGTGTTGTAAAAATGCCTAATTAAGTCTCTGTTCAGCTCCAATATGCGATTCTTACTAGTGACTGTCTGAAAAACAAGTTGTTAAATCAGATTTTGTATTGGGAATGAAAAGAAATAGTCGCAGGAACGTGGCTACTTATTATAATGATGGAGATTTAAAGGATGTTAATTCTAACAAGGCGAGTTGGTGAAGCACTAATGATTGGGGACGATATTAGTATTTCGGTATTAGGGGTTAAAGGTAACCAAGTAAGAATTGGAATTGATGCACCCAGAGAGGTGGCTGTTCATCGTGAAGAAATATTTAACCGTATTAAGAATGAAGAATTAAGACTGGTAGAACCTATCGAAAAAGAAGCCGGTTAAGGAAACCCTGATCAAGTCCAATTATTTTTAGCTTGCCAAATCTGCCGATATTTTCCATGAAGATCGGCGCAATAGAATAACTATTACGTCTCACTTCATGAAAAATAGCGACAGATTTTTCTGCGCTAAATTCTAATCGACTTAATCAGGATTTCCTTAAGGCTGGGACAGGTTCAACCTGACGTAATTGAATCGTTGTCTTTAGTTTTACACTACTTTTGCACCATTTGGTGTACCTAAAATCAGGACATCAGCAGGGCGCTGGGCAAACAGACCAATAGTAACTACGCCAGGGAGCTGATTAAAATCAGCCTCCATTTTGACGGGTTGCATAATTTCAAGCCCATGTATATCTATAATAATATTGCCATTGTCTGTCGTAAAACCTTCGCGCAATACTGGATTACCACCCATTTTTACGATTTCTCTAGCAATAAAACTACGCGCCATAGGAATGACTTCTACTGGCAATGGAAATTTACCCATCACATCTACCAGCTTGCTTTCATCTGCAATACAAATAAACTTATCACTCGCGCCAGCAACAATCTTTTCACGGGTTAATGCTCCACCGCCACCTTTAATCAAGTTTAGATGCTTGTCTGATTCATCTGCACCATCCACATAAATAGAAAGCTGCCCAGCATTATTTAAATCCATAACAGGAATGCCGTGGCTTTTTAAACGCTCTTCGCTAGCTATTGAGCTGGCAACAGTACCATCAATTTTGCCTTTAATGCCTGCCAGCAAGTCAATAAAGTGATTGGCAGTAGAGCCAGTCCCGATACCGACAATCATACCTGATTCAACATATTCTAATGCCGCTTCTGCTGCTGCTTTTTTCATTTCATCTTGTGTCATTGCTTGTGCCATAAAAAAAACCCTTTATTTAAGATGTAATAGATAATAACTGTTGCACCATTATTAATCTACTTGTACAGTCCACACCTATGAACTCAAATAAACTAATTGAAAAAATACTTACCGCCAGAGTCTATGACGTGGCAAACGAAACCCCTTTAGAGCAGGCGAAATCACTCAGTAAACGCTGTAAAAATCAAATTTTATTTAAACGCGAAGATTTACAACCCGTATTTTCCTTCAAATTGCGTGGCGCATTTAATTGTATGTTTCAACTTTCTGATGCAGCTAAAGCGAAAGGTGTCGTCGCTGCTTCAGCGGGAAATCATGCACAGGGTGTTGCTATTTCAGGTCAAAAACTAGGCATAAAAACGACTATCGTGATGCCTAAAATTACCCCTGAGATAAAGGTAAAAGGAGTGGAGTCATTTGGTGGTAACGCTGTCTTAATCGGCAATAACTTTGATGATGCCTATGCTCACGCAATGCAACTGGCAGACAAAGAAGGTATGACATTTATTCATCCTTTTGATAATTTGGATGTTATTGCAGGGCAAGGCACTATTGGCATGGAGCTGTTACGCCAGCACCCTGACCCGATCGACTATATTTTTGTTGCCGTAGGCGGAGGTGGGCTAATTTCAGGCATTGCCAGCTATATTAAATATCTAAGCCCAGAAACTAAAATCATCGGTGTTGAACACGAAGAAGCCCCTAGTATGTATCAGGCGTTTAAGCAAAATAAACGCGTTTTACTAGAAAGTATTGGTACCTTTGCTGATGGAGCAGCAGTGCGTCAAACAGGCAAAACTCCATTTAAAATTGCACAAAAAGTAGTTGATGAAATGATACTTGTGAGTACCGATGAAACCTGTGCGGCAATCAAGGATGTCTTTGAAGATACCCGCACCATGCTAGAACCTGCGGGGGCATTAGCAACCGCAGGGCTAAAAAAATATCTTGCACAACATGGGATTAAAAACAAACAAGTTATCTCCATCACCAGCGGAGCAAATATCAATTTTGATCGTTTGCGCCATGTTGCTGAGCGCGCTGAACTAGGCGAAAAACGAGAAGCCATCCTAGCTGTAACCATTCCTGAAAAGCCAAATAGTTTTAAAACTTTTTGTGAGGCTATTGGTGATCGTGCAATCACCGAATTTAACTATCGTTATGCTGATTCAAGCAAGGCTCAAGTTTTTACAGGGATTAAAATAAGCGAAGGTGATAAAGAAAAAGACAAAATCATCCTCAATCTAAGCAATAAAGGTTATGAGGTACTTGATCTTAGCGACAATGAAGTTGCCAAAGTTCACCTGCGCTTTATGGTCGGTGGACATGCTTCGGGCGTAAAAGATGAAGTACTCTATCGTTTCCGCTTTCCTGAGCGTCCTGGTGCCTTATTACACTTTTTAGAAAGCATGGGAGGCAACTGGAATATCAGTCTTTTTCATTATCGCAATCACGGTTCAGATTTTGGGCGAGTACTCACAGGCATACAAGTCCCCCCTGAGGAACGCCCTCAATTCTGCCAGTTTTTGCAGGAGCTAGGCTATGAACACTGGGAAGAAACAGATAACCCAGCATATCAAAGCTTTCTTCGTTAATGAAAACCTTATCAGTCTAATTATTTTTTGTAATTTAGCTAAAATACACTTGCTGGTTTGCGCATGATTGTATATGATTACGCGCCTTTCAGCTTCCGCATAACATTTGCACATAACTGTGCTTAAAGTCTTGCAAAAAGCATTTTGAATATAAGTTTGGAGAATTATCATGGCTAAAGTATGCCAGGTAACAGGTAAGCGTCCTGTAGTAGGAAACAATGTTTCACACGCTCATAATAAGACAAGACGTCGTTTTTTACCTAATTTACATACTCACCGTTTTTGGGTTGAGAGTGAAAACCGATTTGTTAAATTACGTCTAACCGCAAAAGGTATGCGTATCATCGACAAAAAAGGTATTGATGCCGTATTAGCTGAGATTCGTGCTCGCGGCGAAAAAGTTTAAGCCGATAGCTAAAAATAGCTAAGCAAGATTACAGGAGAATAAATCATGCGTGATAAAATCAAACTTGTTTCAACAGCAGGAACAGGTTACTACTACACAACAACTAAAAACAAACGTACCATGACTGAAAAGTTAGTATTAAAAAAGTACGATCCTAAAGTACGCAAGCATGTTGAGTTTAAAGAAGCAAAAATTAAATAAACGCTCTATATACTAGGAGGCTGTCTGAGAACTAGGATTGAAACGAAAATTCCAGAGATATCATAAGGTGAGCTTATCAAAAGAGGCGAATAGTTGTTCTATTTAACGAATTTGATAAGCTCAGATTATGATATTTATGGGATTTGCAGTCAATTCTTAGTTCTCGGACAGCCTCCTAGCCTTATATAAAGAATAAAGAGCACAATAAAAAGCCCGATCTAATGTATCGGGCTTTTTATTGCGTGTGATTTATAACCCATCCCCCCCCTTTTTTTACACTTTTTAGGGCTGTCAACTTCAGGCGGGATAAGATCATCACAGGTTGGGTTAGGTTGCCGTTGCATGGCATTAGCGAGGTAACGTAAGCCAGCAGAATTTAATCTGCAATTGTTGGGTTACGTTATTTCGCTACGCTCAATAATCTAACCCAACCTTCAATTCTAGCACTATATAAAGAGCGCAATAAAAAGCCCGATCTAATGTATCGGGCTTTTTATTGAGTGTGATTTATAACCCATCCCCCCTCTTTTTTACACTTTTTAGAATTTACTCGGGTACGAAATTATCAACAGCAGAAGCGCCATCACCAAATAAAAACTTCTCCATTTCTTCTTCTAAAAACTTACGATCTTTTGGGTTTATAGGTGACAGACGATATTCATTTAATAACATAGTTTGGTGATTAACCCATCCCTGCCATGCTTCTTTTGAGATTCCATCAAAAATTCGTTGCCCTAAATCACCTGGATAGGTGAGTGTATCCAAACCTTCTGCTTCTTTTCCTAACTTTACACAATTAACCATACGTGCCATTTTAAATTTCCTTACTTTAGTTTATTCAATAATGTTTGTACGGGGCTTGCTAAACCACCGCTAAATTCGCTGTTGATGTTATACCAGAGAGAATCATCAGTCTCCATCACTCTTTTATTCAATGGGGTTTTTAGATCACTACTCAAGGGTAAATTAATAATAATAGGTTGAATAGTTAAGCGAAAATGACTAAAAGTATGGATAAGTTGCTCCTGCTTTTTGCTTTTTTCTAATAACCCCTTAGCCTTTAATAAAAAATACTCACGCAACCATTCTTGAGCAAGCATCTCATCATCAAATTGTGGAAAGCACCATAGGCTACCCCAAATCCCTACGGGAGGACGTTTTTGCATAAACACTGCCTTGTGATGATCTTGAATGATTAACATCACAGCATATCTCTCAGGGAGTTTCTTCTTAGGTTTCTTCGCTGGAAAATGCTCAATCACATTCTGCTGATAAGCCAAACAATCGCTCTGAAATGGGCAATTTTCACATTGTGGCTTACTACGTGTGCAAACTGTTGCGCCTAAATCCATAATTGCCTGCGTATAGTCAGCATTGCGCTGATCTGGTACTAGCTCCTCAACTAAACTCCACATTTCTTTTAAAGTCTCAGACCTACCCGACCAGCCTTCAATCATAAATACTCGACTAATAACACGCTTAACATTGCCATCCAAAATTGCTTGCTTTTGATTACCCGAAATAGAAAGAATTGCCGCTGCTGTTGACCGCCCTATTCCCGGAAGTAACTGCATTTGCTCTAAGTCTTTAGGAAAAATACCCGCAAAATCATCACAAACCATTCTCGCGGCTTTATGCATATTGCGAGCGCGCGCATAATAACCTAAACCTGACCAATGCTTTAAAACGGCATCTTGTTTTGCATTTGCCAATGATTGAATATCTGGAAAGCTTGCCATAAATTTTTGATAATAAGGGATAACCGTTTTTACTTGCGTTTGTTGTAACATAATTTCAGACACCCAAACACGATAAGGGTTTATAGCGTGCTGCCACGGCAAGTCTTTTCGTCCGTGCTGATCATACCAAGCTAATAATTTCTCAGAAAAATCCTTCACTATTATTCTCCACGACTATGCTTTTAAAAACTCGCCGCTTTGATGTTTCCACATAGCTGCATATTTTCCATTTTTCGCAAGTAACTGTTGATGCGTCCCCTGTTCAATAATTTTGCCTGTTTCCAATACGATAATCCGATCCATCTGTAAAATTGTCGATAGGCGATGCGCTATAACTATGGCTGTTTTATGTTTGATCAATTCAAAAATAGCCGTTTGAATTTGTTTTTCAGTAATTGAATCAAGTGCGCTAGTCGCCTCATCAAGCACTACAATTGGTGCATTTTCAAGAAAAGCTCGCGCCAGTGCAATGCGCTGCCTTTCTCCACCTGATAGCTTTACACCACGCTCCCCTACCATTGTTTCAAATTTATCAGGCAGATTCTCAATAAATGCCAAGCTTTGTGATTTTTGAGCCGCTATACGAATCTCTTCCTCACTAACATCTTCATTTAAAGTGATATTATCACGCACCGAGCGATGAAATAATTCAGGTTGTTGTGGTACTAATGAAATCTGCTTGCGTAAAGATTCTAAACTGAAATCTTTTGCCTCTTGCTCATCAAAGTAGATTTTGCCTTTTTGTGGATCAGAGAATCTAAACAATAATTTAGTCAGCGAAGTCTTACCTGAGCCAGAATGCCCAACGAGTGCGACCTTTTCACCTGCTTTAATATGCAGTGAAAAATCTTTAAACAAGTCATTACTATTACTGCCCTCATCCTTAACTATAGAATCAGAATAAGCAAAATTGATTTTATCAAAACGTATGTCACCTTCACTAATTATGAGCGGTTTAGCATTAGGGCTATCCTTCTCAATATCAGCAATTCTAAAAACTTCTGCCATTTCTGAGGCATCTGCCAGCGCAGTAAAAAAGTTTCTAAAGTTGCGACCAAACTCCCACAAACGCTGTACCAATATCAATAAAATTGACTGAAATAAAACAAATTCACCCACATTAAATACACCCGCTTGCCATTTTCCTATCATCAAATAAACCAGTATCAACTCGATACCCATCGTCATAATGCCCTGCACTGCAAAAGCAATGAACATTAGAATCCATGCAATTTTGGTTTTATGATAAACAATATCTGCTTTTTCATTAATTTTAGCCTGCTCACTATTCTCTAGCGCAAAACTCTTTACGATGAAAATATTGCTAATCGCATCTGAAAAAGCACCACCGAGTTTAGAATCACTCGTTGCAACCGCTTGATCAAATTTGAGCTTCCAAATTGAAAACCCAACACTCCAAGCAATGTAAGCAACAACCCAAATCAAGAAATAATAGGCAAATTCGGGGTAATGTTGATAAAACAAGACAAAAGCAAAGCTAATACCAATAACATTCTGCATTAGCTGAAAGATGAACCAATCCATAATGGTTTCATAAGCACGCGAAAAACGACTTGCCTGCTTAATTAAACTACCTGAGAAACTATTCTCAAAAAAGTCATACTTTTGCTGTTTAAGCACAGTAAAACAACGCTTGTTTAACAAACAAACACCGCCATCATCCACAGGCACAATACCGACTTCAAGCACTCGCCATGAAATCCAGATACCTGCATAAAATAACAATACCATCCAAAAATTATGCATCATCATAGCAAGAGTTTCAGGGCTATAAGGTTGCGCGAATCCATTGGCTATGTTTTTGTAAAAGATAGGCACATAAATCCCCAGAATAGTCGCTGTTGTAACGCCAATCATAACCAGAAGAAAGCCCCAACGCTTCTCCCAAGTGACTCGTATATACTCTTTGAAAATGGTTTTCATCAGTTATCTGTCATTCAGGTAAAAAAGTATAAAAAAAGGGGGGGATGGTGTATTAGCTTATACACTAATACCCATCCCCCCCTTTTTTTACATATTTCTTGTGTGTTATTCCTTGTAAGGAAAACCTGATTAAGTCGATTAGATTTTAGCGCAGAAAAATCTGTCGCTATTTTTCATGAAGTGAGACGCAATAGTTATTCTATTGCGCCGATCTTCGTGGAAAATATCGGCAGATTTGGCAAGCTAAAAATAATTGGACTTGATCAGGGTTTCCATAAACTACTTCTTAGCCAATAGATCACGACCTTTCTGTGAAGCAATACGCAACCGTAGGGCATTCAGCTTGATAAAGCCTTCTGCATCAGCTTGATTATATGCGCCTTCATCATCATCAAATGTTGCAATTGCCTCATCAAATAATGAGTTCTCTGATTTGCGTCCTACACAGGTAACACTGCCTTTGTAGAGTTTGAGACGAACGGTTCCATTAACATACTCTTGAGATTCATCAATCATTTTCTGCATCATCTCACGCTCAGGGCTCCACCAGTAGCCGTTATAAATCAGCTCGGCATACTTGGGCATAAGTGAATCTTTAAGATGGGCGACTTCACGATCTAGTGTTAATGTTTCCATACTGCGGTGAGCTTGCAACATGATTGTTCCGCCAGGTGTTTCATAACAACCGCGTGATTTCATGCCAACGTAACGGTTTTCTACAATATCTAAGCGACCGATACCATTTTCTCCACCGAGTTTATTTAAGGTTTCAAGCATGTTTGCAGGGCTTAGCTCTTCACCATTTAAAGCAACAGGGTCGCCTTTTTTATAGGTGAGTTCAATATAGGTAGGCTCGTCAGGTGCTTGTTCTGGTGATACTGACCAGCGCCACATATCGTCTTCTGCTTCATTCCACGGGTCTTCTAAAATATCACCTTCATAAGAGATATGTAATAAATTGGCATCCATTGAATAAGGTGATTTTTTACCTTGTTTTTGATAATCAATTTCAATACCATTTTTTTCTGCATAAGCCATTAGCTCTTCACGTGAGTTTAAATCCCACTCACGCCAAGGGGCAATAATACTGATACCAGGTTTAAGTGCATAAGCCCCAAGTTCAAAACGTACCTGATCATTGCCTTTGCCTGTTGCACCATGTGCAATAGCATCTGCACCAGTTTCATTAGCGATTTCAATAAGTCGTTTTGAAATAAGTGGGCGTGCAATAGATGTTCCTAGCAGGTATTCACCTTCATAGACAGTATTCGCACGAAACATGGGGAAGACAAAATCACGTACAAATTCTTCACGCAAATCTTCAATATAAATCTCTTTAATGCCTGCCGCCTTAGCTTTAGCGCGTGCTGGCTCTACCTCTTCACCTTGACCAACATCAGCGGTGAAAGTAACGATTTCGCAACCGTAGTTTTCTTCCAACCATTTAATGATGATTGATGTATCCAGACCGCCTGAATAGGCAAGAACGACTTTTTTTACTTTTTGAGAAGCCATGATTTCCCCGTCAATTTACTTAAGAATAAAGAAGCGCGAATCTTAACAGAATAAAGTAGAATCTGCGTCATGGAAATTAACAAAAACAGATCTTTAAAAGATCTAAACACCTTTGGGGTCAATGCCACCACAAAATTTTACACCGAAATTCATAATCTAGAGGATATTCATGAGTTATTAGAATGGAAAGAAAAAACAGATTTACCTACACTTTTATTAGGTGGTGGCAGTAATTTATTGTTTGTGAATGATTATCAGGGCTTAGCCGCCAAGATTTGCTTATCAGGAAAAGAAATAGTCGAAGCAGATGCTGATGCGACCTATATCTCGGTAGCAGCAGGTGAAAATTGGCATAATTTTGTGCGCTGGACGATCTCGCAAGGCTATGCAGGCTTGGAAAATTTATCCTTAATACCAGGCACTGTAGGCGCAGCCCCCATACAAAATATTGGTGCGTATGGGGTTGAGCTGGCTGATCATTTTTATTCGCTTCAAGCCATTAATCTAGAAAACGGTGATGTGCTGGAGTTTAACAAAGAACAATGTCAGTTTGGCTATCGAGAGAGCTTTTTTAAAGCCTATGGGCTGGATAAATTATTAATTAGCTCGGTAACTTTTTCCTTGCCTAAAAAACCACAATGGAAAATAAACTATGCTGGGGTACAGGAGAAACTGAAAGGATTGGAGCCAAATGCAAAATTAATAAGTGATGCTATAATAGAATTACGCCAAAGCAAGTTACCTGACCCTAAAGTAATAGGAAACGCAGGAAGTTTCTTTAAAAACCCTGTTTTAAATATAGATCAATGGGAAGCCATAAAAGCAAATTATCCTGATTTTATGGGTTACCCTCAATCAAAAACCGAAATAAAAACTTCCGCCGCGTGGCTTATTGATAGCTGTGGATGGAAAGGATATAGAAAAGGGGATGCTGGGGTATCTGAAAAACATGCGCTAGTTTTGGTTAATTATGGAAATACCACAGGAAAGCAACTATGGTCAGTTGCAGAAGAAATTATTGACTCAGTTAGTCAAAAATATGGCATTATTCTTGAACCTGAGCCTAGGAGGCTGTCCGAGAACTAACAAAGAATAAAGTGTAAAATAAGCGAATGACCCCTTTATTTAAAACAGCCCCAACAGAAAATCAACAGCGATTGCTGTTTCCCAGCAATATTT
>JALSLM010000095.1 GCA_026988295.1 Thiotrichaceae bacterium
TCACAGTACCTGAATGAATAATAACATTATTACCCAAGGTCACTTTAGACAAAATGGAAACATTTGGGCCAATTTTACAATTCTCCCCTATCATGACATCATGACCAATAAAGGTATTCGCATCAATTGATGTACCTGCACCAATAGTGACATGATCTTGAATACAAACATGTGCCGCAAGCGCAACATTAGCGGCAAGACTTACTTGCTCTTCAGAAATCACCGCTGAGCTATGAATGCCAGAGAACTTAGCTTCAGATTTATCAAACATCATCATAATGCCAATAAAAGTTTCTTTAGGTTTATCGACCTTCAAGATATTTTTACCTGCCAAGTCAGGAAAACTTTTAGGCACAATAAGAATTGACGCATTACTTTGTTGAGCTGCCGCTAAATACTTATCATTTTCGGCAAATGAAATCTCACCTGAAACAGCTAAATCCAAAGAATTCACCGCAGTTACTTCCGTGTTTTTATCCCCAACTAACTCACCACCCACCTGTCGCTGAATATCAGCTAAATGCATTAACATTTTCTATTCCTTATAAAAAAATAGCTAACGCCCGAATCACTTTTTATGGTCAAGTGGATGCGATTGTTAGCAATTTTATTCATTATGAGTCCTGAAAATTGAATCAGCCAATCTCGTACCAGTAGAAACTAATTTTGATAAAACTCTTAGCTGTTCTTTACAGGCAATTTTTTCTGTTGGATGAGGATAGTTGATTGTATGATCTATCTCACCCCATATTTCTTCAAATAATGTTCTTATCTGGATTTCACAACAAATATTAGAGTCTGATTTTGGCTTAATAACATAATGGATGCTGGTGTAATATGAATCTTTTACCTTTGATTCAAGCCCAAGACCTTTAAAATAATTACTTGACTCTGGATCCCATGAGTATGCAACAGGATTTTCCCGTAAAAACCAGTCTCCATTATCAACCTGTTTCTGAATTAGATCATGTATTTGTGAAAACTGATCTTGATAAAGGTGTAAAACCCTTACTCCAGAAAGATCTGTTACTCGTTCAAAAAGATTTTGTGGTGTTAAAGGATCTTCATCATTCCATTTTCTTTCGATTTTATCTCTTAGATGCTCAACATCTTTTAGCCGACTCTTGATTGTATAGATTATTGGGTTTCCATATTGATTTAGCCCTGGCTCAAGTTTAAAAATATCAACAACCGCATTCATAAAACACTCAAATAGGTGTTTTTCATCCATATATGATTGAACAATTTTATCAACGGTTTCCTTATCCACCCTAGTTCTCCAATAAGCTAATTCGAGTTAACAGGTCTTCACAGAACTCAATGTAACTTTTTTTCGTAGCCCGATATTTATCACCAGACCCCCCAAGAGTACTCTTATGGTCTTGATCTATATTCGCTAGATCGGGAACTTGCCACATAGGACTATTATAATACTGAGCCATTGATGGGAACGTATTATGCGTATGCATTACTGATATGTTACCAATAGGCTGCGCCATCAGCTGAGGTGTTAAATGCGACCTCATTTCATCTTGAATATTTTCCTCAATAGTTTGAGGTATTTTTTTTGCGTAGTTCATATGGGCTTTGGCTAAATCCCACGCGTTATATCCTGTATATTTTTTTGCGTTATAAATTGTATACCCTAAAAATGTAACAAAATTTTCAGGAAATAAATGTCTTTTTTCATCTGATATTAATTTGTAAATTATATCAAACTCATCTTTCCATGCCGTAAGGGCTTTACCAATATTTTTAATCCCATATAAACTAAACAAATCTGGCGAAGCGGGAATAAAAAAACCATCAACTGTTGATATTATTACCTTATTTAAAGAGCCTAAACTTGGTGAAGTATCAATTATCACATAATCGTAACCATGTATTCCAGCATACTGCTCAGCTAAAGATCTTATTTTTGTTACGGTTCTAATAGCTAAAGGCTCACCTCTGTATATATCAGTCCATCGACTAGCTACTTTCTCTTCATAAAGATGCAAAGTAAGCCGACCAGGAATAATATCTAAATTACTATTGAGTTTAGCAGGAGGAGGAAGGTGCTCGTGATCTCCAGTACCTTCTTCTGTTGGTTTTAGTAAAAAATGAAGGCTTCTAGGATTTGAAATAATTTTGCTATATTCCTTCGAACTACATTTGTTTTTTGATGACTCAAAGCCCTCATCAATAAAAGAATCTTCCGTAGCCCAAAGCTGATGAATATTTTCTTGCTTTAATGAATATATAGTGAGATTACATTGGGGATCAGCATCAATAATAAGAACTTTTTTCCCCATTTCTGAAAGGGCATTAGCTACATGATAAGTTAATGTTGTTTTCCCAACTCCGCCTTTATTATTAAAGACCGAAATTATTTTCATGTTTCTTTTTTCCTTTTGGATTTTATTTTAAATAGGTAATCTTTATTGCTAACAACCTTAATAAGCGCTGTTAGCTATCATGTTTTAATTTGAAACTAAATTAAGCCAAACTCTTTTTAAAAGCCGCGACTAAATCTAAAACTTGCTGTTTATAATCCATTTTTTCACTCGCATTTAAGTCCATCCAACGTAGACGGTTAGCATTTGCAACTACCGTCACAGAAGACATAGCCATCGCTGCCCCAGCAATCATTGGGCTTAATAGGATACCAAACATGGGATACAACAAACCTGCGGCAATAGGGATACTAAGTGAGTTATAAATAAATGCAC
>JALSLM010000096.1 GCA_026988295.1 Thiotrichaceae bacterium
TTGATGAAGGTTATGACATGGTTGTTGGCGCAAGAGATAAAAAATCTCAGGCATCCATCTTTCGAGGGCTTGCTAATAAGTTCTACAATAAACTAGCCAGTTATGTCACAGAGCGAAAAATAGAAGATCTAACCTCAGGATTTCGCGCCGCTAAAGCCAATAAATTTAGAGAGTTTTTATATTTGCTACCGAATGGATTCTCTTATCCAACCACCAGCACAATGGCATTTTTTAGAGCAGGCTATGCCGTCACCTATTTACCCATAGAAGCACCCAAGCGCATTGGCAAAAGCCATATTAATTTAGTCCGCGATGGCATCCGCTTTTTGCTGATTATTTTTAAAGTAGGCACGCTTTATTCACCACTAAAAATATTCCTTCCCGTTAGCCTATTCACCTTTGCACTAGGCTTTAGTTATTATATGTTCACTTTTATCAGTGCAGGGCGTTTTACTAATATGTCAGCATTGATGTTTACAACATCAATGTTAATGTTTTTTATGGGGCTGGTTTCTGAGCAGATAACGGCTTTGATGTATAAGACAGAAATTATGCTAGATACTCAAAACAAGAACAAATCAAAAACTTCCTTAGAAATAACTCAAAAGACCTCTGAACAAACTAAATGAAGCTAAAAGTTGGTAAACTGGGCAAAGATACATTTCTTTTAACTATAGGAATGGGGTTGCGAGCCTTTTCTCAAGGTCTAGTTTTTATCATTATTGCAAGATCAATGGGGGCAGATGGTTATGGTGCTTTTGTATCTATTATTGCAATTGCCAGCATGTTAAGTGGTTTGGTTGGGTTTGGTTCTCACGTTTTACTCACACGAGATACGGCATTAGATCAGAAGAAATTTAATTCAGCATGGGGGCATACACTACTCAGCCTTACCATTAGCATACCCATTATTTTTGTCGTATATCTTTTATTTGCTTTTTTTATACTACCTAATGAAATTGGCTGGATTCCGATACTCTTTATCGGTATAGCTGACCTTATTTTCTGGCCCTTAAGTAATGTGTGTGTGTCAGCTTATCAAGGCTTTGAGCGTATGGGACGTGTATCACGCATGATTATAGTTCCTGTGATGATGCGCTTATTATCAGCATTTATCTTCTTGTCCCTATTAATTAATGAAAATATTCAATACTCCATGTTACTAACATGGAGTAGCCTATATTTAATAGCAGCAATAGCAGCAAGCAGTTACACACAATGGATGGTATATAAGGATTTAGGAAAACCTTTATTCTTGAATAGCCATTGGTTTGCTAGAATTAAAGAGAGTATGCCGTTTGCTCTCTGGGCAAGCTCTGACAAACTTTATATTGATGCAGATAAAGTTATGCTCACTCGGATGACAAGCTTGGATGTAACGGGGATTTATTCAGCTGCATATCGTTTAGTTGATATTTTTTTATTACCCATTCAAAGTTTAATAGGAGCAGCAACTCCTCGTTTTTTTCAAGAAGGAAGTAAGGGGATACATCATTCATTAATATATTCGATCAAATTAATTAAAATACCCTTTATTTATTCATTAAGTATTGGCTTTATTATTTATCTATCGGCTGATTTTATCCCCTTCATTCTAGGAAGTAGTTTTAATGAATCAATAGAAGCTATTCGCTACTTAGCATGGATACCCATTATTATTCTGCCAAAAATATTATTACAAAGTATTCTTGCCAGCTCAGGTTTCCAGAAAAAAGGAATGCAAATTGTTTTAATGGGTGCGGCAATCAATATTTTAAGTAACTTATTTCTTATTCCTGTAATGGGCTGGAAGGGTGCGGCAATTGCGACGTATATCGCGGAAATTAGCATGAGTTTTATTATGACTTTATTGCTATATCACTTAATGAAAAAAGATTCCCTACTAACAAAGGCTATTTGACTTTATGGATGATAAAATAAGAACAACACCTAAAGAGCATTGCTATCTATGTGGTCATGAAGGAAATAATCTCTATGATAATATGGAGGATAGGTTATTTGGTGTAAAAGGAAAATGGAATATAGATAAATGTTCAAATGATGAATGTGGTCTATTATGGCTTAACCCTATGCCAATAACAGAAGATCTGCCCAAACTCTATAAAGCTTACTACACACATACACATGACCCATTACCAAAAAAAGCTAACTGGCTGATTCAGGTATTTCGTGATGGCTGCTCTGATTATTTAAAAAATAAGTATCAATATCCATATAAGAGTTCTCTACTAAGTAAGTTAATTGCAACAATAATAAAGCTCAATCCTAAATGGACAACCAATTTAGATTTTAGTGTTTTCTATTTACCCGCCATACCTAATGGAAAGCTGCTTGAAATTGGATGCGGGAGTGGTGGAATGCTTAAAAATATGCAAGATAAGGGCTGGGATGTAACAGGAGTTGATTTTGATGAAAAAAGTGTATCACTGGCACAAAATTTAGGGCTAAATGTTTATGAAGGTGATATTAGTCAGCTTAATCTAGAAAAAAATAGTTTTGACGCTATTATCATGAATCATGTAATTGAACACTTGCCTGATCCTGTCGCCACATTAAAAGCATGCCATGAACTATTAAGAGCTGGTGGAAGGCTGATTTCAATAACTCCTAATGCTAATGGCTTAAATCATAACAAATATAGCTCTAACAGTCGTTTACTAGAACCACCAAGGCACTTGTTTATTTACAATAAAAGTTCTTTAAACGCGGTGGCAGTTAAATCAGGCTTTAAAAAAATAAATTGTTTTACAACTGTTCATGGTTTTTCAGGATTCAGTTTGGCTTCAGAACAATTATTAAAAAATAGTCAATTATGTACAAATTCAAAAACACTTAAAAATAAACTACTATTACTTTCAGTAAAAGAATTAATAGCAGGATACTTACTAAAACTGAGACTTATCGAAGGGGATGAAGTTGTACTAACAGCTAAAAAGAAATAATGAAACTAAGAATATATACAGTTTTAGTTACCTATAATCCTAATATTGAACATCTAAAAAAATCAATATCCCTCCTTCTTCGGCAAACAGATAAAGTTATTATCTGTAATAACTCAAAAATAGATATTGATTTAGACTTTGAAAATATTATCACATTTAATTTTAATAATAATCTAGGAATTGCAATGGCTCAAAATATTGGAATGGAGTGGGCTTTTTCAAATGATGCAGACTTTATTTTACAGCTTGACCAGGATAGTTTGATTGCACCTGATATGGTGATAAATTTAGTTTCAACATATAAAAAACTACTTATCTTGGGTTTTTCACCTGGTTTTGTTGGTCCTGTTGAGCAAGATATTGATAGTAATGAAATAAATAAGAAACGTTTTTCTACAGGAAAAAAAATTGATAATGATATATGGGCTGTTAAGGAGACAATTAGTTCAGGAGGTCTAATACCCAAACATGCGTATGAAAAAATAGGTGGTAATGATGAGAGACTATTTATTGATTTGGTTGATATTGAATATTGTTGGCGGCTACAAGCTAATGATTTAGGAGTGTATGTTACTAAAAAGGCAACTTTACTTCATAAGCTTGGGAATGGGAAAAAAGCGGTAGTACTAAACTATCGAGTTGATGATCACTCTGCTATTAGATATTTTTATCAAAATAGGAACTTATTACTCAGTATTGGTTACTCTCATGCTCCATTACGCTGGAAAATAACTGCAATACCGAGAGTAATCCGAAACCTTCTCTTTTCCTTTTTCTTATTTGAAAACGGAAAAGAACGTAGCTGGTATATCATCAAAGGCATACAGGCGGCGGCTCTATCCAGGTATGGTAAATTTCAAAAAAACTACAATTGATTTTTTAGCCCTTTAAATCCGCCTATAAGCATATTTTTAATTTGATTAAAACGCTGCGAGTCTACTATTAAATGCACCAATAAAGTTATCAATAACTTTATCACAGCCCAGAACTTCCATACAAAGGGAACATAATTTCTTCTTAATAAAATAACTGCATTCCTAAAAAGGTAACGATGCCTTAGTGGGCTTCTCCAAGGCCAAACCTTCCAACCAAACAGCCAAAAACGTAAGCTCTTATCACCCATTCTATGTAAAAATACGGCATCTGGAATACCGTATAAAGAATAACCTGCTTTCAAAACTCTAAATGACCAATCTGTATCTACATGATCAATAAAAAACTTATCATCTAAGCCATTTAGTTCAGAAAAAAGATTAAGAGACATTAACGTACCGCTTCCATTTAGACTGCTTATTTCGATGGGTTTACCATTATCAGAAAAAATCCGTTTCCACTTTAAGCCTACAATTGCATGAAATCCTAAATCCAGGCCGGTAGTAACATCTATTAGAGTTGGTCCAACACAGCCAACGGCTTGAGCACTGCTAGATAATTTATTGTAGGTATCTAATAATATTTTAATACTCCCCTTTTCTGGCTCACTGTCCTGATCAAGCAATAAAATCATAGAGTACCCTAATGATTTTGCTTTAATACATCCTTGATTAAGAGCTGAAGCAAGACCCAGATTTTTATTGTTTTTTAATAATACTAATTTTTTTATGGTAGATAGCTCTTCAACTTCACGGAGCAAATCTTCATTAGAATGATTGTCTACAATTATAATACCTGTTTCAGTGGGGAAATGATTAAACTGTCGCTTCAATATTTCAAGGTCAGGATTCATTGTGACAACAATTAGTGTTAAATCTGATAGCTGTTTATTATTATTTTTCATTTTTATTTGATTTTTTTTATTATGCCTGAATAGGTATTTTTTGATGCATCCCAGTCAAAATTATTGGTAACAAACTTGCAAGCTTGAGTTGCTAGCTGTGAATTTGTTTGAATATTTGAATAAAAACTTAAAATTTTTGCCTCAATGTCTTCTGAATTAGTTGGTTCTAACAAGATCCCCGTCTCCCCATCCACAATCACATCCCTAGCCGCAGGTATATCACTGGCAAGCACAGGGCAACCACAACCCATTGCTTCAATCATCACTAGTCCTAAGCCTTCTATATCACCATTTTTTGCTTGTATAAACGGAAACACGGCAAGTGTAGCTTCCCGGTATTCTTTAACTAGTTCTTGGTGTGATAAACGTCCTAAAAATGAGATATTCTTTACTATATTAAGTTGCTTGGCTTGTGCTTTCAGATTACTTTGTTCAGGTCCTGTTCCTGCAATATTTAAGCGTGTATCTGGATATTTTTTAAGTATCTCAGGCATAGCTTGTAATAAATATTTAAGCCCTTTTTTCTCTACTAGCCGACCCACAAATAATAACTGATTTAGCTTTCTACAAACTGAATCATCAGGAGTAAATAAATGTTTTAAGTCTGCTCCCATCGGTGCGATGGTGGGTAGCGTTGCTTCGGGAACAAGTTTTTTGATTTCATCTTGCATTGCGCTACTAACAACGGTCATCGCATCTACATTTTTTATAACATAACGTTTAATTGCTTTGCTTATGGGGTCATTTAAACCATACAAATCACCACCATGTGAGGTGCATAAAATAGCGGGTTTATTTTTGCTTATTTTTTTTGCCATCAATGCCAATATGCCTTGTGGTATTAACCAATGCGCATGAATGACCTTTACAGGATATTGTTTGAGTAGCTTTATAATAGCTAAGCACTGCCCCAAAAAGAAAAAAGGCAGTATCAGAAAATTAAGCTTATTACCTTTAAGCTTTGCAGTTATTCCCCCTTCATAGGCGAGATTCTCAAAGCCTTCAGGCGCATAACGGTAGCGATGTACCAACAAGCCTTCTATTTCTTCGTATTTTTTTGCACCTTTAGCATGGGGTGCGAGAATAACAACCCTGAATTCTTTTTTTAATCGCAGGCATAGGTCATAAACAAAACGCGGTTCTGTATCATCTTTCCAGCGAGGGAAGGTTGAGGCGAGGACTAGGAGTGTTGATTTATTAGACATATCTTACAATGCTTCAACTTGTTTTATTATTTGTTGTAGTAAGTTGCTTTTTAGGTGCAATGTGGATTTTTTTGGGATTGATTTCAATTGGGTTATAACCTCTTTGGGCGTTAATTGTTCTAAGCGAATTGCTCTTAATAAAATGGGCATGGTTCAAAGCAAGGTAACACTATTAAATTTAAATACGGCATCCAATGATAAGGTAACATACTGATATTAAAAATTATTTAATACTATTGCTGTTCATTATCAGAATATAAAAGTGTTACCTTGTAGTAGCTATTATTGAACCATGCCATAAAATGCCTAGGAGGCTGTCCGAGAACTAAGAATTGACTGCAAACCCCATAAACATCATAATCTGAGCTTATCAAATTCGTTAAATAGAGCGACTATTCGCCTCTTTTGATAAGCCCACCTTATAATATTTCTGGCATTTTCGTTTCAATCCTAGTTCTCGGACAACCTCCTAGGAGGCTGCCCGAGAATTAATTAGCCTACTGCGAAAAACCTATTTCAAGTTTCCTTTATATTCAAACGGATTGATTATTGCTACATCAAAGTTTTCAAAATCTGTCACATTTCTTGTTATCACGGCTAGTTTATTAACTTGAGCTGTTGCTGCTATCATTGCATCTTCATAAAGCGTATCAGAGCTCCGGTGCATGAGGATTGCCCAAGTGCGAAAAGTGGTGCTATCCATTGATAGGATGTTGTAAGTTTCAGTCACTTTATCTAACCAAGACTCTAATTCTTCGGCGCGTTTTCTGTTTTGATCGCGTGTTAGTTCAATACCTGCTTGAATTTCTGCAAGTGTAACAGCAGATAGATATAAGTCAGCATCTTCAACGGATTTAAGCCAGGCTGTCACTGCTCCATGAGGTTTTTTACGGCGTAGTTCTGACACTATATTGGTATCTAATAAGTACATATTACGGTAGCTTTTTTATAGCTCGTCTTTTTGCGCTTCCTCGTTTTGGGAGCACTAGTTCCCCTCGACCTTCATTAGATAGCAGTAGTTCTTTGAGTGATGGTTTTACCATTTCCTGCATTCGATTCCATGTTTCAATAGGCACTAAAACAGCAGCTTCAACACCTCTTTTGGTTACTAATTGCGGGCCATTATTAACACAGGTGTTTAAAAACTCACTGAAACGTGCTTTTGCATCTTGTATATGCCATGTTTGCATTTTAACCCTCTTAAATTTAATGACTAGTTATATAACTAGTTTAACTCATGCTCAGGCTTATTACAATCTTGCATCAACAGTCTCTATCGGCAACACCGATTTAATATCATAAAGTACGTGCTGTTCTGCCCCTAGAGCATGTATCCCTTTCGTTCCTAACTCTAAAAACTGTTCATGAGCTACGGCGAGGATTATCGAGTGGTACTTGCCCTGCTCTAACTCTTCAATTACACCTAGCTGATACACTTGTTTAAGCTCATTTGGGTTTACCCACGGGTCATAAATATCGACATTGGCATTATGATTTTGTAAGCCTTTGATTAAATCAACAACGCGGGTATTGCGTAAATCAGGGCAGTTTTCTTTAAAGGCTATACCTAAGACTAATATATTGGAATCGACAATATGAATACGTTTGCGGCTCATTAGGCGCATTACCATATCGGCGATATAACGCCCCATGCCGTCAAGAATAATAACCCTGAATTCTTTTTTAATCGCAGGCATAGGTCATAAACAAAACGCGGTTCTGTATCATCTTTCCAGCGAGGAAAGGTTGAGGCGAGCACTAGGAGTGTTGGCTTTATAGACATAAAAAGGAATTATATTGTATTTTATTTTTACGTTTTGTAGCAGTAAGTTTATTGATCGATGGATGTATTTTCACCCGCGAGTTCCAGTGCTTTCTTGATTATTTTAGACGATAAATAAATATCTGAGGCATCTAATAAGTCTAGCAATGGCTTTATTCTTTCAATCAAGCCTCGTTCTTTTGCTAGGAGTAATACACCGATGCTCCCCATGACTTCGAGTCCATTAGCGTAAGCAACTTTCTTTGCTTTTGCATCATCTATAATGAGTAATTCTGCTGAAAGCTTAATATAAAGTGCGATAGCTTCTAGCTCACCACTGCCCAAGTTTTTGGAGTTTTTAATTATATAATCATCTATATTAGTTGATTTTGTGCGTGTTTCTAAAAATTTTTTTAGTACTTCAGATTCTGGCTTGCCTTTAATGCTGACTTCTTTGTAAACTGAATCAGGCACATACACTTTCCCGAACAGTGGTTCTATTTTTTCTAACACCTGACACACAGAGAGTGCAACTAATGCGGAGCTATCAGCAATAACAATCATACAGAATGCTTTTGTTTAAAGCGGGTTAAGTCGGCCTCTAGGTCTTCAGCTTCTATATTAATTACTGATATTTTATGTTTTTTACATGCGGCGAGGAATGTATAAATATCAATACCTGCAAATTCACAAGCTGCCCCTCGTGAAAGTTGACCTGATTGAAAAAGCAACAGGGCACTATATAATCTTATTTGCTGTGAGAAGTTATTCTTATTTTTCTGATCCGTTGGCAGAAATTTATCGGGTATATCTAGTATTAGTTGCATGTTGTTTCTCGTGATTTTTTAGTTTTTAACCTTACCATAAAAAAATATTTTAACCTTGAATTTATGATTTCAACGTATTAAAAGGTTATTTTCCCAACCTGCCTAAATTCATGTTTTTACTTTAGTGAGCAGGTTTTCAAATAATTCCACCTTGTATTGGCATATTCATATTTATTTATCTCATGTGATCTTAGATTCATTTTAACATGCTGAAAGGTTTAATGACTAACTCACAATCTTGCATCAATCTCATCTATCGGCAACACCGATTTAATATCATAAAGCACGTGCTGTTCTGCACCTAGAGCATGTATCCCTTTCGCTCCTAACTCTAAAAACTGTTCATGCGCTACGGCAAGTATAATTGCGTGGTATTTTCCTTGTTCTACTTGATTAAGCATATCAAGTTGGTAGCTTTGTTTAACTTCTTCTGGGTTTACCCACGGGTCATAAATATCGACATTGGCATTGTGATTTTGTAAGCCTTTAATTAAATCAACAACGCGGGTATTGCGTAAATCAGGGCAGTTTTCTTTAAAAGCTATACCTAAGACTAATATATTGGAATCGACAATATGAATACGTTTGCGGCTCATTAGGCGCATTACCATATCGGCAATATAACGCCCCATGCCGTCATTTACACGACGACCTGCGAGGATGACTTCGGGGTGATAGCCAACTTGTTGTGCTTTGTGTGTTAGATAGTATGGGTCTACGCCTATGCAGTGTCCGCCTACTAAACCTGGCGTGTAGGGTAAAAAATTCCATTTGGTTGCTGCGGCATCGAGCACTTCTTGCGTATCAATATCCAAGCGGTTAAAAATTAGCGCAAGCTCATTGATGAGTGAAATATTTAAGTCGCGCTGGGTGTTTTCTATGACTTTTGAGGCTTCTGCTACTCTTATTGAACTGGCTTTGTGTGTGCCTGCGATGATGATTGATTGGTAAAGATTATCCACAAAGGTGGCTATTTCTGGGGTAGAACCTGAGGTGACTTTTTTAATATCAATTAAACGATGAATTTTATCCCCTGGGTTTATACGCTCTGGTGAATAGCCGACATAGAAATCTTGATTAAGTTGTAGCCCAGATTGTTTTTCTAAAACGGGTACACAGTCGTCTTCAGTGGCACCAGGGTAGACCGTTGATTCATAAATCACAATATCATCTTTTTTTAATATTCCCCCGACCATTTTGCTGGCACTTTTTAGTGGAGAAAGATCAGGGCGTTTATAAGAATCTATAGGTGTAGGAACGGTAATAATAAAAACAGTGCAATGACTTAATTTATTAATATTATCTGCATAAGAGAGTGTTGACTGGTTTAGTTCATTTGCATCAGCTTCAAGTGTTTTATCTTCACCCGCTTGCAGCTCCTTGATCCTTTCGGAGTTAATATCAAAGCCAATAACTTCAAATTTTTTAGCAAACTCTAAAGCTAACGGCAAGCCCACATAGCCTAGCCCAATGATACCGATTTTTGTTTTATTTATTTTCATTTAGTTTTATTTCAGGTGCTAATATTAATGGAGCACAAGGGAATATATCGAATAAGGGATGAATGGTTGCTGAATCAGCGAAACCACAAAGGCTATGCACGGAGCGCAAAACTTTATTCATGCCCTATTAATCATTCTTTTTGTAGAATCTTGAATAATATCTAAAGCCTATCAACTTAAAAACGAGCAAGCTAAAAATAATTGGACTTAATCAGGGTTTCCTTAACTTGATAGCTAAAACTTAGGTACAATTTGAGTTCGTTAGTCCAATGCGGATTCAGGTACAAACAATAAAAACAAAGAATCACACAGGAATAGCAATAATGTTTAAAAATAAGCTAAAAGCATCTTTAATTCATCTCAGTCTAAGTCTTTTATTAGTTTTACTGATCATTGGTAGTACCTTATTTTTCCTTTTTCCTTCGATGTTTATCGGGGTAACAGATTTTAAAGAAGTGGCGACTATCATTATTTCGGTTGATCTTGTTTTAGGACCTTTATTAACTTTTGTTGTATTCAATCCAAGCAAGCCCAGACATCTTTTGTATTTAGATTTTGCTGTTATTGCTGTATTACAAATAGGGGCGTTATCTTATGGTGCTTATTCTTTATTTCAGGTGCACCCTGTTTATGTCACCTTTAATGTTGATCGTTTTACCATCGTGACTGCGAAAGATGCTGAACCAGAAAAGGCAAAACTTGATGAATATAAAATTTCAAAGTTTGATGCTGCTAAAATGGCATTTGCAAAAATGCCTACTGATCTTGATAAGCAAAATGACATTCTTTTGAATGCAACAGTGGGTGGGGAAGACCTTGATCGCTTAGAGGAATATTATGAGCCATTAGAAGAGAATGTCTCTACCATTATGGCTAAAAGTCTTGATCCTGAAGTTATTTTTAAAAATCAAGAAGCAAGAAGCAAAGAGAAATCCTTTTATTTAAAATATAAAGAAAACCTTTCTCAATATGCTTATCTGCCACTCAATAGTATGAGAAAAGATGCCATTATTGTGTTAAATAAAAAGACAGCAGAACCTATCGCGACACTTAATCTTGACCCTTGGAATTCTTCGAGCTCCAAAAGTCCTTAAGGAAAGCTTGATCAGGCATTGCCACAAGTTTGCTATAAACACCTTTAAGCTTGGCTGGTGTCGTACTTTGTCGGATTACGCTATCGCTAATCCGACTTACAAAAACTGTCATGCCGGCGCAGGTCGGTATCTATTTCAACCAGTGGCACCTTGTATTAGGCATGGATTCTGGCCTTCGCCAGAATGACGGTGCTTGATTACTATACTAAATACCCATCCCCCCCCCTTTTTTTACACTTTTATTCACAGATAAAATATAAGCTCATGGATTTAATAGAAAAACTCTGTGGCTCTCTATGTTGAAAAAAATGCAAAAAACAGGGGGGATGGGTTGTATATTATTCTATCGTTGAATGTCGTTGCTTACCCACCTGCTACAGGTGGCCAAATAGACAAAACATCACCAGAAACTAATTTATGTTGGTCACGCTCATTACAAACAAACTTGCCGTTGACTAGTACGATGTGCGCTTGTTCTTTTGGGATATTGTATTGGTCAATTATATCTTGAACGACGGCATTATCTGCGACTTTGATTTCACGACGAAAACGTGAATTTCCCGGTGGTAAAAGTGGCATAAGCGAGGCATAAAGCTCTAAATACATTTTCATTTTGAGTCTCTAAGTGAGTTGTTATTAAGGAAAACCTGATTAAGTCGATTAGAATTTAGCGCAGAAAAATCTGTCGCTATTTTTCATGAAGTGAGACGTAATAGTCATTCTATTGCGTCGATCTTCATGGAAAATATCGGCAGATTTGGCAAGCTAAAAATAATTGGACTTGATCAGGGTTTCCTTAACCCATCCCCCCCTGTTTTTTAATAAAAATACAAACTAAGAAAAAATGTAAAAAAAAGGGGGGGATGGGTTTTGTAGTTAGTTCTAAATTCTCAGGCAACAGTTCTCGGACAACAGTTCTCAGACTGCATTATCTAGCTCTTGGGTTGATGCGAGGTATGCTTCCATAATACGAGTAGGATCAACTAGTAGATGTTCTTTCCATTCTTTTAGATGTATTTTGCTTTCAATTAAGCCTCGAAGTACGCCAATGTGTTGTGTCATTCCGAGTGTGCTTGCGCCCACTAATACGTCTGCATTTTCATCTGTGCCAAAACGTAGATTTAAGTATTTATAAGCATCTGGGTTATAGATTTCTACGCTGTCACCACCCTCAACTCCCATCCATAAGCCAAAGGAGTGTGATATCAAGC
This sequence comes from Thiotrichaceae bacterium, assembly GCA_026988295.1. Classification (GTDB taxonomy): domain Bacteria; phylum Pseudomonadota; class Gammaproteobacteria; order Thiotrichales; family Thiotrichaceae; genus Cocleimonas. Next base: position 12,321 of record JALSLM010000096.1, read on the forward strand.
CTAGTGTATCTAGTACATTCATATTAAGTGAGCCACTGTGTTCGACATGTTTGCCTGACATATTCAGAGCAGCTATGCGCCCATGATCAACTGCCGTCGGCTGGATTGCTTGCACTTCATATTTTCCTGTTGAGAAGTCTTTGCCTTGTGCGACATCACCTGCGGCGTAGATATTTTCAATATTGGTTTGTAGTTTATTATTGACTGTAATTCCGTCATTAACTTCAATGCCAGAATTCTCAAGAAAAGCGGTATTAGGTTTGACACCCGTTGCGCTAATAACCAAGTCAGCAACTAGCTTATCGCCATTATCTAACTCTACTCTCATATTGCCGTCGCTTTCTTTTATGGCTGTGATTTTTGTTGATGTGAGTACATTAACACCTTTTTCAATACACCATTTTTCTAACAAGCCACCTGCTTTTTCATCCATCATACGAGGAACCATGCGGCTCCCCATTTCTATAATGCTAAGTTTTACTCCACGTTTAACTAATGCCTCAAGAATAATACAGCCGATAAAACCAGCACCCATTAATACTACGTTTGAGCCTTCTTTAGCTATTGATGCAATTTGACGTGCATCTTTCAATGTCCAGCAAGAATGAACATTAGGCAAATCAATTCCCTCAATGGGTGGCGCGATTGGATGAGAGCCAGCCGCTATTAAGAGCTTTTTATAAACAAGTGTTGAGCCATCAGCCATTACTAGTTCATTCTTATTGGCATCAACAGATGCTACCGTCTGTTGCAGATAATTTATATTTTGTTTTTGATAATGATCGCTTTGCCGAAGGTGTGTGCCTTCTTCGCCTATTTTATTTATCAGTAGATAAGGAATTGCCATTCTCGAATAGGGTGGCTCATTTTCATTGCCGATTAGGGTGATTTCAGCCGTGGGGTTTTCTTTGCGCAATGTTTCTGCGGCTACTACACCACAGGGCCCTGCTCCAATAATGGCATGGTGGGTTGTGTAGTGTTTGGTATCTTTAGTTGTCAAAGAGCTGTCTTCCAGTTTGTCTTTTTGTGATTTGATTGTAGTGTTAGTACTACTGTCTATATTTTCATCAATGTACTCAGAATCTTCAGTAGTTTCTGTGCTTTGCTTGTTATCATCATTGATTTTAGTGCTTATTTCTTTTTCTGTTTTTTCGATACTAGTCTCAGTTGCAAGCTTCGATTTAGAGGCTTGTTTAGGTTCTGGAATATCAGTATCTACAATTTTTTGTGTTTGATTTTGGGGTGTATCACTCATCCCAAATAGTCGTTTAATAGCGTTAAATATACTCATTACAGAATTCTCAAAGTAATACAGTTGTCAATTTAGACCTAAGGAGACTGTCTATTCTCGCCTAGCAATATCTTGATGCACTGTAGCTTGGCTTAGATTATTGAATGTAGTGAAATAACGTAAGCCAATGAATCTAATTAACCCTGTTGGGTTGGCTTACGTTACCTCGCCATGCTCGGCAAGCTACAAGTGCATTAGGTGCGTTTACAAACCTAGGCGAGATATTGTCTCAGCGGTTGGAACACCCTCAGGAGTCCAGCCACGCAGCTCGTAGTATTGTGGTAGCATTTCACCTAAGCGATTGACCTGCCCTTCAGTAGGGCCTGATTTGATTGCTTCTTTGAGTAGGCGCTTTGGCAGGGTGTCGTCATCAGCAGTAAAACCAGCAGCATTATTGTAAATACGCTCCATATTCCAGATGCGTTCACCTGCTTCTAAGCATTTATCGACACTCCAATCACCCTCACAGGCCGCGTCAATTTGTGGAGCAATATTATCCATGCCCCAAGCAAATGTGGTGAATAAGCAAATACCTGCTGAATCAACCAGTGCAGTAGCATCTTGAAATGCTTTTACCAATTCTGGCTTGCCATCAGTATCCGTCTGTTCTGTTTTCACAGGGATGCCTAACACTTCTGAGGCTATTGTATAGCCACGAACATGACATGCGCCACGGTTAGAAGTCGCATAGTTAAGACCGATACCTTGGAAGCCGCGAGGATCATAGGCTGGGAATTCTAGACCTTTAACTGACATTGATAATTCTGGCGCATCATACTTCTCACAAAGACGCTTAGATCCCATAGCAATTTCAGCACCAAAACCCTCACCAGTCACGAGTTGTTCAGTAATCGCCACCAATGCTTCTGCTGAGCCAAATTTCAGCTCAATACCGCCTGTATCTTCCAGTGTGATTTTACCTGCTTCAAAAAGCTCCATTGCTGCTGCAACGGTACAGCCAAAGGTAATAGGATCAAATCCATCTTCATTACAGACAAAGTTTACATAGGTTAGTGCATCCAGATCATCAACCCCAGTATCAGCACCTAAAGACCAAGCCGCTTCATACTCTAATCCACCTGATGAGCCTTGATATTGGGTTTTATCGGCTTGATCTTTAATTGAAAAATGAGTTTTATCAATAGATGAAATACGACCACAGGCAATAGTACAACCAAAACACGCGCCATTAGTGGTTAAATTGGGTTTACCATCGCTAGGGCGAGGCTCGTGCATGGCTTCACCAGAGATATTTTCAGCACCTTCAAAGCCCACATCACGCATATTTTTGGCAGGTAAGCCACCGACGCTATTAATGACATTCATTAATACCTGTGTGCCATAAGTAGGCAAGCCCTGACCTGTAACAGCATTTTCGGCTAATACTTCTTTGCCGTCGGCTACTGCTTCAAAGAAGGCATCAGGGTTATCCAGTGAACCAACACCCTTCGTACCATAAACAGCAACGGCCTTTAGGTTTTTAGAAGCCATTACCGTACCAACGCCTGAACGACCTGCCGCACGGTGTAGATCATTAATAACACCCGCAAATAAACAGCCATTTTCAGCGGTACGACCAATTACGGCAATTTTTAATTCAGGATTTTGATGAATTTTGTGTAACATTTCATCCGCTTCCCAAGCTGATTTCCCCCAAAGGTCATCTGCTGGGCGAAGCTCTGTAAGATCATCTTCAATGTATAGATATACAGGAGTTGGTGATTTACCTTCAAAGATAATCATATCCCAACCTGCATTTTTAAACTCATTACCAATAAATCCGCCAGAATTTGAACAAGCAATCGCGCCTGTCAGTGGTCCTTTAGTGATAACAGAATAACGCCCACCTGTGGAAGCCATTGTGCCTGTTAAAGGCCCTGTTGCCATAATCATTTTATTATCAGGGCTGAGTGGATCAACGGTTGGATCGGTCTCTTCCACTAGATATTTTGTTGCCAAACCACGTTGACCTAAGTAATCATTAGCCCACTCCATATTGAGTGGTTCTGGTGTGCATGTACCTTCAGTGAGGTTTACGCGTAATATTTTTTTCGTCCAAGACATTGTTGTAATCCTCCTTAATTATGCAGACGCTTCTGCGCTGGGTAGACTTTTTTCTGCGTAGGCTTTCATTCGATCATAGCCCGTTGCATTCGCATCAATAAAAGTAATCGCATCAGTCGGACATGCTTTAGCACATTGAGGATCACCACCACATAAGTCACATTTAGCAACTTTACCTGTTTGTTGCACATAGTTAACCGTGCCAAATGGACAGGAGATAGTACAAACCTTACAGCCCACGCATTTATCTTCAATAACAATTTTGGCACCAGTGGACATATCCAAGGTAATTGCATCAACGGGACAAGCGCGCTGACACCAAGCCTCATCGCATTGGGTACAAGTATAAGGTGCAAAGCGCCCTTCAAAGTGAAAACTAAAGACTTTGATCAATGATCGGGAAGGGTTAAATTCACCCAGTTTTTCATACGAGCAAGCCATCTCACATTGCAGACATCCCGTACATTTTGCGGGATCAAGATGTAGTGATTTTTGCATTAACTATCTCCTTTGTTAGTTTAATTCTTACCTGAATCCGTGAGGCTAATGCGGATATGAGGGATAAGGTATTGGTTTCACAGTGGAATTAAAAAATCTTAGCTTCACCCATAGGTTAAGTGGGTATTTTTTAAACCGCTGTGGAATCAATAACTTGTTCATCATGCCGTAGTAGCCTCACTGATTCAGGTCTTATTAAATTTATTACTAATTAATAAGCATAGTACAAAATAAATAGTTAGTATTAAATTTTCAATGGAAAATCAAGGATGTTAATTTTTTTGTATTTTATATTTGCTGTGCTGGCTCAGAAAAGGAAGAGAACTGTAAATAGGTTTGGCTGTTTTTGGGTTTGGTGAGCCACGGAGGTTTTAAAGTGAAAACTCTGTGGTTCTCTGCGTTATTAAAAAATGCAAAAAAAGGGGGGGATGGGTATCTAAAAATTTGTCCTTTATCCATCAAACTAATACCTGAATCCGTGAGTCCACTACGGCACAGTGAATAAGCTATCTGCATTGGACTCACGGATTCAGGTAATATTGATGAAGTACTTTGTCGGATTACGCTATCGCTAATCCGACCAAAGACACAGATTTAATCCTTTACCATTTTTATAGCTTCATACAAAAGGAATTGGCTTGAATTGGTTTGCCCAAGGGTTTGGTCTGCGCCACCAGCGTTGTGCTAGTGTTGCATAAAGCTCTCTAAAGTCTGTGGTATAGACCAAATCACCGTCATATAATTTATTTGGGTCTAAACTAGGTTGTTTTCCATAAATACCGCCACGTACACGCCCACCTAAAACAAAATGTGGTGCGGCAGAGCCATGATCTGTTCCAACACTGTGATTTTCTGCAACACGACGACCAAATTCAGAGTAGGTCATAATCAGAACATTATTCCACAAACCTGCTCTTTTCATGGCATCTGTAAATGCTTTAAGCCCGCCACCAAGGTGATGCAGTAGATTATTATGTTGATCAATCTGTAAAGCATGTGTATCAAAGCCTTCTAAAGTGACCTTATAAACAGGTGTATTCATACCATTGATAATCATCTGCGTGACTAATTCTAATTTTCGACCAAAACGACTGGTAGGAAAACGCACGGGTGATTTTCGACTTCGATAAACACGACTCAATTCTTTAGCCGCTGTATTAATTTGATTTTGTACATTTAGCATGTGCGCTAATGAAGAGTTGCTTGCTTTATAATGCTGTTTATTAAGATACTTAGTTTGTCTTAAAAAGGTTTTAG
>JALSLM010000097.1 GCA_026988295.1 Thiotrichaceae bacterium
TATACAGCCAACAAGAGTTCGGTCCCAATAAGCCCGACTGGATTAATATTGAACACGTCTTCCCTATGGCATGGGTGGTTAATAAGTTTAACTGCTATGATCGACGTGATTGTAGACAAAGACAACAGTTTAACTTCATCGAATCTGATCTACATAACCTCTACCCTAGCCGTCGAGATTTGAATATGCTCCGCGCCAGTCATCGCTTTGGCATGATTAAAGGAGAGTTGCGACTGTTTGGCTCATTTGATTTTGAGATAGATAAAAAAAACCGTATTATAGAACCCGCTCCAGCGAGTCAAGGTGAAATAGCACGAGCCATGTTTCACATGTCAAAAACCTATGACTTAAAAATATTCTCAAAACAAGCAAATACACTCGCATATTGGAACAAGGTAGACCAGCCTAGCAAAGAAGAAATGCGACGCAATGATTTAATAGAAGAATTACAAGGAACACGTAACTACTTCATTGATCATCCACGAGATAAAGCAATAATGGCATAACATATTAAAAGGATAGCTATAACTTTATCACTTTTATAATTTTATTTTTCTCTGGGGAAAAATTGAACCCATAAAAAAGCAAAAAAAAGACCAAAACCCCACTGGGATATTAGCAAGCTATTCAGTAATTTATTCATATCTATAGATATGATCATAGAATCTCCTATATATGCTATCCCGAAGAAGAATGGATATAGTGTTTGAATATAAGCAACAAGTAATCCTACAAAAAATATTAAACCAATACCTATAATATACCACCACGAGATGTCTTTTTGCCTGTTTGTTGCTACTCTATTTGTTTGCCATAAGTAAGTTACAAACGGCAAACTAATCATAAAACCAAACAATACGGATGAATTTATGACTATTAAAAAAGGAGGACCTTTAATAAGCTCCATGTTCAGTAGTTCTGATGTTATTTCAATAATAACTAGTGACAGATTAAGTAATATGCCAAAAAAGTATTCAATGAAAAAGGAAAATATAAAAACAAGAAGGTAAAGAACGCTTGAGAGGATAAATCTCTTCATATTTGAACCTATAGATAATTCTGTATAACTACCCATTAAAGATATAGCGCTAACTGCTCTTTAAATTCTAGCATAATCACATTAAAAGGATACACATAATTTTATCTACAAGGCTTAATTCGAGCTATCTTTCTAGCTTATCCAGAGCCTTTCAAAAGTACTGCCATCCGCAAAACGATAAATAGAAAAATCACGTTTATCAACCGTTAGAATTTTTCTTATTTTACCCTGCTCAGCAAGCACAACGAGTGTCGCATCGGTAAAATCAGGGTCGATATTTGAATATTTTTTAATCGTATTTTCAATCAACGAAATATCTTGAGGTAAAATATCATGCATTACCATTACGCCTCGGCTCAACCATTGCAAGAGCGCCTGCTTACCCTGATTATTTAAAAAGAAACAAGTCTCCACTATCACAGGCCAAATACTGTGCATTTCCATATCTTGATGTTCTTTAATAAATGCTACAGCATCCTTATGATGCTTATCATCAGCTGCAAATAATGCGACTAAAAAACCTGTATCAACCCATGTTTTATGGCTCAATCCTGTCCACCTGCATAGCCGTGTTTATATTGTAATTTCTCCCATATTTGCTGTTTTAAAGGGTCTTTGGGTCTCTTTGCTAAGCCACCAATTTCAAATAAATCCTTACCCCTTGCATAAGCAGAATGCTCTTCTTGAGCCAGTTTTTGGCAAAGCTCATGCACTGCTTGGCGAGCTAAATCACTTTTGCTACGACCTAAACGACGTGCTGTTTTTTCAAGAAGATTCTCTTCCTCAGGAGGAAGTCTTACAGATAGTGCCATATTAATTACTCCTTATCTTGAGGCATTATAATAACTGTAATACAGTATTACAATATTAAAAAAATAGGCATGACTCCCATCAATCAGATTTTTTATTATAAAATTGTACTAAGTAGTATATTCCTGCTCCTAATAAGCCGCTATACAAACAAAGCTTATGTATTTGCTCAATACTCAACAAACCCAGCAGCTTATTATCTAGAGAAATTGGATAAAAAGGCTGAATATCAGAATGCATAAAACTATCCAAAAGAACATGACTAAAAGTGCCAATAAATGAACTTAAAAAGACAATCCACCAAGCAATTTTAACTGGGTTTGATTTTTTAGAAATTCCTATAATTAACAAACCAAGCTCTGATAAATATTTTCCTGAGAATGCAGAAAATATTGCTAATAGCGTAGCTCCAACATAGGTATGAGAAAAACCGTGTAGATGTCCTTCACCTGTTAGCAAAACGACTAATGGCTGAATATCCATTACTATTTGTGCCCAACCAAATACCATCAGGCTGAATGCACCTTGAAGTACACTTTTTGTGAATATTCCTATACCCATATGAAACGGTGTAAACGGCATTATTTATTCCTTACAACCTGAATCCGTGAGTCCAATGCGGATTCAGGTATAATACAAGTTGCCTCTAATTAGATAATTGTACGTGATAATTGTCAAGTTAGATTATATTCCCAAATCCTCAGATAGAACTAAATTTTTCTAAAACTCTGTAGAAATCTAAAAAAAATGATACAAGACCCAAACAACCATTCAAAAATAGTCGTAAGTTTCACCCTGCAATAGGGCTTTTAAGTCAT
>JALSLM010000098.1 GCA_026988295.1 Thiotrichaceae bacterium
CTAAGCAAACACTTACTGACAAATAAAACAATTTTGGATAGACTGGCGAATCAAAAATACACCCCACTTTTTATTCTGAATCCGTGAGACTATACGGATTCAAGTTTATAATACAATCAAAGGAAATAAACATGCTAGTAACAAATCAAGCCCCAGACTTTACCGCAGCAGCAGTCCTTGCTGATGGTTCTATCGTTGAAGATTTTAATTTATTTGATAATATGGGACCCAATGGTGCTGTATTATTTTTCTACCCATTAGACTTCACTTTCGTTTGTCCATCAGAATTAATCGCTTTCTCACACAGAATCGAAGAATTTACATCACGCGGCATTAACGTAATCGGTGTGTCAGTTGATTCACAATTCTCACATCACGCTTGGAGAGAAACAGATGTGAACAACGGCGGTATAGGTCCCGTTAAATACCCATTAGTTGCTGACCTATCAAAGCAAATCTCTAAAGATTATGATGTTCTTTTCGGTGATGCAATTGCACTTCGTGGCTCTTTCTTAATTGATGCTGACAAGACAGTCAGACACGCTGTTATCAATGACCTTCCATTAGGCAGAAATATTGATGAAATGATCAGAATGGTAGACACCATGCTATTCACTAATGAGCACGGCGAAGTTTGTCCTGCTGGATGGCAAAAAGGTGACGAAGGCATGAAGGCAACCACTGAAGGTGTTGCTGAATACCTTGCCAAGCATGAGAGTGATCTTTAATAGAATGACAAGATGATTTAGTAGTGGGTTAAACCTGTGGTTTGTAGGCATCTGTCAGATTATGTTATCGCTAATCTGACCTACAAAAATACAGATTTTATCCGCTACTGATAAATTCTCATTCTTAAGGAAAAGCCGTCGTTTTGACGGCTTTTTTTCAAATTTAATTTTGAAACTCGCTAGGAGGCTGTCTGAGAACTTGGATTGATAGGGTTCAGCGAGTCAGAAAGTGGTTGGTCACTGAGCGTTCTTAACAGCTATTAATTCACGGAGCTAAATTCTCTTCGTGGAGGATAATTCTTTCTCAATGAATCAAAATAGTTTCCATCAGTTAATGATGGCTCATTTAGGATTCTTTTTAGGTCATTATTATCGGCTAAAATATCGTAGAATTTTAATATTTTCTTTTGTAGGTTTTTGCTTGTAGCAAGTGTTGGAAGGGCAATATGAGGCTTGATATTATTCCCAAAATCTATATCGCTTGCAGACCATTGTGGTGTTTTGCCTAAGTATTTACAGACTGCTTGATAGATCATTTCTGTGCCACGAATCTTTCCATCAATACTGTATCCTGCAATATGTGGTGTGCCTATGAGAGTGTGCTTTAACATTTCTTGGCTAATTTGGGGTTCATTTTCCCAAACATCTAAGATTAAAGTTAAGTCATTTTTTTCATTCATACGAGCGAGTAGAGCAGGCTCTTCTACAACTTCTCCTCTTGATGCATTGATAAAAAGTGTTTGTGGCTTTAATGTGTTGATTTTTTGTTTGTTGAGCAATCGATAAGTAGGGTGCTCTTCTGTATATGTTAGGGGTGTGTGTAATGTTACAATATCGCAAGCAAGCGCATCTTCAATACTGGAAAATGTATAATCACTTTGCTGTGTGGCTTCTAGAGGTGGGTCGTTAATAATACATTTTAAACCAGCAGCTTCGCAGAGTTGCTTGACTCTTGAGCCAACATTGCCACAACCGACAATGCCTATTGTTAAACCTTGAAGTGTCTTTTTTGCTTTTAATGACCAAAGACAAATTCCAGCAAATACATATTCTGCGGCTGATATGGCATTACTCCCAGGTGCTCTGGCAAAGCCAATATTTTGAGATGCAAGATAATCAAGGTCGATATGGTTAAAGCCAGCGGTTGCTGAGGCTACAAATTTTATAGCTGTGTCATGAAGTAAAGCTTGGTTGACTTTGCTTACTGAGCGTACAAGTAAAATATCTGTTTGTTGCAAATCTTGTTGTTTTAGCTCACGTCCATTAATGGTGTGGACATGCCCTAAGTCTTTGAAAGCATCTTGAACATAAGGGATGTTTTCGTCGGCAGTTATGTGCATCGTTTGAATCCATTGTTAAATTAATCGGGGTTATTTAGGTTTATTCATGCTTTGTTCATCCCATAGCTTTATGATTAGAGTATCTATGGTGACTTTCAAGTGTGATGGTCATTTTTTGCAGATCAAAGTTTTAGCGTATATTAACGATAGATGGTAGAATTCGTCACGTGCGCGGTTTTTGATGCAAAATATAGATGTGCATGGGGATAAATATATTTAATAAAAATTCATCCGTTTTGATCAAGTATCTGATTATCATATATTAATAGTTTTTTGACGAGTAAAAAAATGGTTTTATTGGCGGTATCTGACACAGTTCTTAATAAAGCGTTAAGACAATATAAAAAAATAATCAGTGTGGCTGTTGCTTTCCTGATCATCACTTTTTCACCCATATCTTTAGCTGAAGAATCTGCACAGATTAATCTCAGAGATGTAGAAATCCCAACACTTATTGAAACAGTTTCAAGAATTACGGGTAAAAGCTTTGTTGTTGATCCTAGGGTCAAAGGGCGAGTGACTGTTATCACTAGTAGCGATATTGATGCA
>JALSLM010000099.1 GCA_026988295.1 Thiotrichaceae bacterium
TTAACCACGCATTCAGATAATAAATGAAGGCGTAAATAAGCATCTTCTGTTGATTTTGGTGCGTCATCCAATGACTTGATTTCTACCTCGATAAAATCACTCTTTATCAAGCCAACCTTTTGAGCCAGACAACTCCGAGCTATTTCTTTATTAGAACGGGGAAACCAAGTGTCGATAGTTGAATCAGAATTGATGTCGATATAACGATGTCCGATGCGCTTGATACTCATATATAAATCTCAGGTAATTTTTAACAGGCGCGGAGTATAGCAAATCATTGATCAAATTCAGGGATTAATAGTGATTTTTTAGTTTAGAATAGGGATACACCTTAAAAATATTACTGAGGAAACCTAATGTCAGACCTACAAACTACTATTGAGAAAGCTTTTGATCACCGAGCTGAAATCACCCCACGTAATGTTGAAACACTCACCCGTGATGCTATTCGAGAAGCTATTGAGCTACTTGAAAGTGGCAAAGCTCGTGTGGCTGAAAAAGTGGATAATAACTGGGTCGTAAACGAGTGGCTAAAAAAAGCAGTGCTACTGTACTTTCGCATTAACGATAATAATTTTATTAAAGGTGGCTTTACCAACTACTACGATAAAGTCCCCTCAAAATATGCAGATTATAATAGCCGCGAGTTTCAGGATTCTGGGGTACGAGTCGTGCCACCCGCTTCTGTTCGCAAAGGAGCTTATATAGCCCCAAATACCGTATTGATGCCTTCTTATGTCAATATTGGAGCTTATATTGATGAAGGGACTATGGTTGATACTTGGGCAACCGTTGGCTCTTGCGCACAGGTAGGTAAAAATGTGCATTTATCAGGGGGGGTGGGTATTGGTGGTGTGCTCGAACCCATTCAGGCCTCTCCAACTATTATTGAAGACAACTGCTTTATTGGTGCTCGTAGCGAGATAGTAGAAGGCATGGTAGTTGAGAAAGGTTCGGTTATTTCAATGGGAGTTTATCTAAGTCAAAGCACTAAAATTTTTGATAGAGAGACAGGTGAAGTATCTTATGGTCGGATTCCCGCAGGTTCTGTTGTTGTCTCTGGCAACTTACCTTCTAAAGATGGTACATATAGCCTTTATTGTGCAGTTATAGTGAAAAAAGTAGATGAGAAAACTCTTAGCAAAACGGGGATTAACGCACTATTGCGAGATATTTAAGTAGTACTCTAAATGATTATCAAGAGAAGCCAAACAGACTTGTAGATACCCATCCCCCCCTTTTTTTACATTTTTTATAAGGAAATCCTGAGTAAGTCGATTAGAATTTAGCGTAGAAAAATCTGTCGCTATTTTTCATGAAGTGAGTCGTAATAGTCATTCTATTGCGTCGAGCTTTATGGAAAATATCGGCAGATTTGGCAAGCTAAAAATAATTGGACTTAGTCAGGGTTTCCTTAAGGAAATCCTAATCAAGTCGATTAGAATTTAGCGCAGAAAAATCTGTCGCTATTTTTCATGAAGTGAGTCGTAATAGTCATTCTATTGCGTCGAGCTTTATGGAAAATATCGGCAGATTTGGCAAGCTAAAAATAATTGGACTTGGTCAGGGTTTCCTTAAGTACTTTGTCGAATTACGCTAGCACTAATCTGACCTACAAGAAAATGTAAAAAATAGGGGGGGATGGGTAATAAACTATTCAGTCAAATTTTATGACACTGTTGAGTATGGCAATGGAGCTATTGGGAAAAACTCAGCTTAAACATTCTACTTTTCTGGCTGAACTATTCAGGTTTTCTCTTAAAAAAGCTCTGTAGTTACAGCTATTTTTGTTTCCATGCGCTAAATAAACTAGGTTTCTATTTTCACCCTTAGCTCTGTAAAGTGCGTGGTCTGCCCTATGTAACCATGTTATATCGGTGTCATTTTTGCTTACCTCGGCAACACCAATTGAGACAGTTATTGGCTTACCGTCAATCAAAATAGATTTTTCTGTTGCTTCTCTGATATGTTCAGCTAACTTTCCTGCATTTATCAAGCGTGTATTATTGGCAATAATAATAAATTCTTCGCCACCATAACGATATACCTGATCTGTTTCTCTGACTGTTTTCTTAAGCATTTTAGAAAACTTAACGAGAATATTATCTCCAACTGTATGCCCATAAACATCATTAATTCTTTTAAAGTGATCTAAATCTAAAATCAGTAGAGAGGATTTCTGGACACCTTGTTCATGATAATTTATTTCTTTTATTAACTGATCATTTAATGAGCGTCGATTTTTAAGATTCGTAAGTGGGTCTAAATCAGCGAGCTTTACATATTCTTGACTATAATGCTCTGTTCTAGCACTAAAAGCGTAACCAAATGCACAGATAAGAGTGAGAGTTATGAAAATACTAAAAAATTGTGGGAGTGCAACATTCGTTGATATAGTTGCCAGCACGATAGCAATATAAAAAACATTCAAAGGCAATGCCTTACGTAACCCAATAACAAAGAATGCTCCAGTGATGGGAGGATAAGCCCAATAAATTCCTGATACACCTGTATTGAATAAGACCCCTATAGCACCAACCATACAGATGACTATTAATAAATATTTATGCCGAGCTGTGAAAGTATTTCTGAGAGCATGTATCAATGCATATCCCAGAAAAAACGAAAGAGTAAAATCAATAAATGCAAGCGGGTAACTCCTTATAAATAACCTATAAACACCAAATCCTCCAACAGAAAGAAAGGAAATAGCTAAGGAGAATACATACAGATTCGCCTCCATGCATCTATTAAATATTTTTATGTTTGGCATTACTCTCTACTTGGTTACATTAAATTGGTTACATTATTCATAAACTAGCTAAAATGAACAATTAACACGAACAAAATTGGTTATTAATTCGCGACTAAGAGCACAACATTATTCTTTCAGGTAAATACATTAAAATTGACTATAATCAAAGAAAGATAGTTAATTAGTATTTTTATAAAGCAAAGTCCGCGAATCATAGCAGATTCAAGATTTCTTTATAGTTTATATGGAATACATATATATTGAGTCCCCCTTCGACTGCAATAATAAGATCAGAGCAGGTATTTCCAGTCGAATAAGTTATTGTATTTATTCAGTTCTAGATTGTTGACTCTTAAGCCAAAGTTGGTCGTATAGTTCCTTATTTAGGTTCAATTAAAGCGCAATCTATTTCTTTAAAAGCTGGGTCACTCTGGTTTCCATTAAGGAAACCTGATTAAGTCGATTAGAATTTAGCGCAGAAAAACCTGTCACTATTTTCATGAAGTGAGTCGTAATAATCATTCTATTATCTCGACTTTCCGTGAAAAAATATCGGCAAATTTGGAAGCTAAAAAAATTGACTTGATCAGGTGGTTGATACGATCTCAAAGGAAGGTGGAATTATTTATCACAATGTTACAAAGCCTAAATGTGTATTAAAACTTAGAAGTAGTGATTACCAGTCTCCTGACCGACTCAAATCAGGCTGTAAAATAATAAAAACATGACTATCGTAAACACAACCCAGGAGAAATAAAATGGAAAAGGCATGGTTAGAAAATTACCCAGAGGGTGTACCTGAAACCATTGACCCCCATAAATATAAATCATTAGGTGATATGTTTTTAAATAGTGTTCATAAGTTTCGAGATAGACCTGCTTACACTAATCTAGGAACAGTCTTGAACTACAATGACGTTGAAAATCTTACACGAGATTTTGCTGCCTATTTAACGCAGCAAGCGGGTTTAAAAAAAGGAGACCGAATTGCAATTATGATGCCTAATTTATTGCAATATCCGATAGTACTTTTTTCCGCATTAAGAGCAGGATTAATTGTGGTCAATACAAACCCTCTCTATACACAACGAGAGCTAGAACATCAGCTTAATGACTCGGGCGCGGTTGCCATTGTTATTTTAGAAAATTTTGCAGGTACTTTATCCAATATCCTTGAACATACAAATATTAAAACAATAGTCACGACTCGAATTGGTGATTTGGCACCATTTCCTAAATCGGTGCTGATTAATTTTGTGGTCAAATACATAAAAAAAATGGTACCCCCCTTCAAATTACCCACTGCTATAAAATTCAATGATGCTCTTTCACTAGGTAAAAAAGAATCCTTTGAAGATGCTGATATAATACATGAAGATATTGCTTTTTTACAGTATACAGGGGGAACGACAGGAGTAGCCAAAGGTGCTGCTTTGACACATCGAAATATGATAGCAAACTTATTGCAAGTTAAAGCGTGGGTGAGTAATGAGCTTAAAGAAGAATCAAAAGAAATATTTATTACCGCACTTCCGCTATACCATATTTTCTCTTTAACCGCGAATGCCTTCGCTTTAACACTAGGGGCCAAAAGTGTATTGATAACAAACCCGAGAGATATGAAAGGTTTTGTTAAAGAATTAAGCCAAGAAAAATTCACCTTTATGGCTGGTGTTAATACACTTTACAATGGCTTATTAAACACCCCAAATTTTGATAAATTAGATTTTTCACATGTAAAACTTTTTTTAGGTGGTGGAATGGCGGTACAAGAGTCAGTTGCTAAAAAATGGAAAGTTATCACAGGTCAAACTATTATTGAAGCTTATGGCTTAACTGAAACATCACCAGGAGTTTGCGTTAACCCTGCTAACAATCAAGAGTTTACAGGAAATATTGGCTTGCCTATACCATCAACTGAGGTCTATGTAAAAGATAAACAAGGCAAACAACTGGCATTTAATGAACCAGGTGAACTTTGTGTGCGTGGTCCACAGGTGATGCAAAGTTATTGGAATCGTCCTGAAGAAACCGCCAGTGTTATGGATGACAAAGGTTGGTTACATACTGGAGACATTGCCATTATTAACGAAGGAGGCTTTGTAAAACTTATTGATCGACTGAAAGATTTGATTATTGTTTCTGGTTTTAATGTTTACCCCAATGAGATTGAAAATGTAGTTTCAGCTCATCCAAAAGTGCTTGAAGTAGGTGCTATCGGTGTCCCCCACAAACAATCGGGAGAAGCAGTTAAACTATTTGTAGTAAAAAAAGAAAACACTCTCACCAAAGAAGAATTAAAAGCGTATTGCTATACAGAAATGACACGTTATAAATGCCCTAAATACATACAATTTGTTGATGATCTACCCAAAAGCAATGTCGGAAAAGTTCTCCGCAAAGACTTGAGGGCGCTTGAAGTAAGCTAGTAAATACCCCCCCCCTTTTTTTGCATTTTTTATAATACGGCATCGGTTTGATGATACAGAATAAAGTACTTTGCGAACAAAAAGCAAAGTACTTTAAAACCTCTCTGAATCTATCAACACAAACTTAGTAACACTGTTTCATTAAATCAATAAAGCGTTCAGCAGGAATTGATAAGAATTTACCTTTTCTTGTAACAATGCCATAACTTCGCTTTGGAAAGTACTTGTCTAACGGAATAATAGTTAAGTCTTTTTTATCTTGCCCTGTAATACAAACATCCGTAACAATTGAAATACCCATACCTATTCTTACATAACGTTTAATAACTTCCCAACCACCCGCTTCAAGAGCAACCGTATAGTTGATATTGTGCTGCGCGAAAACCATTTTTACTATACGCCAAGTACTTAGGTGACGAGGTGGAAGTATCAATCCATAAGGAGTGATATGACTTAAACTAATATCTTTTATCTCAGAAAGAGGATGATTTTTGGGCGCAATAAGAACAGGGTTATAAGTAACTACAGGCTCATAATCAATATCTTCTGGTATTTCTAGCATTGAGCCAATTGCAATATCTATATCATTATTTCGAAGCATTTCAAGTCCATCGCGCCCTGTTTCATTTGCTAATCGAATTTTTATCCCAGGGTACTGTTTGGTAAATTTCCGAACAGGCTCAGGTAAAATATACAATATTGTTGATTCCCCTGCCGCTATAGATAACTCACCTGTACTCAAATTTCCACAGTGCGCACTAAATGTTTCATGCAGATGATCTACACTCTGAACTAATGGCTCTGAAAGCTCGTAAAGAACCCTTCCCTCGGCAGTTAATGTAATTTTTGGACCATTGCGTTCAAATAATGTGACTTCCATCTCACGTTCTAGTGCTTGAATTTGTAACGATATAGTAGGCTGACTCGCAAATAAGCGTTCTGCTGCCTTAGTTACGCTGCCATATTTAGCAACTTGACAAAAAGCTCTTAGCTTTTTTAAACGATTTTGCTTGTAGTAGTAAGTTGTCATAATGACCCTAGGATTGATTAAACGATTTAGATAGAAAAACACACCATCCAATTATTCACCACTACTATAGTAAATAATTTTACACTTATTTTATTTAATACTTCTATACTTAGAAATGTAACAATAAATCATCAATTTTTACTGTTTTTTTGCTTCTGACCTAAATCCATGAGCTCACTACGGCACAAAACGCAAGCTATTGATTCACCAAGGGTATCTTTCAACTCATTTGTTAAACCAATGTCTTACGTCCTACTATCCGCATTAATATCTCAGATTCAGGTCTGGTAGAACAACTCTAATAGAGCATACATGTAAATGACACTCGAAGAACAAATATATTTCATGATTAAACAAGAGGACCTGCTCTATGATAAAAGTCAGATTAAAGCAGTTAGTCATCTTCAGAAAATCATACAAGAAGCCCCAAACAAAACTCATAAAAAACCTGAGAAGGCAAAGTTTTACAATTTCTTTAGTAAAAAACTAAGTACTACTGTTGAACACGCATCTATCAAAAGAAATAAAAATATTAAAGGCATGTATATCTGGGGCGAAGTAGGACGAGGTAAAACATGGTTAATGGATTTATTTTATTCAAAATTAATCGAAAACCAAGCGACACAAAAAGTCCAGCGTATTCATTTTCATGCGTTTATGCTTGATATTCATAAGCAATTAAAAAACTTACCAAGCCAACCTGATCCACTCATTACAATTGCTAAAAACATGTCAACTTTGTATGAGATTATCTGCCTTGATGAATTTCATGTCATTGATATTGCCGATGCTGTTATTTTACACGGGCTATTAAAAGGCTTATTTGAAAATGGTGTAATCATTGTTACTACCTCAAATAGACACCCTGACGAACTATATAAAGGTGGTACACATCGGGAGCGTTTTCTTCCCGCAATTGAATTAATTAAGCAATTTTGTGTTGTTTATCATTTAGATTCAGGCTCAGATTACCGTAAGGAAAAAAATCAGCATGAAGATGTTTTTTTCATTCCACATAAGCCAGAAACTAATACTAAGCTTGAATCCTTATTTCAGAAATATTCTAAGTCCAATGATTTTTCAATAGATGATATTAAAATATTAGGTCGAAAAATTCCCATTGTACGATCGAATAAAGATTGTGCATGGTTTACCTTTGACGCACTCTGCCGTGGAGCGCGATCTAGTGGGGATTACCTATATATTGCTAAATCATATAGAGTTATCATTCTCTCTGAAATTCCTGTATTACATGAAGGCGAAGAAGGGCCTGCAAGACGATTTTTAAATTTAATTGATGCTTTTTATGACTTACATGTGCATTTGATACTATCTTCTTCAGTAATGATCGAAAAGATGTACCAAGGTAATCTACTTCAGTTTGAATTTGAGCGTGCTTTGAGTCGTTTATATGAAATGCGTAGCCAATCTTGGTGGAAATCATTTACAACAACTACATTAAGGAAATCCTGATTAAGTCGATTAGAATTTAGCGTAGAAGAATCTGTCGATATTTTTCATGAAGTGAGACGTAATAGTTATTCTATTATGGCGATCTTCGTGGAAAATATCGGCAGATTTAGCAAGCTAAAAATAATTGGACTTGATCAGGGTGTCCTTGATAAACAAGGATTAAATGGGTAATTAAAGGGTAATCAAAATGAAATTAACACGCCTAAATATAGAGAAGTAGTGTATGTCTGAAACTAGCCAACGTACTGTATTTTTTGTCTCTGAAAGTACGGGTATTACAGCCGAAACATTGGGGCATAGCTTACTATCTCAGTTTCCACATATTGACTTTACTTATCTTCAGCGACCTTTTATTGACTCAAAGAAGAAAGCACTAGCACTCGTTAATGAAATAAATCTCATCAGTAAAAAAAAGCATTTTAAACCATTGGTATTTGCAACAATGCCAGAGTTTAAAATCAATAATATTCTGCAACAATCTGATTGCTATTATTATGAAGTATTTGAAAGTATTCTCGATAAAATCGGTAAGGATTTACATACAGAACCCACACGAGAATCAGGTATGAGTCATGGTCTAATCAATGAAAAAATCTATGATGCCCGCATTGATGCACTAAATTTCACCCTAAAACATGATGATGCAATGGTACTAAAAACCTTGGGAGAATCAGATGTGATTATTGTTGGTGTTTCCCGTTCGGGTAAGACACCAACCTCACTCTACCTAGCTTTAAAGTTTGGCATTAAAGCAGCAAATTATCCGATAACTGATGATGATTTTGATAAAAATGAATTACCACAAATTCTGCTAGACAATCAACACAAGCTTTTTGCAACAAGCATCAAAGCAAAGCGTTTACATCAAATCCGTGAAAAAAGAAGACCAAATAGTCAGTATTCGTCACTTGAAACCTGTAAGTCTGAAATAAAAAAAGCACAGCTTTTATATGATAAATATGGTCTTCATCCTATGGACGTTACCAGTCAATCAATCGAAGAACTCGCAGCACAAATTGTGCGAAAGCTGAATCTCAAAACATCAAAGGAAACACTTATATGAACACAAACAATGTAATCTGGTTAAATCAGCTAAGTATTAATGACATTGATATAGTAGGGGGAAAGAATGCCTCACTCGGTGAAATGATTCAAAACCTTGGAAGTTTAGGTGTGAATGTCCCAGGTGGCTTTGCAACAACTTCAAATGCTTACCGAAGTTTTTTAGAACATGATAATTTAGGTAATAGAATTAATGCTCTACTGGATACACTTGATGTTGATGATATAAAAGAATTAGCAAAAACAGGGACAAAAATTCGTGACTGGATTATGCAGATACCCTTGCCAGATGCTTTAGAAAAAGACATCAATAATGCCTATGCCAAATTAGAAGAAGAATATGGGACAGAAGTTACTTGGGCAGTACGTTCTTCTGCTACAGCAGAAGACCTACCTGATGCCTCTTTTGCTGGTCAACAAGAAACATTCCTAAATGTATCAGGTCTTGACAATATAAAAATTGCAATCCGCAAGGTATTTGCATCTTTATTTACAGATCGGGCTATATCATACCGTGTGCATCAAAATTTCGACCATGCTGGTGTTGCCTTATCCGCAGGCATACAAAAAATGGTTCGCTCTGATATTGGTTCTAGCGGAGTAATGTTTACACTTGATACAGAATCAGGCTTTGACAAGGTTGTCTTTATAACAGGCAGTTATGGACTGGGTGAAATGGTCGTGCAGGGGGCTGTCAATACTGATGAATTTTATGTTTATAAAAAAAATCTAGTTGATCAAAAACCGGCAGTATTAAGCCGTACTTTAGGTAGTAAATTAATCAAAATGGTTTACACATCAGTAGCCAAAGAATCCTCCCATGATCCTGTTAAAATTGTTGATATTGATGAAAAAGAGCGTGTTAAATATTGCATAAATGATCAACAGGTAGAAGAATTAGCACGTCAGGCAATGACTATCGAAAAACATTATAAGCGTCCGATGGATATTGAATGGGCACTTGATGGTATTGATGGTGAGCTTTATATCGTTCAGGCACGACCAGAAACGGTACAAAGCCAATCGAGTAATATTATTGAACGTTTTGAGTTGAAACAACAGGGAGAAATACTTTCTGAAGGACGCTCCATCGGATCACGCATTGGCTCAGGAAAAGCTAAAATTATTATGAGCCTTGATGATATGGATCAAATTCAACCAGGCGATGTATTAGTAACAGATATGACAGACCCAGATTGGGAGCCAATAATGAAGCGTGCCTCTGCCATTGTCACCAATAGAGGAGGACGCACCTGTCATGCCGCTATTATTGCACGTGAATTAGGAGTTCCTGCTGTTGTCGGCTGCGGAGATTCTACACAAACTATTCCTGATAATAGTGATGTTACAGTATCTTGTGCCGAAGGTGACACAGGTTATACATACAAGGGCTTGCTAGATTTCAAAATAGATAAGACAGAAGTTAGCACTATGCCAGAACTTGATCTTAAGATTATGATGAATGTTGGCAATCCTGATCGTGCCTTTGATTTTTGCCAGTTACCCAATCAAGGCGTAGGTCTAGCTCGTATGGAATTTATTATAAACAATATGATTGGCATTCACCCGCGCGCTTTGCTTGAGTTTGATCTACAATCACTTGAGCTAAAGACTGAAATCAACAAACGTATAAAAGCTTATAAATCCCCCCGTGAGTTCTTTATCAGTAAAATTGTTGAAGGTGTCTCATCACTTGCAGCTGCTTTTTATCCAAAACCTGTTATTTTGCGACTATCTGATTTTAAATCCAATGAATATGCAAATCTCATCGGTGGTGAAAACTACGAACCCAGCGAAGAAAACCCTATGATCGGCTTTCGTGGAGCCTCACGTTATATTGACGAGACATTTCGTAGTTGTTTTGAGATGGAGTGCGAAGCCATCAAGAGAGTGCGTAATGATATGGGCTTCCGGAATATTGAAATTATGGTTCCTTTTGTACGCACCTTAGAGGAAGCTAAAGCAGTTAATATTTTGCTTGCAAACAACGGACTAAAACGAGGAGAAAATGGATTACGTCATATTATGATGTGTGAACTACCATCCAACGCGGTGCTTGCTGATGACTTTCTAGAATATTTTGACGGTTTCTCAATTGGCTCTAATGACATGACTCAATTAACTTTAGGGCTTGATAGAGATTCAGGGCTTATTGCAAATAGTTTTGATGAACGTAATCCAGCAGTAAAAGCAATGATTAAAATGGCAATAACTGCCTGTAAAAAACAGAATAAATACATTGGAATTTGTGGTCAAGGTCCTTCAGATCATACAGATTTTGCAGAATGGTTGATGGAACAAGGAATAGACAGTGTATCTCTTAACCCTGACACTGTAGTGGATACTTGGAAGCGATTAGCTAGTACTCCGTCAACGTAGGTTTGATAAAGGAGAGCTGATCAGCGGAGTATTACTGGTTTGCTTTCGACCTGAATCTTCTAATCGACTTAATCAGGATTTCCTTAAGGAAATCCTGATTAAGTCCAATTATTTTTAGCTTGCATCCTGTGCCGTAGTAACCTCACGGATTCAGATTCTACTCTACTGTTATAAAAAATATAAAAAAAGGGGGGGATGGGTATCTACAAATGTATTTCTGTATCTATCAATATTGTTTGTTTCTTTCTTTTTAATGAACTCAAGTATATTCTAAAGGTCTAAGTCTTTTTTAATATAGACCATGGCATAGCTCTTTGTTCAAATTGTAGTACATAGTATTATATGTGAAGAGCATGTTGTTTCACCTACGTAAGTCTCATTGTTCCATCACCAAGAAAGAGCCTCAGATATGAATTACTCCATACTTTCACGTATTTTTGTTTTTTTACTATTAGTCATCACTTTTTCAGGATGCGGTGGATCATCTAAAAACCAGCAAACTGGTATAACAGGGATAGCCCAAAAAGGTGATTTTCTTAAAGACTCGCAAATTTCATTTGCACGATTCTCAAATACTGGAGCATCTTCGACTGAAAGACTAGATGGTCTTATTCTAAGTAATAGGGGCGAATATGCCGTTAACTTAGCGTGGAGTGATTGGACTAAAATTACTGTAACTGGAATTTTTTATAATGAGTTCTTAGGAAAAGATAGCACTTCAGCTCTATCCTTAAACAATATTAGCTATATTCACAACTCCTTAGGTGAAACCAATGTAAACCTCTTTACTCACCTAGTTGCTGCCCGTATAGAGTATCTTGTTAATCACGGTAGTTCAGTCAATATCGCTAATCAGCAAGCTTTATCTGAAATAAAATTATTACTGGGCCTAACAACAAATAATTTAAATACGCTAGATTTAACAAAAAATAGCCATCCTGATAATGCAATTTTATTACTTTTTTCTTCAGGATTTCTTGCGACAAACACCCAGCAAAAGTTTGCCACTTCACTAGATAACTTAACAACAGATTTTGCTGATAATGGCCTATTTGATGGAGTTTCAGCCTCAGTTTTTCAAGAGATAGCAAATTACTCGGGAAAAAGAAATGTATTCCCTCCAATATATAATAATCTCATTGCTAAAGGCTATGCAAATCCACCTAACAAATCTACTTTGGATGAATTACCAAATTGGGTAAATAAAAACCCAATTGTAAATATAGAAGGTGCTGAATCAGGTAAAACAATCTTAGTAGGGGAGACAGTAACATTACAGGGAACAGCGACAGATCCAGATGGACAGATCAGTACCTACACATGGCTAGAAGGAACTAAAGTCAAAGGAACAGATAATGAAGTAAAACTCAATAATCTATCAGTGGGTGAACACTTTATCGAACTAAAAGTTACTGACAATAAAGGAGCGAGTAATTCGGCTCTTATTAAAATTACTGTAAATTCATCAAGCAATAAAAGCCCAAATGTACGTGCAGGTTCTGATAAAACTATAAGCTTGGGGGAGAGTGTCACGCTTAATGGCTCTGCTAGTGATAGCGATGGTTCTATTGCTTCTTGGGCATGGAAAAAAGGTGGAATAACAAGAAAAAGTGGCACTGGATCAACCATATCCCCTCTCACTATCAATAATTTACCTATTGGAGAACACATTTTCATATTATCTGTAACTGATAACGATAAAGCAATCGCAACAGACTCTGTAAAAGTCACTGTAAATGCAGGAGGGAATAAAGCCCCCAGCGTACATGCAGGTTCTGACAAATCTATAAGACTTGGTGCAAGTGTCACTTTAAATGGCTCTGCTAGTGATGAAGATGGCTCAATTGCTTCTTGGGCATGGAAAAAAGGCGGAATAATTCAAAAAAGAGGTACTGGATCAACTATAGCTCCTCTCACTGTAAATAATTTACCTATTGGTACACACCAATTTACTTTAGTTGTAACAGATAACGACGGAGCAATGTCTTCTGATCATGTTATCATTACTGTTACTTCTGCAAGTAATATCGCCCCTATAGCAAATGCGGGCTTTGATAAAACAATACACGTTGGTGAAAGTGTCACACTTAATGGCTCTGCTAGTGATAAGGATGGCTCAATTGCTTCTTGGGCATGGAATAAAGGTGGAATAATTCAAAAAAGAGGTACTGGATCAACTATAGCTCCTCTCACTGTAAATAATTTACCTATTGGTACACACCAATTTACTTTAGTTGTAACAGATAATGACGGAGCAATGTCTTCTGATCATGTTATCATTACTGTTACTTCTGCAAGTAATATCGCCCCAATAGCAAGTGCGGGCTCTAACCAAACAATTACTCTTGGTGACAGCACAACATTAACTGGATCAGGACGTGACCCTGATGGTTCTATTGCTTCTTGGTCATGGAAAAAAGGAACGACCGTACTAAGTAACGGAACTGGATCAACTATCTCATCATATTCACTTAGCAATCTATCTATAGGTTCACATGAATATACTTTAGAAGTAGTCGATAACGACGGAGCATCTGCTACAGATACAGTAGTCATTACCGTAGTCAGTGGATCTGGAAATATTCCCCCAACAGCAAATGCCGGCTCTGATAAAACAATAGTAGAGTTACAATCATTTCAATTAAAAGGGCAAGGAACTGATACGGATGGCAGTATTGCTTCCTATAGCTGGAAAGAAGGATCAGTCAATCTTTCAAGTAATCATACATTAGACCTAAAAGCACTCTCACCCGGCACACATACTCTAACATTAACTGTAACTGATAATGGCGGAGCCACAGGCTCTGACAATGTAACAATTAATGTTAAAGCTCTCAAGGTTGATTTAAGTAATCAGGCAATATGTCGAAGCAAATATGGCTTTAATATTCAGGTCATCTACAGCCTTTCAGGTAATAAAACTGGAAGTGGTAATTCAGAGCTGAATTTATGGTCAGAGCCAGGCTGTACTGGAACCAGATCAGACCCCACAGGCATAGGATTTAGCCGTTACGCTCCTGCTACTTATGTAATCACAAGTGTTAGTGCCACTGGAACAAGTGGGAGAATGGCAATAACATCACAGGGCAGATCCTCTACACGAAGTATTACAATCAATAGTGATGGCAGAGTTACAACAATAAACTAGGAGGCTGTCCGAGAACTCGGATTGAAACGAAAATACCAGAAATATTATAAGGTGAGTTTATCAAAAGAGGCGAATAGTTGTTCTATTTAACGAATTGATAAGCTCAAATTATGATGTTTATGGGATTTGCAGTCAATTCTTAGTTCTCAGACAGCCTCCTAGAACCTGAATCCGTGAGCCCACTACGGAACAGTGAATAAGCTATTGATTCATCACCGGTTTAAAAGATACCCATTCAACCTAAGGGGGTGCAGCTAAGATTTAGTGAGCTTCCCATCTGCGCTAGCAGATGGTGAACTCAATTATGCAGAGCTTTTTAAATCCCGTGCTAAACCAATATCTTACGCCCTATTATCCGCATTGGACTCACGGATTCAGGTAGAAAGGTTACTACCAATACCCATCCCCCCCTGTTTTTTGCATTTTTTAATAGGCCATTCAATCTAAATAGCCTAAACCAAAGCAATTTTATCCTTCTCGATTGTAATCTGTCGTCTTTTATAAAGCGCACCTAGTGCTTTTTTATAAGCTTTTTTACTAACAGCAAACTGTTGGTAGATTTCTTCAGGTGAGCTTTTATCTGTTATTTTGGCTGTTCCGCCCTGCTCTTTCAAATACTCTAAGATTCTATTCGCCAATTCACCGCGCGTCTTCTCAGAGGGCAGTTGCAAGGTTAAATCTATCTTTTTATCATCACGAATATTTTTTATGTAAGCTTTAATTTTATCGCCTATTTGTACCGGCTGATAAATTTCATTATTAAAAAGTAAGCCTTGATAGGTATGTCCTATTGCTGCTTTAAAGCCTAGCTCTGTTTGTGCAAAAATAATCAACTCTACCTCTTGACCCGCACTATGATAGTGACTTGTTTCAAGTAGGAATTTATCCAGCTTTGAAGATGCCATGATTCTTCCACTATGCTCATCAAGATACAGGTGAACCACATAAGACCTCCCTATTTCCATCTTTGTTTCTTGCTCAGCAAAAGGCACAAACAGGTCTTTCATCAAACCCATATCCATAAATGCGCCAACTTTATTGACATCGACCACTTTCAAATAAGCACATTCATCAACCTGTGCCAGTGGTATTTCTGTGGTAGCAATAATGCGATCTTCAGAATCAAAATAAATAAAGACTTTTAATAGATCATTAACCTTACAATCTTCAGGTTCGTATCGTTTGGGTAGAAGTATTTCTTCTTTTTCTGAACCTGCAACAAGGTAAGCCCCAAAAGGAAGGCGTTTTAATACCCGTAAAACATTAATCCGCCCGACTTTTACACGTTTAAAAAGATGCAATTGATTATCCATTAATCTTCCTTAATCTTCCTTAGGCAATATACGTTTATAAAATGAACTCCCCGAAGGCTTACTTTTTGTATCAAAACTTACCTTTTCAGATTTATTCATTGACTTACTCTTATTTGAGCTAGTCGTTTTATTCATTTTATCTGACTTGCTACTTTTATCAGATTTGGCATAACTATCGGGCTTAGAATAATAACTATCTTTATTATTTGATTGATTTTCTGTTTCGCGACCAGCTGATTTTTTCTTACTATTCTTATGCTTTAAGTTTTTTGATTTGGCTTTTTTCTTCTTTTTAGGCTTTGATCTTTTAGGCAGTGGTGGTGCTTCAGCATCAGCTTCAAAACCAATGATTTGTTCACGTTTAAGACGTATTCCATTACGTTTTTCTATCACAGAAAAATGTTGATATTCTTGGTGTGATATTAAAGAAATAGCGATTCCTTCCTCTCCTGCTCGCCCTGTGCGCCCAATACGATGCTTATAATCATTCGGTGAACGCGGTAACTCATAATTAATCACACAAGGAAGCTGCCCAATATCTATGCCGCGCCCTGCAACATCAGTTGCAATTAAAATACGAATTTTACCCTCTTTAAACTCCTTTAACGCCCGAGCACGAGCATTTTGCTGCAAGTTACCGTGCATGGCACGTGCCTCAATACCTCGCTTAGCCATTTTTATAACCAAATTATCACAGCTACGTTTGGCACTACAAAATACCAACACTTGTTTCCAATCATTTTCTTTAAAAAGATGAGCCAGTAAATCATTCTTTTTATTATGATTAACCGTTATAACACGTTGTGTAATCGTTATATCATCATAATAATCATCCACATTTATAATAACGGGATCATTCATAATATGACGTACAAGTTTACGAATACTTTCTGGGAAAGTTGCCGTAAACATGAGATTTTGACGAGTTTTAGGCATTTTTTTCAGAATTGAGTCTATCTCCTCCTGAAAATCACCCTTCATCAGGCGATCAACTTCATCAATCACCAATACTTTCACTTGATGCAAGCGAATAGCATTATTTCTTTCAAGGTCCAATAAACGCCCTGGCGTACACACTAAAACATCAGCCCCACCTTTTAAAGCGATCATTTGTGGATTAATTTTAACACCACCATAGACACTCAAACATTTCACTCTAGGTTCTATCCCTTCAGAAAAGCGTTCAAATTCTTCTCGTATCTGAATCGTTAATTCACGAGTAGGAACAAGCACCACAATACTAATATTATTATTGCGATTCAACGCTTTAGGGCTTTTACCACTGCGCTGTCTTAAAAGCTTTTCAAGCAAAGGTAAAACAAAAGCAGCCGTCTTGCCCGAACCCGTTTCAGCACGCGCTAAAACATCTTTACCCTCTAAAATAGCGGGGATAGCCTGTTGCTGAACATCTGTTGGTGTTTGATAAGCCGCCTTATCAATTGCAGAATAAATTAAACTTGAAAAAGTAAAAGAGGAAAAATTGGGTTTAGAAACTGATTTTTTCATGAAATGAATAATAGGGGAAATAAAAATACCATTCTAACTGATTTTTGAGTTAGAAACG
>JALSLM010000100.1 GCA_026988295.1 Thiotrichaceae bacterium
AGTAATTCTGCAAATTCCAGATATACAGAGGCAGCGGGAGATAAATTTAAGCTGGTATTATAATTTGCTTTGGCTTTTCCCCAGAGTTTATATTTTTTGTTGAGACGCGCTAAAGCGAGCAATAATTGCGGGCTGTTTTGATGCTTATCAAGCCATTTCTCGGCGCGTTTAATAGCACTACCTAATTTTTTATGCTTAATTAAACCATAACGCTCAATGAGTTTTTCATCCCACTTGTCATTGATGGCGGCAATTAATAATTTATCACTAGATTTGCTATCACCTGCAATGCTGAGTGCTTCACAATAGACGAGAATTGCTTCTGATTTTAGTCGTATATCAGCGGGTAATTTTTTCCATAGTGTTTGCATTTTATGGAGATCTTTTTTATGCGCTAAGGTCATAAAAATACCACTTAATGCAGTTGCCTCATATTTGCTACGTTCATGCTCTTTAATGAGTGACTGTTTATTAAGCTCAGGCAAGAGTGAAAAAAGATTACTCCAGTCTTCTTGTTGAAAATAGATTTTTGCCAAAAGCTTAATCGCATAAGGATGCTTTGGAGAAACCTCTAGCAAATGAATAAGTGTTGCACGAGCCTGTTCAAACTGCCCGCTGGTAAGCTGCATTTCAGCCTGTGAAACTGATACTGCTGTCTGTGCTTCTTCACCTAGTTCACTGGCTTTTTTAAGGTATTTATCACGACGTTTATAAGATTCTTGCATGTGTGCTGCACGCGCCGCGACAAGATAATTTAATAAAGGTGTTTCTGCGTATGCCACATGGTTCAGCAGTGTTTTTTCTGATTGTTGCCAATGCCCTTCGGTAAAATGAACCAAGCCTTTAATAAGCTCTTGGTTTGCCTGAGTAGAGAGTTTTTTGTGTTTATGATTGTTAATGCGGCGACGCAACCCATAGAAAAAGCGAAATAGGGCGATTAAAAAGTATATGGCTAAAAAGCCTACAATAATGGCAATAATAAAGGAGGTGCTGGTTAAGGATATGCTCCCCCAGTCTCCCCATGTAATGACAACATCTGCTGAGTTATCAAATGCATAGCTCCCTAGTAAGAGCGCAGCTACTATCAGCAAAATGAGTATAATAATATAGCGCACAGATGCTTGTTCTCCTTGGTGTTTATTTGTTTTTAGATTTTATCGAAGCGATAGAATCCAATAATTTGAGTGATTTAGAAATATCAGGCATTTGAGGTGTCAAATTAACAGAATTTAATTCTTTTAGAGTTGATTTATAGCGTATAAGTTGGCTATCTGGATAATATTTATTGAGTAGCTCTTCAATACGTTTTATTTGCTGATGGTAATTTTTATCCTGTCTTTGTAAAAGCATGATACGCAGGGTTTCTAATTTCAAAGAAAGTAGTTGGAATAAATTATTCTGTGTTTCTGCATCTATTTCAGTTTGTAAAGATTGGTCAAATTTTCTGACTACAACGGCTTCTTTAAATGTTTTCTTAACACGATTAATAAGCGAGTTGTTATCTGTCTTTTTAGTCAAATTTTCTTCTGTGTTTGATTCTTTGGAGGTGCTGATTTTATTGTTTTTATCAATGTTATTATCAATATTTTTTTCAAATTTTAAATGGCTTTGCAAAAAGCTAATTTTCTCTGATAAGAGTGCTGTATCTGGAATAGGATATTGTGTTAAGAGTGCAATATCTTGGCTAATTTGTTTTCTTAATGGGAAAAATCTTGTAGCACCTCTTTCTAATAGCAGTTTATCAGCCATCTTAAATGCACTTATAGCTGCTTGTTTATCTTGCCTTAGTTGTAAGGCGTGAATACCTGTCTGCAACAGAAAACGCACTTCTAAAATCGACCAATCTTGAATGACTAATGGTTTTTGAATATTGATAGAAGCATCGTGTTGCTTGGTAATTTGTTCTACCTGATCATAGACCGTGTTAGCTAAGTGCTTGGTGCTTTGTTGAATTTCTTTTAGTTCTATCAGGGTTTTGTCAAAGTGTGCTCTATTTTGTTGCAATTGTTTTTTCACAGTGGTTTGTAGTGATAGAACCTCCTCTTTTTTAGCAAAACTCGGTATTTCTTCTCTGATCTCAGCAATACCTGCTAGCCCAGTCTTTGCCTTTTCATGTATTCTGAGCCAGTTTTTATAACCCGCCGCAATCCCTGCGGCGGTAAAAAATAAAGCAATCCACACTAAAAACTGAGTAAAACGAGTACGTCGGTTGAGTTTTTGCAAAAACTGCTGTTGATCATCCATTTTTATTTACTCAGTCTCTTGCTTTTCACGATTTATGGCGCGATGACCAATATCCGTTCTGTAATAGGCATTGTTCCAGTTAATTTTGGCTAGGGTTTGATAAGCAATTTTTTGTGCTTGTGTGACATTTTCCCCTAATCCTACAACACATAAGACTCTTCCACCATTATTGACAAGTTCATTGTTGTCATTGAGTGCTGTTCCCGCATGAAAGACCTTACTGTTGTCCTCATCATCTGGGATGTTAGTGATTATATCGCCCTTTGCATAAGTATCAGGATAGCCATCTGCCGCCATAACCACACCGAGTGATGAGCGTTGATCCCATTCGATAGTTTGTTGCTTGAGTTCTCCCTCTAAAGCGGCTTCAAGCAATTCAAGAAGATCAGACTGTAAACGCATCATAATTGGCTGTGTTTCAGGATCACCAAAACGCACATTATATTCCAGTACTTTTGCATTTCCCTGTGAATCTATCATCACACCCGCATAAAGAAAGCCGGTGAATGGATGCCCCTCATCAGCCATGCCTTTGATGGTTGGCTCGATAACATCTCGCATGATTTTTTGGCTAATCTCTGGAGTGACGACGGGCGCAGGTGAATACGCACCCATGCCGCCAGTATTGGGACCTTTGTCGCCATTATCTCGGGCTTTGTGATCTTGTGAAGTTGCCATTGGTAGATAATTTTTACCATCTGCAATAACGATAATGCTTGCCTCTTCCCCTGTGAGAAATTCTTCAATCACCACACGATGACCTGCATCACCAAAAGAATTACCCGCCAGCATATCTTTAACGGCAGCTATCGCTTGCTCTTCTGTTTGTGCCAAAATAACACCTTTACCAGCGGCTAAACCATCGGCTTTGACAACAATAGGTGCGCCCTGTTGTTTGATATAAGCCACTGCCTTATCAATATCGGTAAAATTAGCATAAGCAGCGGTGGGAATATTGTGACGCGCAAAAAAATCTTTTGAGAATGCTTTAGAGCCTTCAAGCTGTGCCGCTGCTTGGCTTGGCCCAAAGCATTTCAAACCCGCATCACTGAATAAATCGACAATACCTTTCACTAGGGGGGCTTCAGGGCCAACAACTGTTAAATCAATTTGATTTTTTTGAGCAAATTCAAGTAAAGCCTGAATATCCTCTGCATCAATATTAATATTTTCAATACCCTTTTCCATTGCTGTACCTGCATTGCCAGGTGCAATGAATACAGTATCGACTTTAGAAGATTGTGCCATCTTCCAACCGAGTGCGTGTTCACGACCGCCACTGCCTACTAATAAAACCTTCATTGTTTTCATCCTGTGATAACTATTGCCTAATTATTGTCTAACTATAATCTGAGTATTTTCTGAGTATAAAGCGAAACAAGGGTACACAAAAGTATAAAAAAAGGGGGGGGTGGGTTATATTATTTAAGTCTTATTAATTTGTGCTTATAAAAATGAAAGTAATCCTAGCTAATCCCCGAGGTTTTTGTGCAGGTGTTGATCGTGCCATTGAAATTGTTAATCGTGCCATTGATTTATTAGGTGCGCCTATTTATGTACGTCATGAAGTAGTGCATAACCGCTTTGTGGTGAATAATCTTAAAGAAAGGGGCGCGATTTTTGTCAATGAACTAGATGAAGTGCCTGATGGTGAAACCGTGATATTCAGTGCGCATGGTGTTTCTAAAGCGGTGCAAGATAAAGCCGAGCAACGTGATCTAAAAGTTTTTGATGCTACCTGCCCACTGGTGACTAAAGTCCACATGGAAGTATTGCGATATAGCCAAGAAGGGCGTGAGACGATTCTCATCGGACATAAAGGACATCCTGAAGTTGAAGGAACTATGGGTCGTTATGACAAAACCCACGGAGGGGATATTTATCGCGTTGATTCTCCACAAGAAGTTCAAGCACTCAATGTAAAAAACCCTAATAAGCTAAGCTTTGTTACCCAAACCACGCTGTCAATGGATGATGCCGCTATTGTCATAGATAGTTTGCGTGAGCGTTTTGAACATGTAAAAGGCCCTAAAAAGAGTGATATTTGTTATGCCACACAAAATCGCCAAGATGCCCTAAAAAAGCTGGCCAAGCAGTCTGATGTTGTATTAGTAGTCGGCTCACCGAATAGTTCTAACTCAAATCGCCTGCGCGAGATTTCTGAAAAAATGGGAACACCTGCCTACCTAATTGACGGTGCGGAAGACATCGAAGAAACATGGTTTTCACAAGGGGATAAAGTTGGTGTAACCGCAGGCGCATCGGCCCCAGAAATTTTAGTCGAAGAAGTAAATCAGCGATTGACAAAACTGGGAGCAGAAATTCTCGCTGATGACCAAGGAGTGACTGAAGATGTATTTTTTGTATTGCCAAAAGAGTTAAGGAAACCCTGATCAAATCCAATTATTTTTTAGCTTGCCAAATCTGCCGATATTTTCTAATCGACTTAATCAGGTTTTCCTTAAGAAATATCCAAAAAAGGGGGGGGTGGGTTAAGTTAAATCAGAGTGTTGTGGTCATCACATGGCTATGTCATATCCGTGTCGTAGCTGTGTCGTATCATTGTCGCCATTGTCAGGTGAATGTCGTCACCGACAAGGCTTAAACTGATGTAATCTATGTCCTAGTACTTCATCAAACCAAACTTGTGGAGTACTAGCAGACAAAGGAGTTAAATTAATGATTATTCGAAAATTACGTTTACAACGTGGCTGGTCTCAAGAGCAATTATCACAATTGAGTGGTATTAGCACTCGCACAATCCAACGTATAGAACGTGGGCAAAAAGCCAGTGCAGAATCATTAAAATCTTTGGCTGCTGTTTTTGAAACCAATTTTTCAGAATTACAACAGGAATTAGAGATGAACACACAAACCGTCGATACAAACAATAACACCGCAAAAATCACTGATGAAGAAGGTAGAGCCATTGAGTATGTTAGAGACCTTAAAGGCTTTTACTCCCACCTTATTAAATATATCTTAGTCGTTGGTTTTCTTTTTGTTATTAACTATGTCACCTCACCAAACTACATCTGGGCATGGTGGGTCTTATTAGGATGGGGCTTAGGCATTGCCTCCCACGCACTTAGCGTGTTTGAAATATTCAGCTTTTTTGGTCCCGATTGGGAAAAAAAGAAAATAGAAAAACGATTAGGTAGAAAGCTATAGATATTAAGTTTGATAGGCAATAGCAAGTAGCCTGTATTCTGCAAAGCTTTATATGGGCTACCTTATTTTCAATCGAACGATTCGTGCGCTTCATTGGTTGTTGTGTTATATTTGAATTTAGATAAATAGAGTACTAATTATGCAAGTATTAACAGCCAATCAAGCAAAAACTCATTTCGGTGAATTTATTGACAAAGCACAACGTGAGCCTGTCAAAGTAACACGTCGTGGTCGCACGGTAGGTATAATGGTCTCCGAAGAAGAATATGAATCTATGCGAGCTTTCTATGCTAATCGCTTATTACATACTTTGGATAAAGCAGGAGAAGAAGCAAGCAAGAAAGGCTTGACAGATGAAAAGTTACAATCACTTTTAAATGATTGAGGGTATTAATAGCAAACCTGTTGTTATTGATACTAATGTATTAATTAGTTCCGCTCTTTCTCCAAATGGTACTCCAGCCAAAATCGTTAGATACTTTGTTACTCATGGTCAGTTAGTGTTTTCAGAAGAAACCTACGAGGAGTTTTATAGTAGATTATGGCGACCTAAGTTCGATCGTTATATTTCCAGAGAAATGAGAAAATCTATATTATTAGACTTTAGTAATATTGCTGATTGGGTTGAAATCAAATCCATGAAAAATAAGATGAATCTAAGTCGTGATAAAGATGATAATAAGTTTCTGGATGTGGCAATAATCGCTAATGCTTTAATGATAGTGAGTGGTGATAGTGATTTGACAGACTTGAAACAAGTTGAAGGAATTAATATTCTTACGCCAGCCCAATGCTTAGCAGTGATTAAAAATCACGTTTGAATATACGGAAGTTGACAGGTATCAAGTCCTAATAGTAAGTAGCACCTATGGAGCTATGCGGAATACGGGAAAAATTCGGCATGGTCATAGAACTAAAACAATATATTACCCATCCCCCCTCTTTTTTGCATTTTTTTGTAACGCAGAGAACCGCCGAAGGTTTGCAAAGAGCCACAGAGTTCTTATTGGTCTTATTAAAGCTAAAGCTTTATCTCCAGATAAAAAGTGTAAAAAAGAGGGGGGATGGGTAATGGGCTAAATTATGGATGTTCTTTTTATGTGTTGAAAATAAGCACAGACTATAAGTCTCTATCTTTACAAACTCTAGCTCGTCTTCTTAAAGACATTTTCTTTGCTTTTTTAATATTGCGTTTTATTAACTTCAGTAAATCTTGTGTGTTAGGAATTTTATTATCTAAATTAAGTGCTTGATAAATAGAGAGTGCTTTTTCTGCTGATGTTAATGCTTTATTACAGTATTTCTGTTTGAGGTATACGGTGGCGATATTGTGATAAGAATTAGCCATATCAGGATGTTTTTCACCCAGCACTTCTTCTTGTATAGTCAAAGCCTTTTGATGAAGTGCTAGTGCCTTAGGGTAGTTTTCTTGGTTATTATAAACCAGAGCAATATTGTTATAGGAAGTAGCCGTATCAGGGTGTTTTTCGCCCAGCACTTCTTCTCGGATAGCCAAAGCCTTTTGAAAAAGCACTAGTGCCTTAGGGTAGTTTTCTTGGTTATTATAAACCAGAGCAATATTGTTATAGGAAGTAGCGGTTTTAGGATGTTTTTTACCCAGCACTTCTTCTATGATAGTCAATGCCTTTTGATAAAGTGCTAATGCCTTAGGGTAGTTTTCTTGGTTATTATAAAGTACAGCAATATTGTTATAGGAAGCAGCCGTATTAGGGTGTTTTTTGCCCATCACTTTTTCTGCGATAGTCAATGCTTTTTGATAAAGTGCTAGTGCCTTGGAATGGTTCCCTTTGCTCTCATAAGCTCCAGCAATATTGTTATAGGTAGTAGCGGTATCAGGGTGTTTTTTACCCAGCACTTCTTCTCGGATAGTCAGTGCCTTTTGATAAAGCGCTAGTGCTTTAGAGTAGTTTCCTTGGCTCCTATAAACGCTAGCAATATTGTTGTAGGAAGTGGCGGTATCAGGATGTTTTTTACCTAGTAGTTCTTTTCTAGTATTAAGCGCTATTTGTTGGATTTTTTGTGCTTTATTATATTGCCCTAGTGCAAAGTAAAGATTACAGAGAGAGTCTTGCAAGGTGGCAATGATGGTATTTTTTTCGGTAGAAAATTGCTCCAATATTGATTCTATACTTTCGATAAAGTAAGTTTTTTCATTGGGGTTTAAGTAGGCATCATTAGGGTCTAGTTGTTTGCTGATACCTTGCATAATAGGGCTGGCAGTATCAAAGCTGATTGGGTGGTTGGCTAGAATAAACTCTTTTATAATTTGATGGAGTTTGTAGTTTCCTTCTTTTTGGATTAACCAGCCGCGTTTGGCAAGCTCACTTAATTTGGGCTTTAAGCGGGTATCATTGTTAAAAATTTCTTCCAATGTTGTTCGTTTAATTTCCACCGAGGGAAGCAAGGCAAGTAGTTGCAATTGCTTTTTTAACGCTTCATTGTCTTCAATTTGAAAACGCTGTATCAGAAAATCATTAAAACTTTGCTCAAAACTTCGATCTATTTTAGCAAAGTCACCACTTTGGAATTTTTGTCGTAGTTCTTCGAGGCTTAAACAGCCTTCTTGTACTGTTTTTGCTATTAGTTCAATAAACAGCGAGTGGTAGTCAATGTATTCTAAAATATCATCTATGTTTTTATCCGTTGGATAATGCGAAAGAAAGAGCGCGCGAGCATCATCAGGAGGCAATATTTCAAGGTTTAAACATTTATGTGCTGGGATATTTAGGCGTGTTGTTATCAAAACATCACAGTTACTATTTAAGCAGCTTAGTTTTTTAATATCATCAGTATTTTTAAGATTATCAAAAACCAACAAGCACTTTTCTTGTAGTTGTTGTAGGCGATAGAGAATACGCTCTAGTGTGATATTGTCATCTAAGAATAGGGATTGTTTTAACGCTGCTATAAGAATATCTTCAAGCGTATCCGATGTGTCTGAAAATTCAAATAATGCAATATGTTGGTAGTTGTCTTTATTTTCAAGCAAGTATTTATAAGCTAATTCGCTTTTACCTATACCACCAATACCATTAACAATATAAACCATGCTGTCGCTAGCAAGGTCATCCACTATCTGTTGTAACTCAGTTTTACGCCCTACAAAGTTTGGGTTTTTTGCGGGTAGCAGGGTTAAATTCTTTGGGATACCACCTTTGGAAGCATTGACATTAATGTTTACAGCACCAATTTCATTAGCTTGTACACCGCTAGCCTTAGTTCCAATCGTTTGTTTTATATCTGGCATGTTAGTTTACATATTAAGCGTATCAATCTTATCAGCTTGAACGCCTTTAGTATTTTTACCTATAATGTTCTGAGTGAAGTTTTTTGATTTTATAATTTGTTTGCTAACCGCTTTCCATTCTTGATTATTTTCAATATAGCTTGCTAGGGTGCTTTCAGATTCTTTGGCTTCTGCAGGGAGTTGCTTGCACAAGCCTTCAAGCTTTGCCAGTGTGGGAGCATCAAGAATATAGCCTTGTGCCTTACTTTTCATATAATCTAAAGTTAAAGGTACGCCTAATTTAACAATATCCCAGATTATTCCACTTAACATTACATTGGTTATAAAGTCCATAAGCTTCTCCTACTTGATAAGGATATAACATACCATAAATGAAGTTAGTAGATACTATGAGAGTCATAAAAAGTCCTATCCTTAATTTCTAACCTAAAAAAGAGGAAAACAAAAACAATAGGCATGGTTCAATGATAGCTACTACAGGGTAACACTTTTATATTTTAAGAGTGAATAATAATAGTATTAAATGAGCTTTAATATCAGTAAGTTACTATTAATTTTAATGCTGTGTTTAAATTTAAAAGTGTTACCTTGCTTTGAACCATGCCAAACAATAAAGCAGACATCCAGTGCGCCAAGCGAAGCTGGCGCTAGATCAAAGAGTGAAATTCTCTTACACAGTAAGGCGTAGTGAACCGCTGTGACCCCGAGTCGTGGGCTGTTAACCGTAAGGTTAAGGGCTAAGCGTTGACAGGGGAAAGTATAGACTCAGTATTGAGCTTCGAAAACAACATTGCATATGCTGACCTTGTTGGATGATGGGGAAAGCAATATAGCAGTCATGCGTTAATCACAAGCATGGGGCTGATCTGTCGGAGTCATAGACCTGGTGCATGTGCTGATGTCTAGCGTCGGAACTTGGGAGATCCTCGAAGTCGCGGTAACAGCAGTGCAAGGGAAAAGTGAATAACATATAACCCCTTGCATCATACTTTGAGGAAGTCAGATGAGATCATAGTAGTGATGAAGCTAGCGAACAAAGCAGAATAAAACCTGTGGCGGAGTCAGTGGAGCGAAGGGTCTCAACGAAGGGGAATTTATACACGGAACCAGATAATGATACTCAGTGATCAATAATACATCTGAGGGAATGTGGCATAAATGCGGTAATCATGTGCAGTGATTACACGTTTGACCTGACGTAGGAGCCGTATGCGTTAGTAGCGCACGTACGGATCTGTGCCGGAGGGCTGTATTAGCTATAATGGCTATATAAAACAGTTCCTTACGGTGATTAATCTTATAAGTCAAAAACAGCCACTAATCCTCGTATTTCCCAAAAATTAAATGAGTATCCTTTCATTCAGGAGTACAAACAGAGGTTTGGCTTTGTGGAGTTTTCTTAACTAGGTTTTCCTAAAAAGAAGATGGGTAGACCAAGGAAGCAATAAGGTTTGCGTTGAGCCCACTTATTCTACTTATAAATATCATTATTAATCCAGATACTCTAGTGCATCTTCTAAGCGTTGTGCGGTGAGTATTTTCATGCCTTTGATGGCGCGTTGTGGTTGGTTGCTTTTGGGGATTATTGCTCGTTTAAAGCCGTGTTTGGCGGCTTCTTTTAGGCGTTCTTCGCCATTGGGTACGGGGCGTATTTCGCCTGCGAGTCCTATTTCACCAAATACAATTAGGTCGGCTGGGTGGGGGCGGTTTCTAAAGCTGGAGAGCGCTGCAAGTACTAGGGGTAAGTCGGCGGCGGTTTCGGTGATTTTCATACCGCCTACGACGTTGATAAAGACATCTTGGTCAAACATGGAGATGCCGCCATGACGATGTAATACGGCGAGTAACATGGCGATGCGGTTTTGTTCTAGCCCTAAAACAACACGACGTGATTGTGAGCCGTGGCTTTCGTCAACTAAGGCTTGTACTTCTACTAAGAGTGGGCGTGTGCCTTCGCGTGTTACCATGATGACGCTTCCTGGTACGGGGGTTTCATGGCGTGATAAGAAGATGGCTGATGGGTTGCTTACGCCTATTAATCCACGTTCGGTCATGGCAAAAACGCCAAGTTCATTGACTGCACCAAAGCGATTTTTGACAGCGCGTAAAATGCGGTAACGCCCTCCTGGGTCTCCTTCAAAATAAAGTACGGTATCGACCATGTGTTCGAGTACGCGAGGACCGGCTAATGTGCCTTCTTTGGTGACGTGTCCTGCGATAAAGAGTGAGGTGTTGGTTTGTTTGGCGAAGCGGGTGAGTCTTGCGGTGGCTTCGCGCACTTGGCTGACAGAGCCAGGCGCGGAGGTGAGTTCTTCGGTGTGAATGGTCTGAATGGAGTCAATCACCATGACATCGGGTTTTTCCAATGAGGCGTGTTCGATAATGCGCTCAACGCAGGTTTCAGTAAGTAATCTCAGTGGGTCGGGGTTGAGTTGCAGACGTTTGGCGCGCATGGATACTTGCTGTAATGATTCTTCTCCAGTGACATAAAGCGAGCGTAGTTTGCCAAGACTTGCCATAGTTTGGATTAAAATGGTGGATTTGCCAATGCCTGGGTCACCACCAATGAGTGTGACTGAGCCTTGCACCAGACCACCGCCTAAAACACGATCTAGTTCTGAGATGCCTGTGCTTGCACGAGGAATTTGTTTGAGGTCGATTTCACTAATGGACTTGATCTGACTGACATCACCTGAGTAACTTTGAAAACGGCTACTTTTAACAGCAGTCGCGGTGCTACTGGGTTGTACGACGCTTTCTTCTAGTGTATTCCATGCTTGGCAATCATTGCATTGACCATTCCATTTGTTGTGAATCGCGCCGCAGTTTTTGCAAATATATTGTGTTTTGATTTTAGCCATGAGTGCCAGTAGTTTTGCAAAAAGTGTAAAAAAGGGGGGGGATGGGTATCTTAGGGAAACCCTGATCAAGTCCAATTATTTTTAGCTTGCCAAATCTGCCGATATTTTCCATGAAGATCGACGCAATAGAATGACTATTACGACTCATTTCATGAAAAATTGCGACAGATTTTTCTGCGCTAAATTCTAATCGACTTAATCAGGTTTTCCTTAGGGAAGCCTACCGATGATGTGTGTTCTAAATATTCTAGCATTTATCATTTAAGTTTGGGGAAAATAATCAGTGTTTTAACTGCGTTGTTGAGTGTTTTGCGTATTTCCATTGGGTAGTCATTAATTAAAATACTGACACCAGGAACAGGGATTTGACCTAGTTTTTCAGTCACGAGCCCATTAATGGTTTTTGAGCGGGTAGTGGGTAGATTCATTTTAAACTGGCGGTTAAGTTCGCGGATGTGCATAGCGCCATCGACCCAGATGCTGCCATCTTCGTGAATGCGTGCTTCGTAGTCAAAGTTGGCAGGTGAGGTAGAAAATTCGCCAACTATTTCTTCTAAAATGTCTTCAATGGTGACTAAACCTTGTACATCTCCATATTCGTCAACGACTAAAGCCATGCGGCGTTTGGCTTCTTGAAAATTGATGAGTTGTTGGGTTAGCGGGACTCCTTCGGGTGTAAAGTAAGCGGGAACGATGGCTTTTTCAAAAAGTTGACGTTCCATTTTGTCATCGTGAAAAAGTGGTAGTAGGCTACGCAGATGTAAAAATCCAACAACATTGTTAATGCTGCCTTTGTAGACAATCATGCGGGTGAAGTTGCTCCGTAGGATGTGTTCTTCAATATCATTCCAGTCATCATTGAGGTCAATGCCGCTAATTTCGGGGCGTGGAATCATAATGTCATCGACGGTGATAGATTCCATATCAAGTACGCGCAGTAGCATTTCTTGATGGTTTTGGGGGATGAGTCCGCCTGCTTCATTTACTACTGATTTTAGTTCTTCGTGGTTGAGTGATTGCAGGGCGTTGTCTGTGGGGTCAATGCCAACTAAGCGCACGAGTGAATTGGCGATAAGGTTAATCATCCATACTAAGGGGTAGGCAACTTTAAGCAGGTGGATGTAGATATAGGAGGCTGGAAGTGCAATCTTTTCTGCTTTTAAGGCAGCAATGGTTTTGGGCGTGACTTCAGCAAAAATCAGCAGCATTATGGTGAGAACTCCCGTTGCAATTGCAACACCAGTATTACCACCAAGACGAAGCCCAATTAGGGTTGCAAGTTGGGTGATAAGGATATTGACAAGATTATTGCCAATTAGGATAACTCCGATAAGTCTGTCGGGTTTCTCTAATAGTTGCGTGGCAAGTGCTGCACCTCGATTTTTTCTGGCAAGGTGCTTTAGTTTGTAGCGGTTTAGCGCCATGAGTGCTGTTTCTGTGCCAGAAAAGAAGGCGGAAAGTAGAAAGAGAATCAGCAATGAGAAGAATAACCAGCCGATAGAGATGTTATTTATGTCCACGTTAAGATGCCCATCCCCCCCTTTTTTTATATATTTTTTGATTTGCGACTTTTTTCTTGTTCATGACTGCTTTCTTGCTTATGTCTATTTTATTGCTCATGGCTGCTTTCTTGTTTTTATTAAATAATAAACTCTTGGATAAACTTTGTGCCAAAAAAGGCAATCATTAAAATAATAAAGCCAGCTAATGTCCAGCGTATTGCTTTGCGTCCGCGCCAGCCGTATTTCCAACGACCAAAAAGTAAAATGGAAAAAACAAACCAGGCAACTAATGAGAGTATGGTTTTATGTGCGACACGTTGTGCGAATAGATCATCAAGGTAAATAAAGCCAGAGATTAGGGAAAAAGTGAGCAATATTACACCAAGAGTAATAAAGCGAAATAATAGATATTCCATATCTTCAAGTGATGGAAGGGCGCGCATTAGACCAGACATCTGATGTGTGTGTAGTCGCATATTTTGATAGGAAAGCAATAATGCTTGAAAAGATGCTAGTAGCAGTAGGCTGTAGGCAAGTAGTGATAGCAATACATGTAGACCAAGACCACTTCTCATTTGGATAAAGTGCCCTGTATTGCTGCTTAATTGAATCGCTAAAATTATGCTGAGAATGGTGTAGGGTAGTATAAATATTGCGAGTGATTCTATGCGGCGTTTGATTGTTGTGATAAATAATACAAGGCTAATAAACCACATAACGTAGGATGCAAGCGTAAAGAAATTCAACGCCATTGCTTTGCCTAGCATAAGAGGGACATGCAAGGAAAAGATGTGTAAAATCAATGCAATAAACCAACTTATGAAGTAGATTTTAGTGTAATTTCTGGTGCTTTTTGATGCATCCTGTTGGGGGCTCTGAATCGTTGAGCGAACACGTAAAGAGATAAGTACCCAGCTAATGGTATAAAGTAAAATTGCTATTATGCTAATTGCTGTTGCGTTCATGATGATGACTGTATAACCAAAATTATTCTCAATTCATTATAGAGTATGGTGAGACAATGTTATACTTGAAGTTTGCTGTTTTAAAAAAACCTAAGAGTTAATTACAATGTTTGAAAATTTAAGTGATCGCCTGTCGCATACGATAAAAAAGCTAAAAGGTCAGGCACGTTTAACCGATGATAATATTAAAGATGCTATGCGTGAAGTGCGTATGGCATTACTTGAGGCTGATGTGGCTCTGCCTGTTGTTCGCACCTTTATTGATAAGGTTAAAGAGCGAGCAGTTGGAAAAGAAGTGCTTAATAGCTTGTCGCCTGGCCAGGCACTGATCAAAATCGTCAATGATGAGTTGATTGAGATTATGGGGCAAGCGAATGAATCGCTTGACCTTAAAGCACAACCTCCGGCTGTTGTTCTTCTAGCAGGTTTGCAGGGCGCGGGTAAAACAACCACGGCAGGTAAGCTTGCGTTGCTACTAAAAGATCGTGAAAAGAAAAGTGTTGCTATGGTGAGTTGTGATGTTTATCGACCAGCAGCGATTAAACAGCTTGAAACACTTGCTGAGCAGGTAGATGCTACTTTTATTAGTAGTGAGGTAGGGCAGTCTCCCGTTGAAATAGCTACTAATGCACTAGATTTTGCCAAGAAAAAGCATATAGAAATTTTGTTGGTGGATACTGCGGGTCGTTTGCATATTGATAGTGAGATGATGGATGAAATCAAGGCTATCCATGCCTCGGTTAATCCAGTTGAAACACTGTTTGTTGTGGATGCCATGACGGGTCAAGACGCTGCAAATACTGCCAAAGCTTTTGGTGAGGCATTACCTTTAACAGGTGTGGTACTGACTAAAGCCGATGGTGATGCGCGTGGTGGTGCAGCATTATCTGTAAGGGAAATTACAGGTAAGCCTATTAAGTTTATCGGTATGGGCGAAAAAATCGACCAACTAGAGCCGTTTCATCCTGAACGTATGGCATCACGCATTTTGGGTATGGGTGATGTGGTAACACTAGTAGAAGAAGCTCAGCGTAAGGTTGATCATAAAGATGCGCAGAAACTAGCTAGAAAGCTCAATAAGGGCAGAGGTTTTGATCTTGAGGATTTGCGTACACAAATGCAACAAATGCAAAAAATGGGGGGGATGGGTGGCTTAGTAGATAAATTACCTGGTATGGGAAAGATGTCGCAGGCAGTTCAAAGTGGTGCAGGTGATAAAGAAGTTTCTCGTATGATTGCCATTATTAACTCAATGACCGTACAGGAGCGACGCTTTCCTGCTGTTATCAAAGGGTCACGAAAAAAGCGTATTGCTCTAGGTGCGGGTATGCAAATTCAGGATGTTAATCGTTTGTTGAAGCAGCATAAGCAGATGAGTAAAATAATGAAGAAGTTTAAAGGTGGCGGTCTTAAAAAGATGATGCGTGGAATGAAAGGGCAGATGCCACCAGGTATGGGTGGTCCAGGTGGTTTTCCAGGGATGTAAAGAGTGCTGATTGTGAGTTTTTATAGGTCGGGTTAGCGATGGCGTAATCCGATAGATTGCTTCAAACACAACTTAAACCTGAATCCGTGAGGCTACTACGGCATGATGAACGAGTTATTGATTTCACAGCGGTTTAAAAAATACCCGCTTAACCTAAGGGCGAAGCTAAGATTTTTTAAATCCCATGCTAAACCAATATCTTATCCCCTGTTATCCGCATTGGACTCACGGATTCAGGTTCATGAAAAATAGCGACAGATTTTTCTGTGCTAAATTTTAATCGACTTAATCAGGTTTTCCTTAACTGCTCCTATTAATTACCAGTTTTGAGTGTAATTGATAGCATAAGAGCCTTGGAGGTAGGTAGCTCGAAGAGTTTCTGCTTTCCCTGAGTAGAATGTTAGGTAACGCTCTTTTATTTGCTTGAACCTATTTTTGGGTTTTAGCTTGTTAAAATCAATATAGGTTTTTTTGTTGCTATTGCTATTGCTGTCGCTAGCAGTATTGTTAGCATTGTTGTGAGGAATAACAAGGTTTAGTCTCTCAGCTTTGGGCTTAGTTTCTTCTGGAGTATTTTCTTCTGAAATAAAAGAAAGTTGGGCTTTAGGTGCTGATATTTCCTTGGTATTTTTAGTGTTTTTCATGTTTCCTATGGCTTCTATGTCATCTGCTTGAGGTGAGGCATTTGCTGCTGATAAGTTGCATAGTGTCAGTAAATAGAAGAGGCAGGCACAGGAAAAGTGCTTTAATAAAAAAGAAATCATGGTGATGTGTTTTTTGTCGTTATGTTGTGCATGTGAAGTTTGATGGCTGTATTCCTTCTTCTCCCTCTTTTTTCTTGCGATCTCAATGTAAGCTCAATTCTAATATTATAGCTTAAAAGTAATACTTTTTCTTTTTGTAGCTGGATAAGAGGTTGTTTAAAGCTGGGGCTTGGTATGCATGTATCCCTTGGGACTGAAGATTAAGGTATCCCTGAATCCGTAAGGTCACTACGGCACAGGATGCAAGCTATTGATTCATCATGAGTTTAAAAAATACTCGCTTAACCTAAGGGTGAAGCTAAGATTTTTTAAATCTCATGCTAAACCAGTGTCTTACGCCCTGCTATCCGCATTGAGCTCACGGATTCAGGGTATCGAAAATTGTTAAATATTCAGTCTTTGAGGTTTAATAATTATAAATTGGTAAAAAATACACTTTCTTTTTTTATTTATAAGCGTAGAATTGCGCGATTATTTTTCGGTTGCCTAATATTGGGCTGGCTTGGAGATGTGTTAGTAATAAGTTTTTTAACTTATTATTTGTGCGTCTCATTATTAGAGATTATTTAGATTATGGTTACTATCCGTATGGCTAGAGGCGGTTCAAAGAAGCGCCCTTTTTACAAAATTGTTGTTTCAGATGTGCGTAAG
>JALSLM010000101.1 GCA_026988295.1 Thiotrichaceae bacterium
CGATAATACATAAATTTTGCCATCTTTGTATAATCTAAAGTCAGAAAAACCTCTTTTATCGGAAGTTTATGCTGTAATATCTATTTCTAAGTGTGATTCTTACAAATCCTGCTACCGTCGAACAAGCCCCCTCTTCTCCTACTAAAAAGCCTTTAAAAATTTAATGAAAATTCGTGTATTTCTATTT
Organism: Thiotrichaceae bacterium; assembly: GCA_026988295.1. Taxonomy (GTDB): domain Bacteria; phylum Pseudomonadota; class Gammaproteobacteria; order Thiotrichales; family Thiotrichaceae; genus Cocleimonas. The sequence continues at coordinate 188 of JALSLM010000101.1, forward strand.
GCCTTAATACTAGTCTTATCGGTATTGCCATTTATTGCTTTTCTTTTTCAAAGCCTCCCTGATACTCTCGCTGCAAACACTGCACAAAAAGATACGACAAAACAAAATATCTTATTGAAGCACGCCGATATTGAATACCCATCGACTCGCAACAATAGCTCACCATTAGGCATTAATACTAATGAAATCTATGAACAAGACTCAAGTATTCCATTTGTAGATTTATTCCGTGTTTCGATGCCATTTCACGAAAATATCCGCTGTCGCGCCAAAGACAAGCCATGTCTAACTTCTGCTCAAGTTGAGTATGATAAACAGGGCTGGCCAAAAAACTTGCATGGTGGAAAAGCAGGCGTATTTTTTCTGCGTAATATACAGCTAGAGGCACTGCCAGAAGGTGATTATACTGTGCTTTATGATGGAGAAGGCAAGATTGAGTATTTACAAAATGCCAAACTCATCTCACGCAAATTAGGGCAAGATATTATCCGCTTTGATGCACGTTCTGATGGCTTTTTAACCGCCGCATTGCAAATCACCGAGTCCAATCCAAGCAAACCGCTGCGTAATATTCGAATTCTGATGCCAGGTGGTATTTGCCACAACAATCCTTTTCAACATGCAAAAAAACCATCCGACTGCAAGGGTGCTAACTTTCTAGCTTTTAAAGACTACTATCAAGATATTATCTTTAATCCAGATTATCTTAATTTTATGAAAGATTTTAGCGTGATTCGTTTTATGCCGATGTCAGGTATCACACGCAACCCAGCACAACACTGGGAACAACGAGCTAAAATGGATAAAGCCACTTGGGGTGGCATCTATGGCTCACGCGGCGCACCTTTAGAAATCCAAATTGCACTTGCGAATAAACTCAAAGCAAACCCTTGGTTGAATGTCCCTCATGCGGCAGATGATGACTATATACGCCGCTTTGCAAGCTATGTGCATGAAAACCTTTCAGCAGAACTCACCCCATATATCGAATATACCAATGAAGCATGGAATGTAAATTTTATTCATAATGAATACATGCAAAAAATGGGTATAAAACAGCGTCTAGATCAAGATGCACTCATGGCTGGATATAAGTTTTATGCCAAACGCTCTGTAGAATTTTTTAAAATTTGGGAAAGCATCTATGGCGGGCATAAAAAACTGATACGAATCCTTGGTGGATGGGATACCCGACCCGATATTAGTGGCATTATACTTGGCTATAAAAACACCTATAAATCAGTCGATGCACTAGCAATTGCACCTTATATTGGCGGCAATCTACGTGGTTTTCGTGAATCAAAAACAACTGATGATATTTTCAAGCTACTTACCGATAAAAAATCTTATCGCTCACTACCAAAAATCATGCATGAACTAAAAAAACATGCCAAGCTAGCAAAAGATTTTGGCGTCAGCCTAGTTGCTTATGAAGGTGGACAAGGCCTTGTTGATTGGGCCGCCAAAGATTATCTGCAACACCCAAACCCCCTATTCTTCTCTGCAAATCGTGACCCACGTATGGGAGATTTATACCGCAGCCTATACAAGCAATGGCGCGCAATGGGAGCCGACTTATTCGTTGCATTCAGCGCACCACGAGCCTTCAATTCTTCTGGCTGCTGGGGTTTAAAAGAACATATCCGACAAAATATTAACGATGCACCCAAACTCAAAGCTTCTCTTGCCTTTATCAATAAAAACCCACGTTGGTGGAATTGGCAAAAGCTAAAACAAAAAAACAAACCTTCCCCATCCAGCATTGCTCACTACCTACCTAAGCCTGACCCCAATAAGCCACGCATAGTTATCCGCCCAGCCAAAGGTGATGCTAAACATTTTTATCGCTTAGAAAACCCACAAGCCTTAAATATTCTACTTGAAGGAGAAACTTGGGATAAACGCGATATATCAGGAAAATGGCAAGTAAAATGGGATAAAAAATACCTCTACCTCAGTGTAAAAGTCTATGACAAAGAAGCCATGTCCGACTCAAAAGACCCCAGAGATGATGACTCAATCGAGTTTTTTATTGATGCCAACAACAGTCGCAACAATCAATTTGACAGAAAAAATGACTACCACTTTATTTTCTCCCGCAATAAAACAAAAGCACTGCTAGGCAAAGAAAACCCTCCTAACTTTACAATCAATCTTCCCTATATAATTAAAAAGAAATACGATGGCTATGAGTTGCAAGCAAAAATCAAATGGAGCAAATTAGGAATCAAACCCGCCATAAGAAATAGACTAGGCATGGAAGTGATTATCAATGACGATGATGACGGCGGAAAAAGAGATGCCAGAATAGCGTGGAACACCCGCAAAACACACCCAAAGCCCAAAGATTTCGGCATGATATTAATGAGTGGTCGATAAGCCTGTAATTCACCCTCAAAAAATGTAAAAAAAAGGGGGGGGATGGGTATTAATAAAAATAATCCCATATATGCCATCAACACCGTCATTCCCGCATGTGCCATCAACACCGTCATTCCCGCACGTTTTTAGCGGGAATCTCGTAATACACAATGCCCAAACAGATCCCCGCTTAAAACATGCGGGGATGACGGTATGGGTAGCACATGCGGGGATGAGATGACGGTGTGTTATTTGGTTATTGGGGTATGGTCTCACAGCCTAAGCGGCTAATACCCTCTGCGATACGGGCGGTGGGATACCGTAAAATTTAAATTATGGATTTCTTATTTATATTATATTCTGATCTTGAACGATCAAATCAAATCATTGAAAACAAAAAACCCCTTACCTTTTAACTTGCTTTGATAACTAGCTTTAAGGATAAGGGGTTTGATGTGAAAAATATGGTGGCTATGCCGAGATTTGAACTTGGGACCCCATCATTATGAGTGATGTGCTCTAACCAGCTGAGCTACATAGCCATTTCGATTTAACAAAACATGTTTTAACCGAGGAGCGAGAATATATAGTCTGTAAGCATAGCTGTCAATAGTTCATCATAATAAATTTTAACCTGAATCCGTGAGGTCAATACGCGATAGCAGGGTGTAAGATATTGGTTTAGCACGGGATTTAAAAAATCTTAGCTTCACCCATAGGTTAAGCGGGTATTTTTTAAACCCGTGATGAATCAATAGCTTGCGTCCTGTGCCGTAGTGACCTCACGGATTCAGGTTTAAGCTATAAAAAACACCCTTCAGATACTTGTACACTCTTCAATTAAGTCACTGACTAAATCTTTCCTTAGAAATATTATTTTGTGCATATTACTTATTTTTTCAATGCTTTTATAAATGCTTTCCCTGCATTTGATAAACTACGTTCGGCATGTTGCACTATGCCGAGGGTGCGCTCTATATTTAAACCTTTTACCTTGATTTCTACCAGTGTTTTATCAAGCATTGTGCGGGGTAATGCACTCCAGCCTAAGCCGATAGTGACCATCATGCAAATCGTTTCTAGATAATTTGTTTCTAGGATTACATCTAAAGCACCATGTTTTTGTACTATTGGTTTTTCAATAACTGTGCGGGTGTATGTACCTATGGCGGGTAATATTGCACTATGTTTAGCTAATTGATTTAAAGTAATTGCTTGATTGTTTGCAATTTTTACTAAGGGATGATCAAGGGCAACAGCAATGGTGAGTGGGTCGCTCCACAAAGGGGTAAGTTTTAAGCGTTTTGATTTTGATAACGGAAGTGTTACAACGCCTAGTTCATAGCTGCCTTTTTCTATTTTAGAGCAGGCATTTTCAGAATCAGTAAAGGCTAAATCAAGACGAACTTGTGGAAACTCTTCTGCATATTGTTTAAGAATATCAGGTAAACGCCTCAATCCTATATGATGCGAGGTGACTAATGATAAATGACCACTCACCTGCCCGCTTAGATTATCAATAACACGCTGTGATTCTCGAATATCTTGCATAATACGTTCTGCAATGGGTAGCAAAGCTCTGCCTGCTTCATTAAGCATGACTCTTTTGCCTATGCGATCAAATAACTTACTGCCTAATTGCTCTTCTAAAAGTGCTATACGTTTGCTGACGGCAGGTTGCGTAATATAGAGCAAGTCAGCGGCTTTAGAAAAAGTCCCATTCTCTGCGACTGCAATAAAAGCTTTATAGGCTGAGAAATCCACATTATTTACCTTTTTGATATTATCCTGAGTCTATGAACGTTGGTTTGATGGGGTTAAAACTATATACCCATCCCCCCCTTTTTTTACATTTTTTATCATCTACAATCGAAAGCAGCTTTATTTGGGAATAGTATACAATTTGTAGCTTGATGCGTAGCTTAGCTTAGTGTAGCTTAGCGCAATCACAGAAATTACCACGATCTGTCAGATTGTTCTATTGCTAATCTGACCTATAAAACACAGATTTAAGCCACTACCCTATTCTTTAGTATTCTAAAAATATGCAAAAAACAGGGGGGATGGGTATTAAAAGGAATAAAATTATATGGATAAATACGCTGTCATTGGAAACCCAATAAGTCACAGTAAATCCCCTTCTATTCACCAAATGTTTGCTCAACAAACGGGTGAAGATATTATGTATGAGGCTTTATTGTCTCCTGTAGATGAATTTAAACAAACCATTGATGCCTTTCGCAATGGTGGTGGCAAAGGCTTGAATGTTACTGTACCGTTTAAACAAGAGGCTTTTGAACTAGCCGATAAACTCAGTGACTATGCAGAAAATGCAGGTGCTGTTAATACCCTAGTCTTAGAGCAGGATGGGACGATTTTTGGTGCGAATACTGATGGTATTGGCATGGTGCGTGATTTGGTTGTTAATCATGATAGCCAGATTAAAGATAAACGCATTTTAATTCTAGGTGCAGGTGGCGCAGTGCGTGGTGTGCTTCAGCCTCTCTTACAACAGTTACCCCAACAAATATTTATTGCCAATCGCACCCCTGAACGCGCCACGCAGTTATCTAATGATATGCAACGCCTCTCCGAAGGCTGTCAACTAGCTGGTGGTGGCTTTGCCGATATTCAAGGCGAGTATGATCTAATCATTAATGGCACAGCTGCCAGCCTGCAAGGAATCATGCCTCCAATCCCTGAAAGCTGTTTATCCAAAGGTGTGCATTGTTATGATATGATGTATGGTGGCAGACCAACCGCCTTTGAATATTGGTGTGAAGATCAAGCGGCTGCTAAGGTAATGAATGGACTAGGAATGCTTATAGAACAGGCGGCAGAGTCCTTTTCTATCTGGCGGGGAAAAATGCCAGATACTCAAGCTGTATTACAAGCAATGCGCTAAACGAAGATAAAATACATGGATACAAACAAGAAGAACGACGCTAAAGAAAAAGGGCTGGATACGACACATCTTAGTGATGTTAAATTTGCAGATTTGCCACTATTGCCAGAGATCCAATCAGCAATTGATGAATTAGGCTTTGTTTACTGTACTCCGATACAGGCAAAAACATTGCCCGTAAGCCTTAAAGGTAAGGATATTGCAGGACAAGCACAAACAGGAACAGGCAAAACTGCCGCCTTTTTGATCGCAGCCTTTCAACATCTTCTGAAGAACCCTCGCCCCAATAAGAACCAACGAGGACAATCTCAAGTACGTTTTATCATTCTTGCTCCAACCCGTGAACTTGCCATTCAAATTGCCGAAGATTGCAAAAAACTCGGTAAAAATACAGGGTTAAAATTTGCACTCGCTTATGGTGGAACAGGCTATGACAAACAGCAAAAAGCCATTGAACAGGGTACGGATATATTAATTGGCACACCTGGTCGCATTATTGATTATTGGAAGAAAAAAGTTTTTAGCTTGCATCAGTGCCAAGGTTTAGTGCTAGATGAAGCAGATAGAATGCTTGATCTTGGCTTTATAACAGATATTCGTTTTTTATTAAGACGTTTGCCCAAACCCGACAAACGCTTGAGTATGCTATTTTCAGCAACACTTTCTCACCGTGTCATGGAGCTTTCTTATGAGCACATGAACCAGCCAGAGAAAATCGAAATCAAAGCGCAAGCAGTCAATACCAAAAAAATCACACAAGCCGTTTATTATCCAGCTAATGATGAAAAAATCCCATTATTAATCGGTCTGTTTCAAAAACTAAAACCCCAGCGAGCTATCGTTTTTGTTAATACCAAACGAAATGCTGAAGAGATTGAAGATTTTTTCCGTAGTAATGATATAAAAGCAGTGCTGATTTCAGGCGATGTACGTCAAAACAAGCGTCAACATCTACTTCAAGAATTTTCAGCAGGAAAGCATCAAGTATTAATTGCCACCGATGTTGCCGCACGCGGTTTGCATATAGATGATGTATCTCATGTTTTTAACTATGATTTGCCACAGGTAGCCGAAGATTATGTGCATCGAATTGGGCGTACCGCACGAGCAGGGGCATCAGGTGAAGCACATAGTTTCGCCTGTGAAGATACCGCATTCTATCTACCTGAGATTGAAGAATACATTGGCATGTCAGTACCAATGGCAAGTGTCACAGCCGATCTATTACCTAAAATAAACTCCCGCGAACGAATTCAGCGCAATCGCGTACCCCATCACCCAGCAAAAAAAGGAGGTAGACCCAGTGGAAAATTCAAGGGAAAGCCACGAAATGCAAAAAAAACAAGGGGCTAATCGAGGATAAAAAGTATCAAAAACAGGGGGGATGGGTATGAACAGGTATCTAAAAATTTGTTCTGTATCCATTAGCTTCGAATAATAAATCACAGCTTTAACTTACTTCTAAATCTAAGAAAAGAATATTCTTTTATTCCTTTTGGTTATCTAAAACATAAAAATATAACATTATAGTTATATAGACTAACAAGGTAAACTGCATGGAAAACACGCAATAGGCTGTTTTGATTATTTCTTTAGGGTAAATATTATGGCAGGAAAAACACTTTACGATAAATTATGGGATGCGCATGTAGTGCGTGTTGAAGATGATGGTACGGCATTATTGTATATTGACCGTCATTTAGTGCATGAGGTGACTTCACCGCAGGCATTTGAAGGCTTGCGCTTGGCAGGGCGTGATATTTGGCGCAAGGAGTCAATTGTTGCTGTGCCTGATCATAATGTGCCAACGACAACGGCAGATCGTGGCAACGGCACAGCAGGAATCAGCGACCCTATCGCTAAAATCCAAATTGAAACTTTAAATGATAACTGTGATGAATTTAAGCTAAATGAATTCCACATGGATGATATTCGCCAAGGCATTGTGCATGTGATTGGCCCTGAACAAGGGGCGACCTTGCCAGGTATGACGGTAGTTTGTGGTGATTCGCATACTTCAACACATGGTGCATTTGGTGCTTTGGCGCATGGTATCGGGACTTCTGAAGTTGAGCATGTGATGGCAACAAACTGTTTGATTCAGAAAAAAATGAAAAATATGCTGATCAGTGTGGATGGCAAAGTGGGTGCAGGTGTTACCGCTAAAGATATTGTATTAGCCATTATTGGTGAGATCGGTACGGCTGGTGGCACGGGCTACGCGATTGAATTTGCGGGTGAAGCAATTCAAGATTTATCAATGGAAGGTCGCATGACAGTCTGTAATATGGCAATTGAAGGGGGCGCACGCGCTGGAATGATTGCGGTTGATGACACAACCATCGAGTATGTTAAAGGTCGTCCTTATGCACCATCGGATGAAACTTGGGAAAAAGCCGTTGCTGCATGGCAAGATTTAAAATCAGATAGTGATGCTGAGTTTGATGCCGAGATACACATTGATGCAGCTACAATTCAGCCTCAGGTCACATGGGGAACTTCACCTGAAATGGTATTAGCGATTGATGCTAATGTGCCTGATCCTGCGGATGAATCTGATCCTGTGAAGAGCAAGGGTATTGCAGATGCTTTGGTTTATATGGGTTTAGAGGCAGGTCAGCCAATCAATGAGATTAAGATTGATAAGGCTTTTATTGGTTCTTGTACCAATTCCCGTATTGAAGATATGCGTGAGGCGGCGGCGATTGCTAAAGGTAATAAGGTTGCGGATAACGTCAAGCTGGCAATGGTTGTACCTGGCTCTGGATTGGTTAAAAAACAAGCTGAAGAAGAAGGGCTTGATCAGATTTTTATTGATGCGGGCTTTGAATGGCGCGAACCTGGTTGCTCCATGTGTTTGGCAATGAATGCTGATCGACTAGAGCCTCAAGAGCGTTGTGCCTCGACCTCTAATCGTAACTTTGAAGGTCGTCAGGGGCAAGCTGGACGTACTCATTTGCTTAGCCCTGCGATGGCAGCTGCGGCGGCAATTCATGGCCATTTTATTGATGTAAGAAGTATTGATGTACGAACAGAAGGAGAAGCATAATGGAAAAGTTTATCGTACATAAAGGTGTTGTTGCGCCATTGGATCGTTCTAATGTGGATACTGATGCGATTATCCCAAAACAATATTTAAAGTCGATTAGCCGTACTGGTTTTGGTCCAACATTATTTGATGATTGGCGTTATGTAAAAGCGGGTGAGCCTGGCATGGATCATTCAAAACGTGAAAAACGTGATGATTTCGTGTTAAATCAGCCTGCTTATAAAAACAGCTCGATACTCTTAGCGCGTGAAAATTTTGGCTGTGGTTCGTCGCGTGAACATGCTGTTTGGGCATTGGAAGATTTTGGCTTTCGAGCCGTTATCGCTCCCAGCTATGCTGATATTTTCTTTAATAATAGCTTTAAGAATGGACTATTACCTATTGTTTTAAAAGAACAAGAAGTTGATGATTTGTTTAAGGCAGTAGCAGAAAATGAAGGCTATGAACTGACCGTTGATCTTGAAAACCAGAAAGTCATTACCCCTGACAATAAAGAATATACCTTCGACGTAGATGAGTTTAGAAAATATTGTTTGCTAAATGGGCTTGACGATATCGGTTTAACCTTGCAACATGCGGACGAAATTCGAGATTATGAAACACGCAGACAAGAGCAAGCACCTTGGTTATTTGCATAGTCATTTTGTATGGCTATTTGCATAGCTGTTTACCTAATCCATGAACTCATGACGGTACAGCACAGTATTACCCCATCGAGTTTATATTGAAAAAATAGATATACCCATCCCCCCCTATTTTTGCATTTTTTATCAAATAGAAAATATATAAAAACAGGGGGGGGGATGGGTATTAGAACGACCTAAAAGGAAAAAACATGAAACAAAAGATTTTAATTCTCCCCGGTGACGGTATCGGAAAGGAAATTGTAGCAGAAGCAGTGAAAGTCATTAATGTACTTAAGGATGATTTCGACTTGGATGTGGAGCTGACCTATGGTGATATTGGCGGAGCTGCCTATGATGCAGATGGCCATCCTTATCCTCCTACAACTCAAAAACTCGCTAAAGATGCTGATGCTATTTTACTCGGTGCAGTCGGTGGTTATCAATATGATGATTTACCGCGTGATGTGCGTCCTGAGCGTGGTTTATTAGGCATCCGTGCAGATTTGGAACTATTTTCAAATCTTCGCCCTGCAATACTCAATAAAGAGCTGGCTGATGCTTCATCTTTAAAAGCAGAAGTTGTCGCTGGCTTGGATATTATGATTGTGCGTGAACTCACAGGGGGTATTTATTTTGGTGAGCCTCGTGGTATTCGTGAGTTAGAAAATGGTGAAAAACAAGGCTATAACACATTGGTTTACAAGGAATCTGAGATTGAGCGTATTGCACATTCTGCCTTTAAAATCGCTATGAAACGTGACAAGCGTTTATGTTCTGTAGGTAAAGCTAATGTGCTTGAGGTGATGGAACTTTGGCATGATGTGGTTGAACGAGTAGGCAAGGAATATCCTGAAGTTGAGCTAAGCCACATGTATGTTGATAATGCTGCTATGCAATTGGTTAAAGAGCCAAAGCAATTTGATGTGATGGTAACAGGCAATATGTTTGGTGATATTTTATCCGATGCGGCAGCTATGCTAACGGGCTCAATCGGCATGTTGCCTTCTGCTTCTCTTGATAAAAATGGCAAAGGTATGTATGAGCCAATTCATGGTTCAGCCCCTGATATTGCAGGTCAAAATATTGCTAATCCACTAGCAACCATCATGTCTGTGAGCATGATGTTACTCTATTCTTTAAATAGAGAAGATATGGCAGAGCGCATTGATGCGGCTGTAGAGCGTGTCTTACAACAGGGTTATCGCACCGCTGATATATTTATTGAAGGTATTGAAGGTACAAAACTGGTGGGAACCAGTGAAATGGGTGATGCAGTCGTTGCTGCCTTATTGAGTTAACTTGTTAAGAAAAAGGTTTAAAAATATGTCAAAGGTATATGATATAGCAGTTGTTGGAGCAACAGGTGCGGTTGGGGAAGTCATGCTAGATATACTTGCACAACGCAATTTTCCAGTGGGCAAGGTGTATGCACTTGCTAGTGAGCGCTCGGTGGGAAAAAGTGTTTCATTTGGTCGCAAAAAACTCACCGTTGAAAACTTGGCAACCTTCGATTTTTCAAAGGTGCAAATTGGTTTGTTTTCCCCAGGCGGTGCAATTTCAAAAGAATATGCACCAATAGCAGCTTCTCAAGGCTGTGTGGTCATTGATAATACCTCTGAGTTTCGCTATGACGATGATATTCCATTAGTTGTACCAGAGGTTAACCCTCATGCTGTAGCGGAATATACAAACCGAGGAATTATCGCCAACCCAAACTGTTCAACTATTCAAATGCTGGTTGCGCTAAAACCCTTACATGATGCGGCTAAAATTACACGTATTAATGTTTGTACTTATCAGGCTGTTTCAGGCTCAGGAAAACCAGCCATTGAAGAATTAGCTAGCCAAACAGCTCAATTATTAAACGGAAAAGAGGCAGAGGTTAAAGTTTATCCAAAACAAATCGCCTTTAACGTCATTCCGCAAATTGATGTTTTTCAAGAGAATGGCTATACTAAGGAAGAAATGAAAATGGTTTGGGAAACCAACAAGATAATGGAAGATCCTGATATCTTGGTTAATCCAACTGCGGTACGAGTCCCTGTATTTTTTGGTCACTCAGAGGCTGTACATATTGAAATGCGCGATAGACTCAGCGCAGAGCAAGCTACTGAGCTACTAAAGAATGCACCTGGCATAGTAGTTCTTGATGACAGAGTAGACGGCGGTTACCCAACAGCTGTGTCAGAAGGTGCCAATAATGATGCAACCTATGTAGGACGGATTCGTGAAGATATTTCTCATGAAAGCGGCCTAAACCTTTGGGTTGTTTCAGATAATGTACGAAAAGGTGCTGCGCTTAATAGCATTCAAATTGCCGAAGTTCTTATTAAAGATTATTTATAATCTACTAGATCGGTAATATCTTAATCATGAAAAACAAGCATACTAGGAGGCTGTCTGAGAACTCGGAGTCGTAGCGAGGGGAAGCTGATTTGAGCTAGATTTTTCACCAATTTGAGGGGAATAGTTGTTCTATTCACTGAAAATTGGGAGAAAATATAGCCAAATTCAGCTTTTCCGCAGTAGACTCTCTATTCTCGAACAGTCTCCAAGGAATGAAAATTTAACAAATCCATTCCTTTAAAAATAGACCTTAAGTTGTTAGAAATTGCTTAAATTCTAACTACTTCAGGTTTTTTTGTTAGTTTATGACATTAAAAGGACTATATTCAGTTTTGATTCATCGGTTTTTTGATATAAATATCATATAGGCTCGAAAATGAGCTTTTGTTAAATAACTTTATAAATTCGGTATCAATTTTTAAAATACCGTTTTAGATTTGAATCACATGAAGACCTTTGCAATAAGAAGTATATGAGGTAAAGAATGGATTTTATCGTTGCTAAAAAACAGGGGAATAATAAGTGAATAAAAAAGCCTTGAGTCTAGCCGTGTGTATCGCTATGGCTTTACCGACAGCATCTAATGCATTGAGTCTAGGTGACATTGAATCAAATTCAAGTTTGAATCAGCCTTTTGAAGGAACAATCAATCTACTCTCAACTAGCATTAAAGAAGCTAATTTATTAAAAGTTAAGGTTGCATCACCTGCGGTTTTTAATCGTGTGGGCATTGATAGACCTGCTTTTCTCAATAGCATCCGTTTTAGAACAACTGTTAGAAACGGAAAACCTGTCATCGTAGTTAGATCTAGCCAACCAATAAACGAGCCTTTTCTTAACTTTCTATTGGAAGTCAGCTGGCCAAATGGACAGCTTTTAAAAGAATATACGGTGCTTCTTGATCCTCCTGTTTTAGTACAGGCAGATACCGCCATTGCCAGTAATGCGGCTGGGGTTCGTAAAGAACCAGGGAGACAAAATCAGACTTACAGTCCTCCTGCCACAACTCAGACAGCACGACAACAACCTCGAAGAGTTGTTCGTAGTGTAGCTCCAGCACGTCAGACACAATTGCGCAGACCTGCACAACCACGTCGTACTGCCTCGTCGCCATCAAGAGTTCGTAATTACCGCGTAAGACGTGGCGATACACTTTATAAAGTTGCTAGTAAACTAGGTTATAAAGGTATTCGCAAAGAACAAATGATGTTAGCTCTTTTCAATAAGAACAAAAAGGCATTTAGTAAACGCAATATGAATAATTTGAAGGCTGGCGCTTTATTATCGCGACCTTCTTATCAAGAAGCTAAAGCCTTCAGCTCAAGAAAGGCCAAAGCTGAGGTTGTAGCACAAGCAAGAGCTTGGAAACAGGGACGAGCTGGCAGTAGTATTGCTAAAAATGCTACTAAACCTAAAACAGTTGTTGCTTCAAATACTCCTGATAAAACAAATAATCAAGCTCGTGTAGAAGTCATGGGTGGCAACAATTCACTTAATGCTAGTTTAGCAACAGGTGGTGCAGGTTCAGCAACCCTAAAAGAATTAACTAAGCAATTAGCTTTAACAAATGAAGCATTGACTACAAGACTTAAAGAAAACAATGATTTAAAGTCACGCGTTTCAGAACTTGAGTCCTTATTACGCCAGAAAAACAAGCTAATCACACTGAAAAGTGAGCAATTAGCAAGACTACAGGAAAAGATGAGGGGCGCTGGCATATCAGCTCCTGCACAAACAAACACTGCAGTATCTACGATTGACTCTATTGCTGACAACGAAGGTACCGATATTCAACAACAAGTAGCTATTGAGCAATCCAATGAGCGAGGAGAAATTATTCGTAATAACTCTGATCAATTGGCAATGGTTACGGATAGTGCTCCAATTACGAATACAGCAGATACAGAAGACACAGCTTCTAGTCCCTTTAAAGATGACTCTACTTCATCTGAAAGTGACTCACTTGATATTATGGGCTTACTAAGCTCACCTGCTGCTATGGGTGTTGGTGGAGGTACTTTACTAGCTCTATTGGGCGGACTCTGGTTTATGCGCCGTCGCAAAGACTCAGATTCAGAAGAAGGCTACGAAGATTTTAGCTCAATCGAAATCGATAATGGAATGGCAGATATGACGTTTGATGATTCTGCACTAGCAAATTCATCAGATCCAGATATACAATCTTTTGACTCACCATTTGAAGAGACAGAACTAGATTCACCTGATATTGTTAAAAATGAAGCAAATTCTAAAGATGAAATTACTAAAGGTAATGAGCAAGAAGATATTCTGCAAGAAGCTGATGTATATATTGTTTATGGCTTACATGATCAAGCCGAGTCGGAATTAAAACGTGCTATAGATGAAGATCCTAATAACCTAGCATATCGTGCCAAACTTCTCGAAAACTATAAGGCAGCTGGCAATAAAGAAGCATTTGAAGAAGAAGCTAATGCCTTTATGAAGTTAGATATTGATGGTAAAGATGCTTATTTAGATGAGATCGCAGCTTGGGGCAAAGCATTGTTGCCTGAAAGTAAGTTATTTGATAGCAATACATTGAAAACTGCGGGTGCTGCTGGCGTTGCCATAGTTGCTGGAACAGCATTAGCAAATGAAAAACAGTCTGCTGATACTGATACCTCAGAACAACTAGATTTAGAAAATACATTGGCTGATGAAAAGCTATCTGAGCTTGATGAAGAACTTGAGAACTTGAATCTTGATGAAATTTTGTCAGAAGAAACAAGTGATGATAGCGAGTTACTAGGGGATGACCTTGGTATAAATTTTGATGATATAGATGACCTAGAAAATATTGAAATTGGTGAGACTGGCTCAGATGACCTCCTTGCTTTAGGAGAAGAAGAGCTAGAAAAAGAAATATCAGATGAAGATTTCGAAATTGAAATGGATTCAACTGAAAAACTATTGGAATCAGTTAAAAATGATGAGATTGATTTCCTTGATTTAGACAATGTTGAATCAATCGCAGACACTGATATAGACACAAAAGTTGATGCTACTGATACTACTAATCTTGATGCTGCAAATCTTAACCTTGATCTAGATTCAAATGATTTTGAAAAGATCATGCCAAAAGATAATGCTTACAAAAAACAAGTCTCAAGCGAACTAGAAGAAGATAATCTACTCGCAGATTTTGATGATAATCTTTCTTTTCTTGATCTAGATGATGATTCTGAAGTCATTGAAGAAACACAAATCGAAACTAAACTCGATCTTGCCAGAGCTTATATCGACATGGGCGATATTGAAGGAGCACGTAGCACACTGGAAGAAGTATTACAGGAAGGTAGCGACGAGCAGAAACGAGAAGCAGAAGATTTACTTCAGCAAACTGGGTAGTTGATCAAAAACAAAGTAAAAAGTTTGTAAGAGTAGGCATGTAATATCCGCCCTATCACTTACACAAAAAAGCCAGAATTATTCTGGCTTTTTTGTGTCTATCACTTGTAGAAATAACACTGCAACTTTAGATATTCCAACAAGCTTGCTTTGATCGACTCAGAGAGAGTCCTTAAAAAAAACCTGATCAAGTTATTTCATGTGCGTCCCTAAGCCCAATTAAAAACTCTGTGACTCTCTATAAATAATATAAAAAGAAGGGGGATGGGTATCTACAGACACTATCCGTTAGCATAATTTACACCCAATAAACTATTGCACTTTATCGAATTACGCTATTGCTAATTCAACATACAGAAATACAAACTCAAGCCACTATCGGCTGGCTTATCCTGAATTCGTGAGGCTACTACGGCATGATGAACAAGTTATTGATTCCATAGCGGCTTAAAAAATACCTGCTTAACCTATGGGTGAAGCTAAGATTTCTTAATTCCACTGTGAAACCAATACCTTATCCCTCATATCTGCTTAATCTCACGGATTCAGGTTTATTATTACACCATTGTTTAAACGGCAATCCTTATTTATCCCTTAACAGAGTAAGCTTTTGTAACTTCTTGAACTGCTGCATAGGAATAATACTGTTGATCATACTCTGGATTTACTTCTCGGCTGATACGTGTAATTACACTACCAATTAGGTTTGCGTTAGCACGCTCAAGACGTTTTAGAGCATCAAGTAGTTTTGCTTTACGTGTTTTACCTGCTTCTATGGCAACGATAGTGGCATCTGACAAATTAGAAATAACCAGAGCATCAGCTAAACCAAGCACAGGAGGTCCATCAATAATAATATGATCATAGCTATTCCGAGTAATACTCAATAACTCGGTCATTTTAGCACTAGAAAGCAATTCAACTGGGTCTGGTGGAATTGGACCAGATGTGACTACTTTTAAGTTTTTAATCATGCTGGAATGGCTAATATCACTATTCACTGCTTGAGGATCAGCAAGATAATTTGTTAATCCTTCCGTATTATCAATTTCAAGCAGTTTGTGCACACTAGGATTTCTTAAATCAGCATCAATAAGCAAAACCTTGCTGCCTGCTTGTGCGTAGGCTATTGCCAAATTGATAGCTATTGATGTTTTACCTTCTCCAGGCGCAGAACTAGTGATAAAAATACTCTGTGGCGCACCATTGCGCGTAGAAAAACGTAAACTAGTGCGTAATGAACGTATAGATTCTGAAAGTGCTGAGCGTGGCTTTATGGCAGCTTGAAGAGCTACTTCCTTATACGTTTTGACTTTAAGCTCTGGAAGCTGTGATAGTACAGGGAGACCTGAAATTTTCTCAAGCACCTGGCTATCCTTGATAGAGTCATCAATAAACTCGCGTAGGAAAGCTATACCCATTCCCAACAGAAGCCCCAGCAATAATCCAAATACTAAATTGGTTTTAAGGCTAGGTTTGTATTTTTTTGTTGGTGGACTAGCTTTATCAATAATCGTAATGTTATTTGTTCCAACATTACTTGCAACATTAACAGCCATGAGTTGCTCTAGCTGTTTATTGTAGGCAATCTGATTAATTTCTACCTCTCTACGTAAACGATTAAATTTAGTACTTTTAGACTGTTGCTTTAATGCCTTGATTTTGAGTTTATCAAGTTGTAAGCGTAGCATTTTTTCTTTTTGTTGTGCTTCCAGAAACTTGCTTTTAAATGATAGCTTGATAGATTCTGCTTCTGTAGCGATTTGACTTTGCAAGCCTTCAATCTCTTTCTTTAGATTACGCGCTGAACGAGAACGTTTATTCCTAATGGTCTGGTATTTAGCCTGTAATCGAGCTGATGCTTTTTTAAGAGAAAGGATATAGGGATTATTAATGATAGAGGCAGCGTCTGCACTTGGATCATTTTTATATATTTCATAGGTTGCTTCTGCTTCTATTCTTTCTTTTTCTGCAACTACTAGTTCTTCAGCCTGCTTTTTTAAGGTATGTGTGCTGGTTGATTCTCCATCAGGTCCTTGTACGATATTATTTTCTTTTGCATACGAGTTAAAGCGTTGTTCTGCCTCTTCAAGACTCTTGCGTGTCACTTCAATATTATCGGTAACGTATGTTTTATAAGATGAAGCTGTATCAAAACGTCGTTCCAAGTTTTGTCTAACAAATGTTTTTGCAATTGCGTTGCTAATATCTGCGGCTAATTGTGGATTTGAGGAATCATAACGAATACTTAGAAGTTGTGAATTACTAATTGGTTTGACAGTCAAGTTTTCAAGAAAAATATCTTCCATTGATTCTTTATCATCTTGATCAGAGGCTGAGTTGGAACCAAGCATAGTTTTTAATTTAGAGAAAAACCCAGTCGGGGTAGCTTTTTTATCCAAACCCAGTTGATCAATAACTCTTTGTGCAAGCGCTTTAGTTTGTATTAGTTGTATTTGTGTTTCAAAGAAGTCTCTGTCACTACGAGAGGCTTCTGCATTAAGTATTTCAACATTTGCATTAGCAACATAGCGTTCTACTTTAATAGTAGAATAAGCACGATAAACAGGCTGCATTAATAAGGTAATTAATACTGCAAGTAGCATTGTCGCTAGTGCTGTTGCCATAACCAACTTTTTACGTCGACTTATTACCGTTATAAATTCACGTAGGTCTAGCCCACCTGTAGTTTCCAACAGTTCTTCAGGATAAACATTGCTAGGGTAATTAATTAGGTTGTTGTTACTAGTGTTAGTTGAATTATTTGACTCCAGAGAATCTGAGCGCATAGGTAGGTTATTTCTAGAATCTGAATTCATATTAAAAATCTTTAGTTTATAAAAAAATATAGGGTTTAGAAGTATACACTTAAAGCAGAATTTAGCTGTTTAATCTTACCTGAATCCGTGAGGTCAATGCGGATTCAGGTCTTAATTATTGGGTTACATTATTTCGCTACAAATCAATAAAAATACTATCCTGTTTTAAGGAAACCTTGGTCAAGTCCAATTATTTTTAGCTTGCCAAATCCGCCGATATTTCCCATGAAGATCGACGCAATAGAATGACTATTACGTCTCACTTCATGAAAAATAGCGACAGATTTTTCTGCACTAAATTCTAATCGACTTAATCAGGTTTTCCTTAAGTTGATAATCCATTTAACAAGTTAGACAAATAAAAAATAATAATATTCATGCTAATTCGCGCATCATCCTTAGTATCTATAAGTAAGAGCCTAGGTTCAAAGCAGAATAGATAAAGAACACTCTAAACCCGATGATTTACACCTAGGAGACTGTCCGATAACTAAGAATTGACTGCAAATCCCACAAACATCATAATCTGAGCTTATCAAATTCGTTAAATAGAGCGACTATTCGCCTCTTTTGATAAGCTCACCTTATAATATTTCTGACATTTTCGTTTCAATCCGAGTTCTCAGACAGCCTCCTAGGAGGCTGTCTGAGAATAAAAATGTCGGGCATTCTAGCAAAGATGATGATCCAGAACAATATCTTAGCTGGTCTGAAGCATTATACGCTTTTAAATCACTGCACAAGCAAAATGCACTTTTGATATATACTCCTGAATCCGTGAGTCAACTACGCCCCTAATTTAGCTCGTATCTTCTTTCTTGCGGGTTTCTCAAGATAAAGATAAGAGAGAACCGAGACAAAAATAAGAAGAACAAGAAAAATATAAAAGTGAACCGTCTCTGTCATTTGAAGCCGAGGAACAATTACTTTGTCATAAAGCCCATGTATTGGTTTTTGAAGTATATAAAGCGAATAACTGGCTTCACCAAGCAGTATGAGCCAAGGGTGACAGAGTATTTTTGCGATTAAGCCCTTATTACTGGCTAGTAAAACAATAAATAATAGAAAAAATGGGGATAGCAAACCATTTGTATATGCAATTTTGTAATCTAAGTAATCTTCAATGTAAGGTCTAGCCCATATCAATAAAAAAATAAAAAAGAAAGAAAGGACTAACCAATAGCTATTATTTTTACTGAATTTTTGAATACCCACCTTCTTGAAATACACGCCACATAACAATCCCATAATAAAAGTATTCAAATGCATTATTGGGTTGTAGTAAATAAAATCATGTAGCAAGGTTTTTGGTGCATAAGCTTCTGAGTTTAATAGGCTTAATAAAACAAACTGTGTAGCAATCCAGAAAATAATTGAGAATATGATCAGTGATTTCTCTTTCTGTTTATAAATCCAGATTAATAAGAAAGGAAAACAAAAATAAAAGAAGGCTTCAACGGATAAGGACCAGCCTGGTGTATTTAGTGTAATAGGATAACTAGGAAGCCAAGATTGCAAGAATAGGAGATGCAATGGTAACGTCGCCCAGTCATCAGCCAGTGTTTTATATTTAGCGGCAACTATTATTAATAATGCAAGAAGATACACTGGATAAATGCGTGCAAAGCGTGCCACCCAATATTTTTTCTTGCTTAATGAGGTGCGTTTATCTGCATTAGGTTGATAATAAGCAATTGCCATAATAAAGCCAGATAACACATAGAAATAACCCACGGCAATAGGTCCAGCAGTTATATTTTCAAAAAGAAAAGAGATATTTGCTGGGAAAATATTTTGACCGTAATGAAAAAAAACTACGGTAAGTGCTGCTATAAAGCGAGTGAAAGTTATTTGATCTAATTGCAATTTATTAGGAGTTCAGTTAGTAGTGACAAGTCATTTAGGGTTTAGTTGAAGCAATAGTATCTAGCAGGGAGAAACTGTAAAAAATATTTAAAAAAATCATAAATTCAAACACCTCACTTCTCTTTCTGCACAGAATACTTCACAATCTCTTATACCCATCCCCCCCCTATTTCTATATATTTTTTCTATTTTTTGCTCAATAAGCATTTTTATCGGTAAAAGCGCGGAATATAGTGAAGAAGATGATTTTTAAATCTAACCATAAACTCCATTCACGCATGTATTCTAAGTCAAACTCAACACGTTTACGCATTTTGTAGATAGTATTAGTTTCGCCTCGCCAACCATTGATTTGTGCCCAACCTGTAATTCCTGGTTTGATCATGTGACGCAACATGTAACCGGGTATAATTGTGCGATATTGTTCATTATGTGCAACCGCATGAGGACGTGGTCCAACAATTGACATAGTTCCTTGTAATACATTAAAAAATTGTGGCAATTCATCCAAAGAAGTTTTACGCAAGAATTCACCAATTTTGGTATAACGGCTATCACCTCTTGTAGCCTGTGTCACAGTATCACCATCTTCACAGACTGTCATTGAGCGAAATTTCCAAACAAGTATTTTCTCACCCTTTAAACCATAACGTGTTTGCTTGAAGAGTACAGGACCTTTTGACGTAAATTTTACTGCGACAGCAATAGCAAGCAGTATAGGCGAGATAAGAGTAAGAATAATACTACCTAATAGTAAATCTTCAACACGTTTGATAAAAGCATGATCGGCGGAAAAAGGAGAATCATAAATACATAAAACAGGGTTATCGGCGATTTCAATAAACTTACTATGGAGTAAGTTTGTTGTGAAGTAATCTGGCAATAAGCGTATTGGTGTTGCACTATCTGAAAGCTCATCTAGGAGTCGTAACATTCGACTACGCGCTTCAACTGGCAGGGCAATATAAATTTGATCCCATTCTCCGCGACGTGCAGCCAAAATCATGTCATCAAAATTACCCAAGAGTGAATAGTGGTTAATAATCTCATTGTAAGCACGTTCTGAACGGTCTTCATAAAAACCAACTACGTTGTAGCCAAATTCAGGTTTATTTTCTAGATCTCGGGCAAAATGGAAACCGTTTTGTGTCATACCGACAATAGCAACTGTGCGATTATTTACTCCTAATCGCCGTAAATGAGCAAAGATAACACGCAACAGAAAACGAGCTAGAATAAGAAGAATTGGAGTCGCAATTAACCAAGCGATTAGCACTACTCGGGAGAATTGCTCACTAGTTTTAGTAACAAAGGCGATAAATATCAAAGAAAGAAAAGTTAGCAACCAAGCAATAATAATTCTAACTGCTTCATCACGTAAAGGACGACCACTCCAAGAGGTATAAATATCAGTAAATCGACCGACCAGTCCGAAGATTACAACAGCACTTAAACCTGCGATTAAATAGCCTTCCGTATTATAAAAATTAGTGTAGGGAGAACCTAGAAAAAGGGTGAGTAGAATAATAAGAATATCGACGGTGCGATAGATTAGCTCAGAGCTGATATGTTTATCGTCCACAGGTGATTAGTCCTTTAAATTGATGCCAGTACTATATAATTTACAATCAATAAGCCTCTATATGGCACATTGCGTATAAATCACTATGCTATAAACAGTTGAAAGTTAATAACTATTTTATCCACTTTCACATATTTACGTCTTGCTATTCAACGAGTATAAAACATTTTAATCGTACATTCATAATCTTGAACAGTAGCATAAATATTATACAGAATTATATCCTTTTAATTCTGTTTAAACTTACCAGTGCTGGTATTTTCAGGAAGAACTGCAAGTTTTATAACAACATAAAGGACAGGGACGGAAGTTTCAAGTAATAATTTCCACTTCCTGTCTATATATGAATTATCTGGATGAGGTATCTTTTTCCCATTGATAACTTTCCAGCTTTTTAAATTGCAATTTGGCACGTACACGTATAATCAAAGCAATAGCAATATATACACTGGTATGCAAAAACTCACGACTTAGTAACCGTGACTTCATTACATTGCCATAATTTTTGGTTTCGAGTATAGGACATTTTTTTCGTGCAATCAGCTCCATATTTCCCAAACGAGCTCTTGTCTTTATTTTAATCAGTGAATAAATATTACGCGGTGCTGTAATAAAAATCTCTGCACCTTCAATATTCGCTATTTCACTGTTTTTAAAATGACAACGAATAAAGCCATCATCACCAATAACATCAGCAAATTTATCAAAACGCTGACGACCTTTTTCACTAACAATAAAGCTACAAGTTGCTATTACCCCTTCCTTAATATATGGAAGATGAGTCCAAACCTTGTAATAAGTTTTAACTAACCATGATGACTTATGGGTGTTTATTATAGGTGTCGGTGCTGTTAATAATAGTTCATCATTATCTTGCATCATTTGTATCACTATTTGAATACAATTGTCACTAAGGCGGGTATCTGCATCAATATAGAAAATAGGATAACTAACACCAAGTTCTTTAGCCTTTTCTTCTGCTATATTTAATGCGTTTGTTTTCGAAGGCTTTTCAATATCCAAACAGACTACTTGAGGGTAATTCTGTTTAACAATTTCCACTGTAGTATCCGTACAACCATTGCAAGGGACAATAATATGATCAACCCCTCGTTGACTAACAATACTATCCAGACAAGCTTGTATTACACTGGCTTCATTATGAGCAGGAACAATAACTGTTGCCATTAGTCTTGATACCCCTTAAGCCATTGATTACGTTGATTCAGTACTATTCTCCATTCATCACGAACAGGAATTTTACTCTTTTTGATGAGACTAAAAAGACTAAGAGCCATTGTTTTATTAAATATATGCCAAAGCAATAAGGCTTTGTAAATAGGTTGTTGCCAGCTCTTAGCATGTTTATTGATAAGTTCTGTTTTACCTTTTAGTAATTTGAGCATTTTACCTGAAATATTGCTTTCACTGACTCCACCATGATGAATAATTTTAGCATCAGGCGTTACTCTAGGCCGATAACCATTGTTGATAGCTCGGATACAATAGTCGGCTTCTTCTGCATACATAAAAAAGGCTTCATCCAAGCCTTTAAGTTCTTCCCACAGCTTTCGTGGTGTTAGAAAAAAACAACCTGTAATAACATCGACTTCACGCTCACTTTTTCTATCCCAACAACCATAATTATCATGATTAAAAAAACAACTTTTATTAAAAATTTTGCTCAGACCAAGCGCACTAAACAAGAGTGTTTTGAATGATAGACGTGCGCGAGCATTATTAGGATTAAGACTTAAATCATTATTCAATGTAACCCCACCCCAAATACCTGCCTGTGGTGTGTTTTGGGCAAATACCATAAGCTTATCAATAGCACTATCAAGGATAACAGTGTCAGGATTAAGTAATAGTATGTAATCACTATCACTTGCTTTAACACCAATATTAACGGCTTTGGCAAAACCAAGATTTGCCCCCGTTTGAATTATTTCTACATCAGCAAATTTATGAGTAATAAGCTCGACGGAATCATCTTTGGAATTATTATCAACCATAATGATTTTAAAATCAGTATCAGGTGTTTCATTGAAAACGGATTCAATCGCACGTTTAGTATATTCTGCGGTATTGTATGAAACTAGAATAATATCAAGCTGACTCATTGCTATTCTCTTTGACTATTTCTTTGTCTGATTTCTTGCTTGATTGTGCTAGATACTCTTCGGTTAACATACCATACTCAATAGTATCAATTCCTGTTTTGATGACATTGGCAGGGTTTCCCGCAACAATACAATTTGAAGGAACATCTTTGGTAACAACACTACCAGCCGCAACAATAACATGATCACCAATTGTCACATTAGGCATCACAATAGAGCCGCAACCAATAAAACAATATGAGCCAATAACTGTTTTTGCTGCATGACGACGTGAGGCATAGTCATGTGAGAGTATAATAGCATCAAATGTCACCATCGTTTTCTCACCGATGGTTAAACCCTTTGGGTTGGTTTTATCAATACGTGATTTAAATGAAAGACGTACATCTTTAGCAATATTCATACCGTAAACGGTTCTAAAGTACCAGGTTCGCACTGATAATAATGTATTGCGTAATCGTACTAACACCATAAACATATTCTGGTTAATAAAGCGCGCTCTCATTGCTGGCTCCTTAGAAAATATACGACAGTATTAAAAACCCATCCCCCCCCTTTTTTACATATTTTCATTATTTATCCTCCAGCTTTTTCAATTGCCTTAACTTAGCAATATGAGTCATTCGAGCCAGAATATGATTTAATTTCGGATAGTTTCTTGCCCAGCCAATAGACCCTAAAATAAAGAAAAATAAAGGTTGGATTTTTCCAAAATAATCAACCGTAAAACCAATTAGTATCAAAGACATAAATGCCAATATCCAGGTTTGTACCATCCAACGACTAGCAGGATGATGTTTATGTAGATTGTTAAGCACATGGAATACCGCATATAAACAAACGAACAACAATAGGAAACTGGCGATAATTCCATGTTGTAATGTCATCAGTAACCAGAAGCTATCAATGCTACTATTCATCCATTCGGGACGTGTCCAGTCATGCAAACCAATTCCAAATAATGGATGATCCATAATATCATCCATTGAATACTCCCATTGCAACATGCGGTAGTAACCTGTTACTGGGTTGAATGTTAAATATGAAATTAAGATGGCAAAAAAACCACGGTTTGATATGGAATCAATCAATATCATCCCTGATAAAGCAATAAGGCCAAAACCAAACCAGAAGCGTTTACCTCCAGACCAAAAACGACTTAGAACAGCTGTCATTCCTTGAAAGGCTACAGATAACAAGGGTGCAGACGACAAAGTCGAAATCATGCCTATCAAAATAGCGATGGTTTTAAGTAAATTGCTAATTTTAAACTTATGAATAGTTAATAAAACAATAAAGGGGAAAAATATAGCTCCTATTGTTCCATAAAGAATCGGATGCGCAAATAAATTGGTGGTACGCATTATCCCCATACGAATGTAATAGTGTGTATAGAGCCGATAATCAAGAGAATCATGACCAGTGATATTTTTTGCCCATTCATGCAAAATACGGTGCTTAGCAAATGCCTCATAGAGAGAGAAAAATACCAATAGAGCAAGTATAATCACAAACCACATATTGATCTGGTAATAGTCTTTAGGTGTTAGAATAAACAACCGTGCTAGATAAAAAGCACCTAGTATTTCTATTATTAATATACCTGATGATTCAATACCTTTTTGCAAACCATGATTATAAACAAGGCTTGCACTTGCGAGTAATACAAAGAAAAACAATAAAATATCAATAATATCAGCTTTCTCTAATACTCGCCTAATATTAAAAAAGGCATAAATTAATGCCAATCCAAGAATTACACGATAGGCTTCGATACGTAAAGTCCCTACCAAATAATGAAATTCAACAGGTATAAATATGGATACGACAAACAGCATCGCAAGGATACGAATAATCATACAAGCTGTCCCTGATCATTAATGTTATGCAATAATTGTTTTATATAGAACAAAGTAAGCACTGCAAGCACTAAGACACCATTTGCAATCAGCGTAGCTAAGGCGGCACCTTCAATGCCATATATTTTAATAAAAACAAAATTACAAATCAGATTAATAATTAATGCAATAACTAATATAATATTAAGGTATCGCACTTTTTCACGAATAATAAACATAAAAGAAAAAGTCAGACTAGCCGAACGAAATAATTGTGCCAATAGTAATAAAGCAAGAGCATGTTTAGCAACGATATAGCCCTCACCAAAAGCAATTAATATCCAATCTGAAAGTAAATACATAATAATAGTTACAAGCAATACAACGCCAATAACTAGTGCAGTTGATTGCCAGAAAAAAGCTAATAAATGAGCTGGCTTCTGTTTATATAGATTAAGCAGTCTTGGATAGATTGTCGCTTCGAGTGCTTGCAAAAAAAATAAAATCACATAAGATATTTTAGCCGCAACACTATAATCAGCAACCTGATCATTAGGTAAAAACCAGCCAACCATAATAGTATCTGCAAATAGCATCAAATAGGCAAAAATAGAAATGGGAGCTAGTGGCATCGACTTTTTAATCACACCATAAATACTGGGAACCGCTTCAGGCTTATTAATGGCATCGGCACCATCCCTGCTACCACTAATACTTACCTGTGGCTTTAAATAGCACCAAGTCAATATCATGGCAAAAATCCCAGCCAAAATATTTGAGGCTGTATATAAATTAATATAATGCTGATTTTGAGTAAACTGGTTCCAAAAAATACCAATGAAGAACAGGAAAGCAATAGCAGGAAGTGCGTTTTGACTAAGCACCCCTACAACAGTTTTTTTGATTGCTTTAAGATAAGTACTATTGAGTATCACAAGATTAAAAAATAAAATACCAATACTGGCAAACATTAAGTCACTTAAAGAAATAATACTTAAGCCGCCATTATCAAAAAATGAAGCACGAATTGCTGGACTTAATAACAACCAAATTGCAACAAAAATTAGGGATAAACTAAAAACTGCTTTATAGCTATTTTTTAAGTATTCGCTACGAAAATTACTATGAGATTCATGTGAACTTGCAACTTCTTTAATAAGTAGCTGATCAATCCCTAAGCGGCTAAGCATGGCAACTCCCGTTACGAACTGCATCAACAATAATAGATCACCAGCAGCAAGCTTAGGCAAACGATTAGTTATAACTAGAATAACAGCAAAATTCAAAGCCACGCCAGTAAAACGCGCAATCAATGACCACAAACTTTGTAAAATAAGTGGATTAGATAGGATTTTTTTTAACATTATCTAACGTTTACCAGTTTTGATAAAATTGGCAAGATAACTACTTAGTTCAGAACTACCTACCTTATTCTCAGGATCAGCAACGATAAGCTGATCAATATGCTCAAGATGATTAAAAAGCTCTTTTTTTGTACTGGCAGTATAAACACCATCTAACTTCCCCATCCATTTTAAGCCTTCAGCTTGATGATCATTGCGATGCTCACCTAATTTATATTGACGGTTCATCACAATAATGGGCGTTTGTTGTTCACGGGCACTAATAATATTGCCCATTCCTGCATGTGAAACAAATACTGATGCCTCTCTTATATTTTTATTGTACTCCTCACCATCCAAAAAACGTTGCCATTTAATATGTGCAGGTAAATATTCACCCTCCGATATTTGAGCCAATACTTTTTCTTCATGATCATTTGCCCAATCGTCCATGTTCTCAATAAGACGATCAAAAGGAAATTGCGTACCGACAGCGACAAAGATCATAAAATAGATCCTTTGTAGATAATTTTTTTATTATCACTTAATGGTTGCCACTGAGTAATAACAAGATCAGCATGTTTTATTACCATACGAGCAGAACGGGAAAGAATACTGACATTGGCAATACTATCTACCCAAATTGTTTTAATAGGTAAAAACTTTACCAAAAGAAAAGCAATCGCACCTGGTGCCGCACCAGTTGAAATAATAGCAGTGGGACGTTCTCTAATAAAAATCCACAATAATTGTAATGCTAACGGTATTAGCTTGTGCTTACTTGTTGCACTAGCATCAGTGATATTTAAAACTTTTTGATTTGATTTAGTAGATGAATATTGTGCCCCAGGTGTAACGTAAACTATATCAAACTGAGTTTCGAGTGGATTGCAAATTTTATTGAGTTGAATCCAATGACCACCAGGAGATGCTATCGCTAATACTTTTTGTTTGTTTTTTTCAGGCATGGGGATACATTATGCAGGTTTTCTCAAATAAAAGGCCGCTTGATCACCTGACTTACTTGCATTTAACTCTTTGCTCAACTCCTCAAATTCTTGAATATCAGCCTTAGAAAAAAGTGATTTATCAGGATTCACTGCATAAGAGTTCTTATCATGAAGTGCTATATCCTGTTGGTACTGAATACTTCCCCAACTTTGAAAAGCAAATGAATCATAGATTACCTCTTCAAGTTTAAATCCTAGCTGTTTAGCTAGCACATGCATACTTTTTAGTGAGTGCAAAAATAAATGACGAGGTGCATCAAGTTGCACCCAGTCTACTCCGTAACTCCTCCATGCCCATGAGGTAACAGTAGGAATACGAATCATACATATTCCATCAGGTTTTAAGAGTTGATATGTTTTTTCCAACACTTCTTGTTGATCAACTACATGCTCAAAAGAATGATTGAACATTATCAAATCCCAATCACCTTCAATATTCTGACGAGCTAGTTTATGAATTGATTTCTGTTCAATCCGAAGCTCATTATCATATTGAATTTCTTTATTATTAAAGGGATCAATGCCTAACAAGTTTTTAAAGCCAGCTTCTTTCATTGAATGCAAAAGATGCCCTGCTCCACAACCAACATCAAGAATTTTAGAATCAAGGGTAACTTGAGTAAAACGCAATGAAGGTAGCTTATCATGAGGCTGAAGGTGTTGCATCAGTTTGCCAATTATACAGTTTCCCGTTGCTGCATAACGATCACGCATTTTTATTAAAGCACCTTTAATCCCTGTTGCTACTTGAATAGCATCGTAAGAATAATAATCATCGTTTGGATAATAATCCTGAATATTCATAGGTAGAGTAGCAAGTTGTAAGCACCCACAGTCTGCACATTCAAAATAGGTATGCTTATCACGTAAACCTAGCATCATTTCACGTACTTCGTACTGAGTATTGTGCTCACTATTTCCACATATTCGACATTCAAAGTTTTGCGCTTTTATCTGCTCAGTCATTAGCTATGTAATCCTGCATTCACAATATCAACAAGATACTGACCATAACCACTTTTTATCAAGGGGTTAGCTAAAGTAAGTAATTCTTCGGTAGAAATATAATCCATACGCCAAGCAACCTCTTCAGGACAGGCAATTTTTAAGCCCTGACGCTCTTCTATAACACGAATATAATTAGCAGCATCAAGCAAAGATGCATGAGTACCAGTATCTAGCCAGGCTGTTCCTCGCTTTAACATTTCGACGGTAAGATCACCACGCTCGAGATAAACACGATTAACATCAGTAATTTCTAGCTCACCACGCGGTGAAGGCCTTATATTCTTAGCAATTTCAAGTACATCATTATCATAAAAATAAAGACCTGTAACCGCATAATTTGATTTAGGGTTTTCAGGTTTTTCTTCAATACTAAGAGCCATACCATTTTCATCAAATTCAACTACACCATAGCGTTCTGGATCACGCACATAATAGCCAAAAACAGTAGCACCAGAATTTTGTTTTGATAAAGCTAAAAGCCTTTGCGACAAACCTTCACCGTAATAAATATTATCACCAAGAATAAGTGTTACAGCATCATTGCCAACAAACTCTTCAGCAATAATAAATGCTTGAGCAAGACCTTCAGGTTTAGCTTGGATAGCATATTGAATATTCAATCCCCATTTTGAACCATCTCCCAATTGTTTTTGAAAGCTATCACTATCATGTGGAGTAGTGATTATCAAAATATCCTGAATCCCCGATAGCATTAATACAGTTAAAGGGTAATAAATCATGGGCTTGTCATATACAGGCATTAGCTGTTTACTGACAACTTGGGTTAGAGGATGCAAGCGAGTACCACTTCCTCCCGCAAGAATAATACCTTTTCTCATTACTAGTTGTTCCTTATATTGCTATCCTTAAAGCGCGACCTGACGAGATTAATTACTTAAGCCTGAAATTAAACTAAAAACCAAGAAATAAATAAGGTACGAATACTATTTAATTCTAAGCACTTAGGAACGCTGAAAATTTAAGAAGGGTATAATACCCTAGTCGATGCGGGTTTTCTAATATTGATAGATAAAATGCTCACAGTAAGCGACTAACTAAAAAATTAGTATGGGACGTTATTGAGTTTTTATTCTTAAGTGTTAGAACCCCCTCAAGATAACTTTTCACGATTAAACTCAACCCTTTTACCTTGAGCTCCTTTGCGTATTTTATTATTGATATAAACTAGGTTTCCATTTACTACTGTTGCATAAACACTTGAACGAAAGTGATAACCATCAAAAGGGGTCCAAGCACATTTTGAAATAACATCTTTATGTCTAGCTGTTATTCCGTTTTCAGTATCCATTACCACAAGATCAGCCCAATACCCTTCTCGAATATAACCACGATTTTTTATATTAAATAACTCCGCAACAGCATGACTAGTTTTTTCAACAATAAACTCAAGCGTAAATATTCCATCTTGATAGTGCTCCAACAAAGAAGGCATAACATATTGTACTAAAGGCAACCCAGAAGGAGCCTGAAAATAATTTCCCTGCTTTTCATCCCAAGTATGAGGAGCGTGATCAGTAGCAATAATATCAAGACGACCGTCCATTAAGCCCTGAAATAGACCTGCCCTATCGACCTCTGTTTTAATGGCAGGATTACATTTGATAAGAGAGCCTTTTTCAGCATAATCTTCTTCGGTAAAAGCCAAAAAATGTGAACATACTTCAGCTGTTATACGTTTTTCACTAATAGATGCATCAGAAAACATTTCTGCTTCTTTTGCTGTAGAAATATGTAAAACATGAAGACGGGTATCATGATTTTTTGCCAACTCTATGGCAAATGATGATGATTTATAACAGGCTTCTTCACTACGAATTTTCGGGTGCAACTCAAAAGGAATATCATCACCATAAATTTGCCGATAGTTTTCTTCATTATCAATAATTATTGGAGTATCTTCACAATGTGTGGCAACAAGTAAAGGTGCATGTTTAAACACCCCATTCAGGGTTTCTTCATCATCAACCAACATATTTCCCGTTGATGCACCCATGAAAACCTTCAATCCACAACAAGCTAGTGGATCTATTGCCTTTATCGCTTCAAGATTATCATTAGAAGCACCATGATAAAATGAATAATTAGCAAGAGATTTTTCAGCCCCCAACTTCATTTTTTCTTCAAGAACATCACTATCCAGCACATTTGGTATCGTATTAGGCATATCGAAGAAGGTTGTTACTCCCCCAGCTACCGCTGCCTGAGACTCAGAGCAAATATCGCCTTTCTTTGGCATTCCCGGGTCTCGAAAATGCACCTGATCATCTATCATCCCAGGCAATAAATATTTACCCTTGATATCAAGTACCTGTTGAACCTTCATTGAGGATAAATCTTTGCCTATTTTATCAATTCGACCATTTCTGATATATATATCGCCATCAAAAATTGTATTTTCATTAACAATTTTAGCATTAAGAATTAGCAATGCCCCCATAGTCAAACTCCTATTTAGCGCAATCGTTCTAGCGTTACAAAGGAATAAGCATAGGGATTTTTATCATCAACACTATGATTACTCTTTTGGATTTGCTTCCAGTTATAGAGAGTATAGTCTGGAAAAAAGGTATCACCTATAAACTTTGCGTCTATCAGCGTCAGATAAAGTCGATCTATATCTTCAATAAATTTATTATAAAGATAAGCACCACCAATGATAAATACTTCATCCGTATTTTCGGGCAGAGCTTCTATCAAAGCCTCTTCAAGAGAAGAAACTACAATACAACCATCTATCAATAAATTTTCATTACGACTAAGAACTATATTCAGCCGACCTGGAAGTGGTTGACCTATAGAGTCATAAGTCTTCCTACCCATTATTATTGGACTACCCATTGTGGTTTTTTTAAAAAACTGTAAATCAGCAGGGAGATGCCAAGGCATTTTATTATTATTGCCAATCACTCGGTTTTTACCCAAGGCTGCAATCATAGAAAGCCTCATACTACTTTACCACTTTGAGTGATGGACGCTTCTTACTAGGCTTTTTCTTTGATGAAATATCTGGCACTGACTCAAGCGTAGGACTATCTGGAGGAACATCATCTTCAGGTTCAAAAGATAAGCCTTCATTATTTTCACTGGCATATAATGCCATCACTGCACCTATTGGTGAGAATATAGTAAAAGGTTTACCTCCAAAGCGAGCACTAAAACTAATCCCATCAGTATCAATCAACAGACCTTGAGCAGCAGTAGGACTTATATTCAAAACAATCTTACCATTTTCTACATAATGCTGAGGCACTGATACCTTAGGATTATCAGCAAAAATAACCACATGAGGTGTTCCACCATTATCAACAATCCACTCATAAATAGCGCGGAGCAGGTAGGATTTATTAGATGAAAACTGCATTTTTTAAATAATCCCGATAATCTAAGGTCTAATTGATAGTTCTGCTTGTGTCAAAGATACCTGAAACAATTCACGTGAAAAAACACGATCCATATAGTCATGAATTGGCTTAGCTTCTCCATCACTCGGTAAATCTATACCATATTTAGGTAAACGCCATAATATAGGAGCAATCGTACAGTCTATTAAAGAGAAATCATTACTTAAAAAGTAGGGCTTTATTGCAAAAACTTCAGCTGCAGCTAACACACTTTCCCGTAAAATTGTGCGTGCTGTATCCATACGTTCTTGCTCACCACTTTCAAGGTCACTCACCAATGACAACCAATCTTTCTTTATTCGAAATAAGGTCAAACGTGTATGCGCACGAGAAACCGGATCAACAGGCATCAATGGTGGATGTGGAAAACGCTCATCAAGATATTCCATAATAACATGTGAATCATAAAGAACCAAATCTCTATCTACCAAGGTAGGAGCGGTATTATAGGGATTAAGATCAGCTAAATCTTCTGGCTTATTATTGGGGTCCATCTCAAGAATATCAGCCTGAATATCTTTTTCAGCCAATACAATACGAACACTGTGACAAAGTGGACAATCTGGCAGGGTGAACAAAGTCATAACTGAACGGCGATTTGCAACTGAAGTCATTAATTACTCCTAACAAAATGCTTTGCTACATACAAAGCATAAAAAAACTAAACGAAAAAAGGCTGCCTATAAAAGGCAGCCCCATATTCTATACTAAACTATACAACTTAATGTATGTCTTTCCAGTATTCTTTCTCAAGAAGCAAGGAAACACCAAAGAAAAGTATTAAGAATAATATAACAAAAATACCAATGGTATAACGGGATAATTGTGCTGGCTCACTAACATAAGATAAAAAGTTAGTTATATCACGAACAACTTTATCATATTCTGCAGCTGAAAGCTTACCAGGCTTAACCATTGTTAACTTAGGCGCACCATGATGTTCCCCCTCTGCCGCATGTTCAAGTTTTTGCCAACCTTGAAGATTTCCTAATACATGAGGCATACCCACATCTTTAAAGACCGTATTATTCACTCCCATTGGGCGCGAAGGATCAAGATAAAAACCTTTAAGATAAGAATAGATCCAATCAGACCCACGAGAACGCCCTGTTAAAGAAAGATCGGGAACGCTTGTACCGAAGGCTTCTGCCGCCGCTTTTGGTGAATAGGCATTCTTCATTAACTCACCAATCTTTGTTTGCTTACCATACTCATCATAAGTAAAGATCACGTCCTCTTTAAGCAGAGTAGCTACATCATCTTCACTAAAGCCATTATCAGCATTTAAGCCAATATCTTCAGCCATACGATTATAACGACTGAATTTAAGTGAGTGGCAACCCATACAGTAGTTTACAAAGTATTTTGCACCACGTTGCAAACTAGCAGTATCATGGAGATCGATGTTAGCTGCTTGTACTGGAACACTATGCCCAGCACCACCAACACTACCTAGAATACCCAGAACCATCGCTGGAACCAATAAAACAAATATCCATTTACGAATACTATTACTCATGATGTAACCCTCTCTGGAACTGGTTTCTCAGCATTACAAGGACGCATTAAGAACGGTAGCAACAAAGTCAAAGATAAATAACCAATAGGCCATACCCACTGCCACATTATTTGCTTAGCAGCTACTGCATCGTCGGGATTATAACGAACATAATCTACAAATAAAACAGCACCAGCCAAAACAGCAAACCATATTATATAACGACCTGGCTTAGCCGCATTGCTATGAGCAAAAAGAACGGCAAAAAACAGGAAGTAAATTTCTGTCATCCGCACACCCATTTCTTTATATTCAGGTGTTACTGGTTTTACACCTAGATAACCCAGAATAATAAATACTGCACCAAAGATAGCTAAGTTCATCATATGTGCCGTATTACGGTAACGCCAAGACTTAATAGGGTTACGATCAATCCAAGGCAACAAAAACAACATCACAATCGCACCAAACATTGCCAACGTACCCGCAAAAGGTGAAAGTGTTACAGCACGAAGAACCGTATAAAATGGCGTAAAATACCAAACTGGAGCAATATGTACAGGCGTCTTCAGAGGATTAGCAGGTTCAAAGTTAGCATGTTCTAAAAAGTAACCACCCACTTCTGGCATAAAAAAGATAATTGCAAAAAACACCATTAAAAAGACTGCAATAGCAGGAATATCATGAACAGTGTAATAAGGATGAAAAGGAACACCATCAAGAGGAATACCTTTATCATCAGTCAGCTTTTTGATCTCAACACCATCAGGATTATTAGAACCAACTGCATGAAGAGCTACGATATGAACAAATACTAGCGCCACAAGAATCAGTGGAACTGCAGCAACATGAAAGGCAAATAAACGATTTAAAGTTGGGTCAGATATTACGAAATCACCACGAATCCAGAGCGACAAAGCATCACCAACAACAGGAACCGTATTAAATAAGTTAATAATTACTTGAGCACCCCAGAATGACATCTGCCCCCAAGGTAACAAATAACCCATAAAGGCTTCTGCCATTAATGCTAGATAAAGTGCCATACCTATCAGCCATACCAGCTCACGCTTGCCCTTATATGAACCGTACATCAAACCACGGAACATGTGAAAATAAACCACTATAAAAAAGGCTGAAGCACCTGTCGAGTGCATATAGCGAATAAACCAACCACCTGGTACATCACGCATGATGTATTCAACCGAGGCAAAAGCCATTTGAGCATCTGGCTTATAGTGCATAGTAAGGAAAATACCTGAAACAATCTGGATAACTAAAACCAGCATTGCTAAAACACCAAAATAATACCAAGCATTAAAGTTTTTAGGAGCATAGTACTTAGACATATGCGCTTCCCAAGTTTCAACAATCGGAAAACGCTCGTCAACCCAGCCTAACAGCCCCGTTGCTTCTGTTGTTCTAATTCCAGCCATTATGCAGCACCTCCATCTTCACCAATTCGCAATACATCATCAGTCTTGTAGAAATGAGGCGGAACAACCAAATTGGTTGGAGCAGGCACGTTTTTGAATACACGACCTGCTAAGTCAAAGCGCGAACCATGACAAGGGCAATAGAAACCACCTTTCCAATCAGCACCCAAATCAGCAGGAGCTACCTCAGGACGATAAGTTGGAGAGCAACCCAAATGAGTACAAATACCGATCAAAACTAGCATTTCAGGCTTACGTGAACGTGTCTTGTTTTTGGTATATTCTGGTTGTTGAGTATCAACAGTAGACTCAGGATCAACCAGCAATGTATCGTTGCTCGGCAAGTCTTTTAACATCTGGTCTGTTCTCTTAACCAACCAAATCGGCTTACCTCGCCAAATGACACGAACCAACTGACCCGGCTCTATCTTACTGATATTAACTTCAATTGGTGCACCAGCCGCTTTGGCTCGTGCACTCGGCATCCATGAGATAAGAAGCGGTGTAGCGAATGCTGCCGTACCAGCAGCCCCCACAACAGACGTAGCAGCAATTAACATGCGCCTACGCTTCACATCTACAGTATTTGAATCAGAATCTGACATGATTCTTGTTCTCCACGTGAAAATTTAAAACCCTTGGTATTAATAACTTGTGAAACAAACATCAATACCGCCTAGAAAATCCGCTGTATCCTCGCTCAACTAATTTAAAAGATCAAGTCAAAAGAAAAAAAACAGCCTTTTAATTGACCTATTACAGCAGTTTTCAAAATATAAAAAAATACCCACTCTTAGGTGGGTATTTTTAGAGGTAAACATTTAGTACTCCATCAATATTGGTTTGATAGATTAAGTAACTTAAGGAACCTCTGAACAAGTCCAATTATTTTTAGCTTGCCAAATCTGTCGATCTTCATGAAAAATAGCGACATATTTTTCTGCGCTAAATTCTAATCAACTTAATCAGGTTTTCCTTAACCCAACTAACTATCGTGCTTTGTCGGATTACGCTATCGCTAATCCGACCTACAAATCTCAGATTTAACCCACTACCAGCCAAGTAATCTCTCTCAAGCTTGGAAATGATTAAGGCTCTACAGCTCTCTGCGAACCCTCTGTTACTCTCTGCATTGCAAAAAAGATAAAAAAACAGGGGGGGATGGGTATCTACAATTTTATCCTAGGAGGCTGTCTGAGAACTAGGATTGAAACAAAAATGCCAGAAATATTATAAGGTGAGCTTATCAAAAGAGGCAAATAATTGCTCTATTTAACGAATCTGATAAGCTCAGATTATGATATTTGTGGGATTTGCAGTCAATTCTTAGTTCTCGGACAGCCTCCTAGGTTATTTAGCTAGTTTTTCTTTAACAGCTTCAACAACAGTATCACTTGATGTTGCAACAACTTCAAATATCTGCCCTTTTTTCTTATAATAATCAGCAAGTGGTGCTGTCATTTCATCATAAGTATCAAGACGCTTGCTAATCGCTTCAACTGTCTCATCTGCACGTTGGATAGTTTTGCTACCACACTTATCACAAATCCCTTCTACCTTTGAAGGCATACTTTTAACATTATAAATAGCTTGGCATTTTGTATTCTCACAAGTACGACGTGTAGTTAAACGATCGTAAATAACATCACGAGGCACATCAAGGCTTACCACAAAATCAAGCTCTACACCAATTTTTTCTAGCAAAACGTCAAGTGCTTCAGCTTGAGGAATAATACGCGGAAAGCCATCTAGTAAGAAACCATTCTTACAATCATCTTCCAACAAACGCTCACCCATGATATTCATGATTAACGCGTCAGGAACAAGATCACCTGCATCCATAAAACTTTTTGCTTCTTTACCTAAGTCAGTACCCGCATTTACAGCACCGCGTAAAATGTCACCTGTTGATATTTGCACAGAACCATCAATCTTAGTTAATAGTTTTGCAACAGTGCCTTTACCTGCGCCAGGAGCACCTAATAGAATTAATTTCATAATATTTTCCAGTTCTTGAAATAATTGTCGATTTTTTTCAGGAGCGCATTCCAATGAAAGATGCAGTTGTAAGCAAATGGACTTCAGTTATACTTCATGCTTTTTTAATAGCACAACTCATAATTATGAAACTTTCTGCTCTCACTGCCCTTTCCCCCGTTGATGGTCGTTACGCAAACAAAACCAGCAACTTACGCCAGTATTTTAGTGAATACGGATTAATTAAACACCGAGTTCTGGTCGAAATACGCTGGCTACAAGCACTTGCCAATCATCCTAAAATAGAAGAAGTTCCTAGTTTTTCAGACAATGCAAATCAAGCACTTGAAAGTATTCTAGAAAACTTCAATGAAAATGATGCGCAACGAATAAAAGATATTGAACGCACCACAAATCATGATGTGAAAGCAGTTGAGTATTACCTAAAAGAAAAAATTGCAGATAACAGTGAACTCAATGCAGTCACTGAGTTTATCCATTTTGCTTGTACATCTGAAGACATTAACAACCTCTCACATGCGCTCATGTTAAAAGGTGGTCGTGATGAAGTTCTACTCCCAGAAATACAGCAACTAATTGATGCAATCACGGGCTTAGCAAAAGATTACGCAGAAATCCCACTATTGTGTCGTACACATGGTCAACCTGCATCTCCTTCTACATTAGGCAAAGAAATGGCAAATATCGTTTATCGCCTACAACGCCAACAAAAGCAAATTACAAATATAGAAATTATGGGAAAAATTAACGGTGCAGTTGGTAATTACAATGCACATCTTAGTGCCTACCCTGATTTAGACTGGGAAAAGTTTGCCAAAGACTTTGTAGAATCACTCAACATAGTATGGAACCCATATACTATTCAAATTGAGCCACACGATTACATAGCAGAGTTATTTGATGCAGTTGCACGTCACAATACCATTGTTATTGATTTCTGTCGTGATATCTGGTCATACATCTCTATTGGCTACTTCAAGCAAAAAGTTATTGCAGGTGAAGTTGGCTCCTCCACCATGCCACATAAAGTAAACCCCATCGACTTTGAAAATGCCGAAGGAAATATGGGAATAGCAAATGCCGTGATGGGGCATTTATCACAAAAACTACCGATTTCTCGCTGGCAACGTGACCTCACTGATTCAACCGTATTAAGAACACTAGGTGTCGGACTAGGACATACCAGCATTGCCATTCAATCAACTCTAAAAGGTATCTCAAAACTTGAAGTTAGCAAAGAAGCTATTGCAGCAGACCTTGATAATAACTGGGAAGTATTAGCCGAACCCATACAAACAGTGATGAGACGTTATGGCATTGAAAAACCCTATGAGAAACTAAAGGAGCTAACACGAGGTCAACGTATTAATGCTGAAATCATGTCGGAGTTTATTCAAACTTTAGAAATCCCTGATGATGCAAAAAAACTATTACTTGCAATGACACCAGCCAATTATATTGGTAATGCTATTGCACAAGCTCAAAAATGTGCAAACTAAAAACAAACATTTTACTATAGAAAACCCTGATCAAGCCCAATTATTTTTAGCTTCGCTAGACTCTAATCGACTTAATCAGGTTTTCCTATACTGACTCAAGCAAATACAAGTTTAAACAACCCACCGCCATGAAAATCTATCTACTTGCCATTGGAACCAAGATGCCTGACTGGGTAAATAAAGCTTATCAGGAATATAGTCACCGTATGCCAGCCAAATGCTCGTTGCATCTGCTTGAGATTCCAGCTGAAAAACGCGGTAAGAATAGCAATGTACAATCAATTAAACTAAAAGAAGCAAACAAGTTAAAGTCTGCTATTCCATCAAATTGTCGCGTAGTAGCACTGGATGTAAAAGGTCAATCATGGAGCACTGAAAAACTCGCAATCCGTTTGCAAGATTGGATGATGAGTGGACAAGATATTGCTTTATTAGTTGGTGGACCAGATGGTCTAAGCTCAGATTTATTGCAACTTGCACAAGAAAAATGGTCTCTATCCAGTCTCACTTTTCCACATCCCTTGGTTCGAGTTATCTTAGCTGAACAGCTTTACCGTGCTTACACCATTACTGAAAACCACCCCTATCATAGAGCTGGATAATTCGGCTTATGAATGACATTATCCTCGCTTCTGCATCACCCCGTCGTGCTGAATTATTATCTCAAATTGGTATCAGCTACCAAGTGCAAGCTGTAAATATTGATGAGAGCAGACTCCCCCATGAAACACCAGAAACACTAGTCAAAAGACTTGCAAAAGAAAAATCTTGCGCAGTAAAAAATGCACAGATTCCCGTATTAGGCTCTGATACTCTAGGAGTGCTTGACGGGGAGCTTTTGTTAAAACCCAGAAACTACCAACATGCTTTATCAATGCTCTCAAAAATGTCTGGACAATGGCATGAGATATTGACAGCTGTTGCCATCACCCATGCAGGCAAAACAAAATTAGTACTAAACCGTAATTATGTATTATTTTATCAAATAACTACTGAAGAAATACTTGCATACTGGAAAACTGGTGAACCACAAGATAAAGCTGGTGCTTATGCCATACAAGGCTTGGGAGCAAGTTTTATTAAACGCATTGAAGGCTCTTATTCTGGCATAATGGGTTTACCTCTATTTGAAACTAGCCAATTATTAGCAAAGTTTGGTATTTCTGTTATTAAGAGATGACATCTAAGCAATGAGTAAAAAGTAAATGAGTGCAGAAATACTAATAAACATAACCCCACAAGAATCACGCGTCGCCTTTCTTGAAAATGGCATTCTTCAAGAAATTATGATTGAACGTAATTCCAATCAAGGTATTGTTGGCAACATCTACAAAGGCACAGTTAGTCGAGTTCTACCAGGCATGGAAGCTGCCTTTATCGACATAGGACAGGAAAGAGCCGCTTTTTTACACGCCTCTGACTTACGCTTTCCAAAAGCGGTTATTCCTAATGATGACATACCCAGAGAAGAGATTGAAGTTCCACCAATTACCAAACTATTACATGCGGGTAAACAAGTTTTAGTACAGGTTATAAAAGACCCTTTAGGAACAAAAGGTGCGCGCCTAACCATGCACGTGACAATACCTTCGCGCTATATTGTACTAATGCCGGATACAGGTACAATTGGTATTTCTAGTAAAATTGAAGATGAAGTTGAACGCCTCCGTCTAAAAGAAATTATAGCTAAAGCACGTCAAGTACATTTGAATGGCTCAATAACGGACTCTGAAAAAGACTCTAAAGATAACCCTAAAGGAAACTCTGACAAGAGCAGCAATTCTTTACCCCAAAAAAAACATGGTTACATCGTTAGAACTGCCGCAGAATGTATCGACGAAGAGGCATTAACGGCGGATATGGCATTTTTAAACAAGCTATGGGACAAAGTATCAAGCGATCATTCTGACACACAATTGATTTATTCTGACCTACCACTTGTGCAACGCGCTTTAAGAGATCTAATAGCAGAAAATGTTCAGAGTATTAAAGTTGATTCACGAGAAACCTACATTAGCTTGCGTAATTTCGCGATGACTTTTATCCCCGAATTAGTTGAAAAAATTGAACACTATACAGGCAATAGACCTGTATTTGATTTGTATTATGTTGAGGATGAAATCCAAAAATCCTTAAAGCGAAAAGTACAATTAAAATCAGGTGGTTACTTAATTATTGATCAAACAGAAGCCATGACTACCATAGATGTCAATACAGGTGGTTTTGTTGGGCATAGAAACCTTGAAGAAACTATTTTTAAAACCAACCTTGAAGCAGCTCAAACCATTGCACGTCAACTTCGCTTGCGCAATCTAGGCGGAATCATCATTCTCGACTTTATCGATATGCAGGAAAAAAGTCATAAAGAACAAGTACTAAAGGCATTAGAAAAAGCACTAGAACCTGATTCAGCCAAAACTTCTGTAACTCAACTATCCAGCTTAGGCTTGGTTGAAATGACTCGTAAACGCACACGAGAATCACTCGAACATGTGCTCTGTGAATCCTGCCCCACTTGCGAAGGTCGTGGTTATATAAAAACAGCAACAACTGTTTGCTATGAAATATTTCGTGAGATTTTACGAGAATCTCGTCAATTTGATGCCCACGAATTATTAGTATTAGCCTCTCTCAACGTTACTGACCTCCTATTAGATGAAGAATCAGATAGTTTGGCAGAATTACAGGAATTCATTGGTGTCCCCATCCGCTTTCAGGCAGAGAATCTTTATACTCAAGAACAATTTGATGTTGTTTTACTATAAAATACTCAGATTAGCATAACTCAAAACCAACCATTTACTCCCTTCACTGTCAAAATTCACCTGTACTCGTGCGTGCTGCCCTGCTCCCTCTACATCAGTGATAAGACCTTCACCAAATTTTGCATGTGAAACACGTTGCCCAATGGAAAGCCCTGTTTCATTAGTGCGTGTTGCAAGCTTTGGCTTTGTTTCTCTCTCATAACCAGCTTGCCAGTTATTATTGCTGTAAGTC
This sequence comes from Thiotrichaceae bacterium, assembly GCA_026988295.1. Lineage (GTDB taxonomy): Bacteria > Pseudomonadota > Gammaproteobacteria > Thiotrichales > Thiotrichaceae > Cocleimonas. Next base: position 41,283 of record JALSLM010000101.1, read on the forward strand.
TTAACTTTTGGACGAATTTCTTCAATCAATGATTCTGGTATTTCATCAATAAAACGAGAAGGCTCTCCATAAAGTGTATTGCCATATAAGCGACGTTGTTCAGCATATAATATCACCAGTTGCTTTTCAGCCCGCGTGATACCAACATAACAAAGGCGGCGTTCCTCTTCCATCCTACCTGGTTCTTCTTTTGACATTTGATGAGGAAACAAACCCTCTTCCAATCCAACAAGAAAAACTAAGGGAAATTCTAAGCCTTTAGCTGAATGCAGTGTCATTAGCTGAACACAATCATCACTCGCTTGCCCTTGTCCCTCACCAGCTTCTAATGAAGCATGTGATAGAAAAGCGGTAAGAAAATCCATATCCGCATGTTCATCATCAGGTTTATAAGTAAAGCCCTGTGCGGCAGATATTAATTCATTAAGGTTCTCTATGCGTGCCTGCCCAGCATCACCTTTATCTTTTTTAAGATAATGATCTTTTAATTTAGAGTGTTCAATAACATGCTCGACCTGTTCTTCAAGCGGTAGATCACTGATATCTGATGCCATAGAGTTTATCAACTCAACAAATCCACCAATGGCTGTTGCTGCCCGCGCAGTAAACGCTGAGTTATAAAGTAATTCAAGTGCAGCTTGCCAAAGACAAATACCAGTATTGCGAGCATGTTCACGAATAACCCCCACCGTTTTATCACCGATACCACGAGTTGGTTGATTAATAACACGCTCAAATGATGGATCATCTTGGCGATTAGCTGTTAAACGCAGATAGGCAAGTGCATCCTTAATCTCAGCCCGATCAAAGAAACGCTGACCACCATAAACTCGATAAGCAATCCCATTTTCATTAAGTGTGCTTTCAAATACGCGAGATTGCGCATTAGAACGATAAAGTATCGCAATATCTTTATGAGAATTACCGTGGCTTACCCATTGTTGAATTCGTGATGCGACATAGCTAGCTTCTTCAGTTTCATTATAAGCTGCATATAAATGTATCGGCTCGCCTTCACCATCAGCAGTCCAAAGATTTTTACCTAAGCGACCTTCATTATTTTCTATAACAGCATTTGCTGCTTTAAGGATATTTCCAGTTGAACGATAATTTTGTTCTAGTTTTATAACTTTAGTTTCAGGAAAGTCTTTTGAAAAATCCTGAATGTGTTTAATTTTTGCACCACGCCAACCATAGATAGATTGATCATCATCACCCACCACAAAAGGAGGAATTTTATTACCTGCGATTAAACGAATCCAAGCATACTGCAAGGTATTTGTATCTTGAAACTCATCCACCAAAATATGCTGAAAGCGTGTTTGGTAATGTTGCAATAACTCAGGATTATCACGTAATAATTCTAAAGAACGCAATAATAATTCAGCAAAATCAATAACACCGGATCGTTCACAAGCTTCTTCATAGTGCTTATAAATATCAACAAGTTGACGTGTAGTAGGGTCTCCTTTATCTTCAATATGGGCTGAGCGTTCACCTTCTTCTTTACGTTTATTGATAAACCATTGTGACTGTTTCGCTGGCCAAAGCTTTTCATCTATTTGTAAACCACGCATAACACGCTTTACGAGACGCAATTGATCATCTGAATCAAGAATTTGAAAGTTTTTTGATAATTTAGCTTCTTGCCAATGGCGACGTAAAAGACGATGGGATAAGCCATGAAAAGTCCCCACCCACATGCCACCCACGGGTGACCCGAGTAGAGCTTCAATCCGTCCACGCATTTCTGTGGCAGCTTTATTGGTAAAGGTCACTGCAAGAATAGCAAAAGGTGAGACTTGATCAACCTGAATCAGCCAAGCTATGCGGTGTACTAAAACACGGGTTTTGCCACTACCAGCACCAGCAAGTACTAATTGTGGAATTGATTCAGCCGAAACAGCTTCACGCTGAGGTTTATTTAATTCATCTAATATGTGTGATACGTCCATTAACTGATTGTAACCCTAAGATCACCTATTTACATGGTAAAATTGCACGTAAATTGCATATTATTTATTTAGTATGCTTTTCTTCCATATTCTTGAGACAAATTTAATGCATCACTTGATCATTCTTGTACGTCACTTACGACGTATTGCAGCATTTGAAATAAGCACTCGAACACTGGTTATCATTTTAATGATACTCGGTGCTTGGGTTGCAACCCAAAAGTTAGAGTTTCCACAAACTCTTTCTTTGAATGACAAAGTCATTCATATTGTAGTCTTTTTTGGATTTTCCGTTTTGATGGATCTGGCAATAGATCGCCACCCATTTTGGTTATGGAAAGGTTTACCACTTTTGATTTATGGCGCAGGCATTGAGATATTGCAATACTTCTCACCCGACAGAACATTTTCCATGCTTGATTGGCTAGCTGATTTTTTTGGAATATTCTTTTATTTTCTTCTTAAAATAATAATCCTTTGGTGGGATTCTTCAAAAATAAAAGAGGTAGAGACCAAGGAAAGTGAACTATAGACTATCTTGATGAACTTAAATTATGATAGACATACAATTACCTATCAGAAAATTAAAATCATCACAAAGGCTTTTTTTCTTCCAGCCATGTAGTCAGTTTATCCCATTGATATTGTTCTTTGAATGCCTGCTCTTCATTCAACTCATGTATCCCTATCCCATTATCAATAGCATTAATGTAACATTGAGCACTGCGTAACCTTGCAACCAAGGGGATATCCAATCGCATTAAAAACTTTTTTAAAGATTTATATGCTGATGTATGCGAATAAACACGGTTAGCAATAATACCAATATTTTTGCCTGTTACTCTTACTCTCCCCTGAACTAAAAGGATCTCTATGAAACGAGTTGCAGTTCGAATATCTATTTGTGATTGCATGACTGGTATTAAAATTGTATCACTTGGTGCAATAATTTTTCTTAATTGTTCTGATTCAATTCCTGCAGGGGTATCAATAATAGATATTTTTGTATCAAGAGGAGGGCGTAATTGCCACGCTAAGTTCGCAAGCCTCTTTTGAGAAGCGATATCTATACCATGAATGGCTGGTCTATTAATACCACGATGTTTAAGCCAGTTTATGCTTGAACCCTGTGGATCATAATCAGTTAAAGAAGTTTTAATACCCTTATTTGCATAATACGCCGCTAAACAGGTTGCAATAGTGGTTTTACCACAGCCTCCTTTCATATTAACAAGAGCAATTCGATTCATCATTTGATTTATTCCCCAGAGTCTCAAGAATTATCAAAGACATACAATTTACTAACAACAAGCTCAAGCTAATTGTAGTAAAAAGTAAGACAAAGGGTAGAAATAACCACAAAAAAACAAATAATAATAAGGGATGATATATAAACCCATCCCCCCCTATTTTTACACTTTTTTAAAAAATACAGTGTAGAATAGAGTAGTACTCCATCAACATGTGTTTAATGGGTTCAGCTAGCTACTGTACATACAGAGGTAGTGGGTTAAATCTGTAATTTACAATTCAATGCATTAGCATTAGTGTAGATTAACCCAATAACTATCGTACTTTATCGGATTACACTATCACCAATCTGACTAAAAACACAGATTTAACTCATTACCAGCCAAACAAGCCCTCTCAAGCTTTGAAACGATTAAAAACCCTGTGACTCTCTACATTATAAAAAATGTAAAAACAGGGGGGGATGGGTATCTATAAATTTGCCCTGAATCCATCAAACCAATATTGAAGGAATACTAGTTCTATTATCCTTAATCACGTTATACTCCCCTGCTTTAAAAAATCTTGAATCTGCAGATCAATGTAGATTCAACAAGATATAAACAGATACAATGCAACAGACAATCAACAGGCAAATAACGGGCTAAAAATGGATACATCATACGCACCACAAGACATCGAACAACGCTGGTATCAAGCTTGGGAAGCCAATGGCTACTTCAAACCCTCTGAAAACTCTCAGGCTAACCCTTACTGCATTATGATTCCGCCACCCAATGTCACGGGAACATTACACATGGGTCATGCATTTCAAGATACCATTATGGATGCACTGATTCGTTATCATCGCATGAAAGGCGATAACACTCTATGGCAACCAGGTATGGACCACGCAGGTATCGCCACGCAAATGGTAGTTGAGCGTCAGCTCGATGCACAAAACCTAACCCGTCACGATTTAGGCAGAGAAAAGTTTGTCGAACGTGTGTGGGATTGGAAAGCAGAATCAGGCGGACAAATTGTCAAACAACTGCGCCGCTTAGGTGCTTCGCCTGATTGGTCGCGTGAACGTTTTACAATGGATGAAGGCTTGTCTGATTCTGTCAAAGATGTCTTTGTAAATCTCTACAACGAAGGTTTAATCTACCGTGGAAAACGCCTCGTAAATTGGGACCCAGTCTTGCACACCGCCCTTTCTGACATTGAAGTACTCAATGAAAAAGAAGAAGACGGTTTTATGCACCATGTTAAATACCCGTTTGTTGATGGCAGTGGTTTCATGGAAATTGCAACCACACGACCAGAAACGATTTTAGCCGATGGGGCACTTTGTGTAAGCCCTGGCGATGAACGCTACACGCAGTTCTTAGGCAAAGAAGTTCATGTGCCGATGACAGATCGTACCATTCTTGTTCTTGAAGACGAATATGTCGACCCTGAGTTTGGAACTGGTTGTGTAAAGATCACCCCAGCGCATGATTTTAACGACTGGGAAGTCGGTCAGCGCCATGACATGGAAATTATCAACTTATTTACGCCATCAGCTGAGATGAACGAAAACGCACCAGAAGCCTATCGAGGAATGGATCGTTTTGAAGCGCGTAAACAAATTCTAAAAGACCTAGAAGCCGAGGGTCTACTCGTAAAGATCGAGCCACACAAACTCAAACCACCACGCAGTGAACGCACTGGCGTTATTGTAGAACCTTATCTGACAGAACAGTGGTATGTAAAAGTTGCGCCGTTGGCAGAGCCAGCAATAGAAGCCGTAAAAAGTGGTCGTATTAAATTTGTGCCAGACAATTACAAAAACATGTACTTTAGCTGGATGAATAATATTCAAGACTGGTGTATCTCACGTCAGCTTTGGTGGGGACATAGAATCCCCGCTTGGTATGATGATGCATCCGATAAAATTTATGTTGGAATCTCTGAGTCTGATGTACGCGAAAAACATAATCTTGGCAGTGATGTAATACTACGACAAGATGAAGATGTGCTCGACACATGGTTCTCATCTGCGCTATGGCCTTTTTCTACTCTAGGATGGCCAGAGCAAACCCAAGAGCTGAAAACATGGTATCCCACCAATGTGCTTGTGACAGGTTTCGACATTATCTTCTTTTGGGTTGCGCGCATGATTATGTTTGGGCTTAAATTTATGGATGGCGAAGTGCCGTTTAAAGAAGTCTATATGCACGGATTAGTGCGTGATAGCGACGGACAAAAAATGTCCAAGTCCAAAGGCAATGTGATTGACCCACTTGATGTTATCGATGGAATATCTTTAGAAGACTTACTCGAAAAACGCAGTAGCAATATGATGCAACCGCATTTGGCTGAGAAAATTCGCAAAGCCACTAAAAAGCAATTCCCAGATGGTATTCCAGCTTACGGAACGGATGCTCTTCGTTTTACCTTTGCTTCACAAGCATCCAATGGTCGTGATATTCGTTTTGATTTGCAACGCATTGAAGGCAACCGAAACTACTGTAATAAAATATGGAATGCCGCGCGTTATGTGTTGATGCAAACCGAAGATAAAGACGTAGGCTTAAACGATACAGATACAGTTGAATTATCACTGGCTGATCGCTGGATATTATCAAAGCTACAAAGCGTAACCACCGAAGTGACTGAGCATTTTGATAAATACCGTTTTGACCTAGCCGCAAAAGCACTTTATGAATTCACATGGGGCGAATATTGCGATTGGTATTTAGAGCTATCAAAACCCATATTATTTAACGATAACGGCAGCGACGAAGCCAAACGTGGCACACGCCAAACATTGGTGCGCGTATTTGAAACAATCCTACGTTTACAACACCCAATCATGCCGTATATTACAGAAGAAATTTGGCAGACCATTAAGCCATTGGTAGGCAATAGCGATGACACTATCATGTTGCAAGCCTACCCTGTTGCAGATGCTACCTTGATTGATAAGACAGCAGACGAAGATTTAGAATGGGTTAAAAACTTTATTGTGGGTATCCGTAAAATCCGTTCAGAAATGGATATTCCACCGAGTAAACCGCTCCCTATTCTTCTTCAAAACTGGACAGAATCAGATAAAGCACGTTTTGAAAATAACGATATTTTTATCAATTCGCTCGCAAAAATAGAATCAGCACAATGGCTGCAAGAAGATAAAGATGCCCCCGATTCTGCCACTGCATTATGTGGTGAAATGAATATTCTAATTCCACTCGCTGGATTGATTGACAAAGATGCTGAAATGGCACGCTTAAACAAAGAAATCGAAAAAATCCAGAAAGGGCTTAGCGGGCTTGAAGGCCGTTTAAATAACCCCAACTTCACGGACAAAGCACCAGAAAACGTCGTCAATCAAGTGCGACAACAGGCTGAAGAGCAAAAAGCAGCTTTTCAACAGCTTGAGCAACAATTAGAGAAAATAAAAGCTATGTAAAAGAAACATCGGATTAGCGTATCGTAACTCAATAAATTTCCGCAGTTTGTCGGATTACGCTACCGCTAATCCGACCTACAAAACACAGATTTAACTATGACCTCACGGATTCAGGTATGAATATAATGCTCAAGCCGTGAAATTATAAATTCTTGCTCGGATATAACTTCTTTCACAAGATCACCAATAGAAATCAAACCTATCGACTCACCATTTTCTATAACTAGCAAATGGCAAACACATTTTTCAGTCATAATTGCCAAACCTTCACTAGTTTTTTGCTCGGGTTGAATACAGGCAATGCGCTTGGTCATAACATCGCTTACAGAAGTTTTTTCTCTATTAAGATCTTTTAATCTAATCCTTCGAGTAAAGTCTTGCTCAGTTATAATCCCTTTAACTTTATCAGCATCTAAAACTACCAGCGCACCTACTTTTTATCTGCCATCTCTTTTATTGTTTTCACTACATTCTCCTTTGATTTGATTTTAGCTCCTTATTCGATGACCACTTTTCTGATTAAAAAAATGATAGTGCTCAGGTGCTATCGATGCTCTCACAATATTGCCATTTTGTTCTTTAGTATGTCCATTTAAGCGCAAAGTGATTGCATTGCTACTTTTATCATCACTATTATTCAGTTTAGCATGAATAATTGATTCTGCACCAAGATGCTCTATTAACGCAATTTTTAGTGGAATTATTCCATGATCATCAAGCACTAAATGTTCAGGGCGGAAACCGAAGGTGATTTCTGATTGACTTGTATCCAGAGCTTTATTTAAAGGAAGTGCATTGTCTCCTATATGAAATTTTGAGCCATCATCTGAAAGCTTTACTTCAACAAAATTCATTGCAGGTGAACCAATAAAACCCGCAACAAAACGTGTTTGAGGCCTTTCATAAAGATCCATTGGTGTACCTATTTGTTCGACTATTCCAGCATTCAGCACAAGAAGCCTATCAGCCATAGTCATCGCCTCGACTTGATCATGGGTTACATAAAGTGTCGTTGTTCCAAGTCGTGCTTGCAAATTTTTGATGACTAAACGCATTTGTACACGTAACTTGGCATCCAAATTAGAAAGAGGTTCATCGAATAAAAATGCGGCCGGTTTGCGTACAATTGCGCGCCCCATTGCCACTCGTTGACGCTGACCACCAGAAAGTTGCTTAGGTTTACGTTGCATTAGATCTTCAAGCTCTAAAAGCTTAGCAACATCACCCACACGTCTATTTATCTCATCCTTTGCTGTGCCCAAATTTTTTAATCCATAGGCCATATTTTTATAAACAGTCATGTGCGGGTAAAGTGCATAATTTTGAAAGACCATAGCAATATCACGCTGTGAAGGCTCTAAATCATTGACCTTACGACCTGCTATATGAACTTCACCACTTGTAATAGTCTCTAAGCCTGCAACCATGCGTAATAGCGTAGATTTTCCACAACCAGATGGACCGACCAAAACAATAAACTCACCCTCTTCTATTTCTAGGTCAACACCATGAATGGCCTGATAGCCATTGGGGTATATTTTTTCAACTCCTTTTAAAAGGATGTGACTCATTTCTCAGTCTCCGTTAGTCCTTTTACAAACAGCTTTTGCATACCAATAACTACCAGCACAGGTGGAATCATAGCGAGTAAAGCAGTCATCATAATATGATGCCATTTGGGTGTTTCTTCGAGTGCTTCCATCATTCCTTTTATCGACATAACAATCGTTACCATGCTTTTGTCTGTTGTAATTAATAGTGGCCAGAGATATTGATTCCAGCCATAAATAAACAAAATAACAAACATGGCTGCGATGCTGGTACGCGAAACAGGGATCAAAATATCGAAGAAGAACTGCATAGGACCAGCACCATCTATACGCGCAGCTTCCAATAATTCATCAGGGACACTAAGAAAGGTTTGGCGAAACATAAAAGTGGCTGTTGCCGAAGCAATTAACGGTATGGTTAAGCCCCAATAAGTATCTAACATACCTAGCTGAGCTACCACTTCATAAGTGGGAAGGATACGAACTTCTACAGGCAACATTAGCGTAAGAAAAATCATCCAGAAAAACAACATACGAAAACGAAAGTCAAAATAAACAATCGCATAGGCAGATAATAGTGAAATAGTAATTTTTCCAAAAGCTATCATCAGTGCCATCACTAAACTATTGAAAAGCATGATACCAATGGGTGTTGAACCTTCTACACCCGTACTAACAACTTGTTTTAGATTTTCAAAAAATTGATCACCAAGCCCCAAAGGTAGCGGAACCTCCAATAGCCTCGCCACATCATGTGATGCAGCCACAATGGTAATCCATATTGGGAATAGCACAATAGCAACTCCAGCGAGAAGCACAAGATGAGAAACTGCTGTACTCACGGGGCGGTTTTCAATCATCTGGATTTCCTCATCAATATTCCACCTTACGCTCAATAAATTTAAACTGAAAGATTGTCATGCCAATAACTAATATCATTAAAATCACAGATTGTGCCGCAGAACCACCTAAATCTAAGCCTACAAAGCCATCGTTATAAACTTTGAACACTAAAATCTCAGTGGCATTAGCTGGCCCACCTTTAGTAACAACATGAATAATGCCGAAGGTTTCAAAAAAGGCATAAACGATATTAACCACCAACAAGAAGAAAGTGGTGGGTGTAATTAGAGGAAAAATAATTGTCCAGAAGCGTTTCAAAGGGCCAGCAGCATCAATTGCAGCAGCTTCTATCAATGATTTTGGGATTGATTGCATACCTGCAAGAAAAAACAGAAAGTTGTAACTAATCTGTTTCCAAGCAGCCGCAATAACGACCAAAAACATCGCTTGATTGCCTTTAAGCTGATGATTCCATTCATAACCCATGCTCGTTAAGAATGTAGAAATAATACCTGTAGTGGGATAAAACAAAAACACCCATAAAGCACCAGCGATCACAGGAGCAACAGCATAGGGCCAAATTAATAAGGTACGATAAATTCCTGTACCACGAATAACACGATCTGCCATTGCCGCGAGAACCAGTGATACACTCAGCGATAGCATTGCAACCATAGCAGAGAAAAATAGCGTTCTGCCAAAGGTTTTAATATATCTATCATCTTCAAAAAGTTCTTTAAAATTATCAAACCAGACGAATTGAGAACTCAAGCCAAAGGCATCTTCAATCAAAAGAGATTGATAGATTGCCTGACTCGCTGGCCACATAAAGAAAACCAGCGTAATAATAATTTGAGGCGCAACCAGCATATAAGGTAGCGCGGAAGATTTAAAATGTACCTGTTTAAGCATAAGATAATAAAAAATATGCAAAAACAAGGGGGGATGGGTTATGTAGATTAATTAATACCCATCCCCCCCTTTTTTTAGATATTTTTAGCTGTAGATTACTATTGCTATGCATTACTTATTTGCTTTCTCAAACTTACGAAGCAACTTGTTACCACGCTGTACTGCCGTATCCATAGCCTCTTTAGCACTTTTGCTACCATTCCAAATGGCTTCCATTTCTTCGTTGATTACATCACGGATTTGTACAAAGTTACCAAAACGGATACCACGAGAATTAGCTGTTGGTGTATTTAAGCTCAACTGTTTGATAGCGGTATCAGTGCCAGGATTGCTTTCATAAAAGCCATTCTTCTTGCTTAGCTCATAAGCAGCAGTCGTGATTGGCACATAACCTGTTTCTTGATGCCACCAAGATTGTACTTCTGGTGAAGACAAGTATTTCATAAACAAGGCAACACCTTTGTAATCAGCCTTATCATGCCCTTTAAGCGTCCAAAGTGTTGCACCACCAATAATAGAATTCTGAGGTTTTTTAATTAACTTAGGATTAAACGGCAACATAGCTTGACCAAAAGCAAACTTAGCCTGCTTCTTAATTGAGCCATAGTAAGCGGATGAGTTAAGCCACATGCCACATTCACCATTCACAAACTTGGGTAAGCTATCACCACGTCGTCCACCGTAATCAAAAATCTTACTCTTTTGCCACTCACCAATCTTAGCCATCATGCTGATAACAGCATCACTATTGAAGTTAAGCTCCGTATCCAAACCTGCAAAACCATTTTCTTTCGTACCAGATGGTAGATTATGCCAAGCATTAAAATTTTCGATCATCACCCAAGATTGCCAACCAAAACTAAAGCCACACTTCATACCTGAAGCCTGTAGCTTTTTAGAAGCTGCTTCAACTTCAGTCCAAGTTTCAGGGACTTTATCAATACCTGCTTTCTTAAACGCATCTTTGTTGTACCACATAACGGGCGTAGAGCTATTAAAAGGCATTGATAATAATTTTCCGTCAGGTTGCTGATAATAACTAATAACAGCAGGCAAATAATCTGACTTATCAAATGCCACACCTGCATCTTTCATCACATCTTCAACGGGATAAACCGCGCCCTTAGCAGCCATCATAGTAGCTGTACCCACCTCAAAAACTTGCACTATATGAGGTTGCTTTTTAGCACGAAAGGCAGCGACAGCGGCTGTCATAGTTTCGGTATAGTTGCCTTTATTAACAGGCACAACCTTAAATTCTTTTTGAGTCGCATTAAAATCTTTAGCGATTTTATCAACACGCTCGCCATTTACACCACCCATAGCGTGCCACCATTGGATTTCTGTTTCAGCGAGTGCTATTGAGCTAAATGAACATATTAAAACTGTAGCAAGTGAAAGCATTTTTAGCTGACTTGGTATTTTTTTCATTGAATTGAGTCTCCTATTGAATAACGCAAATTTTTGAATCTAAGTCCTAATCATGTCCTATACAAATGACTTAATCATGACAAAAAATTATTTCGTGCATATTCCTAACTATAGTAGAGAAATAGAAAATAGGTATTGTTGGAGTATGAAAATCAAGAACAGCTTAGGAGGCTGTCCGAGAATAGGAGTCGTAGCGAGGGGAAGCTGATTTGAGCTAGATTTTTCACCAATTTGAGGGGAATAGTTCTTCTATTCACCGAAAATTGGGGGAAAATATAGTCAAATTCAGCTTTTCCGCAGTAGGCTCTCTATTCTCAGACAGCCTCCTAATCACGAAATGCCTTATTAAAAGCTGATAACATGCCACGCAATATATTTAACTCACTGCGATCAAGATGGATGCGAGCATATATGCGTCGCAAGCGAGTCATAAGATGCTTTGGATTCTCAGGGTCTAAGAAACCACTCTTTATCATTGTCATTTCGAGGTGCTTGTAATAACCCTCCATATCACTTGCTGTAATAATATTATTTTGTGTATCAGAGGCACTCGGCAATTGCTGAATTTTTTCTTGGGCTAACCACGCCATACGGCATTCATAACTTATAATCTGTACCGCAGATGCTACATTAAGCGAGCTATATTCAGGGTTTGCAGGTATATGTAGTAAATGCTGGCAAAGAGCTAATTCATCATTACTCAGACCTGAACTCTCTCGCCCAAAAACTACCGCTACTTTATTCAAATTAGCCTGTTGAACTAATAGTTCACCACAATCACGAGAATCTTGAATATCCCAACTAAGTGTACGCTCATGTCTTGCACTAGCTCCCACCACAAGCTGACAGTCGGCGATAGCTTCCTCCATTGTATCAACCACAACTGCCCTATCTAATATATCTTTTGCGCTGGATGACATAACAATTGCTTGCTCATCAGGAAATGATTTTGGTTTAACCAAATAAAGCTCTGATAAACCCATCGTTTTCATGGCGCGCGCTGCCGAACCAATATTTCCTGGGTGTGAAGTATGAATTAATACAACTCTAATATTCTCTAATGTATTTCTTATATGCATTTTCTGTTAGAATCCTGCCGCTTAATATTTCTTGTTAAACCAATCAAAAGAGGCCCCCATGAACCCAATGCTCAATATGGCTATTAAAGCCGCCTATGAAGCTGGCGACATTATCGCCCGTAGTGCAGATAGAATCGACCAGTTACAGATTGAAAACAAGGATAAAAATGATTTTGTGAGTGAGATTGATCGGGCAGCAGAAGCCACAATCATTGGCTCACTTAAAAAATTCTACCCTGATCACGCTTTTCTAGGTGAAGAAACTGGAACACACGAAGGCAAAGCAGATGCCCAAGGCATCAAGTATGAATGGATTATTGACCCATTAGATGGAACAACCAACTATCTCTATGGAATTCCACATTATGCAGTATCTATTGCCCTTAAAAAAGACGGTAAACTTGATCAAGCTGTAATCTATGATCCTATCAAGGATGAATTATTCTACGCTTCACGCGGTGGTGGTGCTTTTTTAAATAAGCGTCGAATGCGTGTTTCAAAACGCCTCTCACTAAGTGGTGCATTATTAACCACTGGTGTTCCTTACCGACCTGATCAGGCTGATATTATTGACACCTACTTTCAAACCATGAAAGCTTTAATAATCGACACCGCTGGAGTGCGTCGCCCTGGCGCAGCATCACTTGACCTTGCCTATGTTGCAGCAGGTCGTTACGATGGCTTCTGGGAGTTTGGACTACATGAATGGGATATTGCCGCAGGTTGCCTATTAGTTCAGGAAGCTGGGGGGCTTATTGGTGATTTGCAAGGTGGAAATACACACTTGCAAACAGGCAACATTGTTGCCGCAAGCCCGAAAGTATTTAAAGATATGATCAAACGACTACATAAAGTATTAGGCAAATAACTTACAGTTAATTGGATAACAAGTTAAACCTGTAGTTTTTACTAATCCGACTACAAATCAACCTGAATCCGTGAGTCCAATGCAGATTTAGGTTTAATGTACTGTTCTTGATTCAGCCACATAAAAGGGTGTGATATTGTCTATCATAAACTGACTAATATCTGGGTCATCTTGATCAATTACATAAAAGTCGATTGTTTCATAGCCAATATCATCGACTAATGAGATTTTTTGGATAGCAGTTTCAATAATCTTGCCTAAATCACCAGTGCCTTTTAAGCCAACCATTAAATGTTCTTTGTCATCATCATCTGGTATTTGGATAGTACCCAAATATGCTGATTCAATTTGAGGATGCTTCGCAAAATAGTCAGAAAGAACGGTATTAAAAGCACTGGGTACTTCACTAGGAATCCCCAGAAGAACTTCTGTCTCCTCATCGAGGATATGTTCACTATTAACCAATAAATCAGAATCAAGCAAGATAGCAACATCTTCTGGCTCAAATTCCATACCAAACTCTGAGTTTGGATTTAACACCAATGGCGCACCCATCGTTAATTGAAACAATGAAGCGGTAGGAAGCTCAAGATAAGGCTCATCATCATTAATTGCTTGTTGTAACATTTGCAATGAGGTAAAAAAAGGAACAACAGGGCTTTTATCAGTTTCACGTTCCCAGTGCTGAATAATCAAAGCCTGCTCTTCTTCTAAAGTAAATTTGCCCGAATCAGGGTTTTCTTCAGGCTTGCCTAAAATAAACACCTTCGATTCCATCAGCTCCTCATAAAATGCAGGAGCTTGAGTATTATCAGCAGCTGCTTTATGCAGAGCTTTTTCCAAATCATTTACAGGTAATAACATCAAGTTTGTTCTCGTAACTATTCAATTTAAGCAATAATCTTATAGTTTGTTGTACTCTGTCAACAAAACAGAGATAAACGCTCATCGTTATGCGCCTTATTGAGGAAAAACCTGATCAGGAGCTCCTTAAGGAAAGCCTGATTAAGTCGATTAGAATTTAGCGCAGAAAAATCTGTCGCTATTTTTCATGAAGTGAGTCGTAATAGTTATTCTATTGCGTCGATCTTCATGGAAAATATCGGCAGATTTGGCAAGCTAAAAAT
>JALSLM010000102.1 GCA_026988295.1 Thiotrichaceae bacterium
CCTCACGGATTCAGGAATAATTTAGGAATATAAAAAATATGTCAAAAATCCAAAAAGGTGCGCTTGTTTATTACAAGAGTAAGCCAGCTGTTGTAAACGAAGTTAGTGATAAAATTGATATTATTTTCTTTAAAACAACTAAGCGTGTTCGTGATAAGGATATAAAGCTATTACACCCTGGTCCTGTTAAGGATGTTTCTAGTTTGAATTTAGAGTGCCCTGAGTCTTTGGATACTTTGGATGAAACTCTTGCTCTGCTTGAAGATGAGGCTGTTTCATTGAGTGATTTGTCTGAGTTTTTATATGGGGAGTTTACGCCACAAACGGCTTGGTCTAGTTGGATGCTGGTAGTGGATGATCTCTATTTTGAGCTTGAGATAAATGATGATGGGAGTGAGCAAATTAAGGCGCGCCCTTTAGATATTATTCATGCAGAAAAACAGAAACGGGATGCTAAACGTAATCAAAAAGAGGCGTGGGATTCTCTCATTGAGCGGATTAAAACGGCAAAAATAGAAGAAGCGGATCATACTCATTTGGTTGAGGTTGAACAGCTTGCCTGTGGTGAGCGTGAAAACAGTCGTATTCTTAAAACCATTGGTATTTCAGAAACTAAGGAAGCGGCTCATGCCCTATTGCTAAAACTGGCTTATTGGAATGAGCAATATAACCCTTGGCCACGACGCTTGGGGGTTAATATGTCTGACCCTCAACTACCAATTCCACAAGCGATTGAAACAGAACGCCGTGATTTGCAACATTTGCAGGCATGGGCTATTGATGATGTTGGTAATACGGACCCTGATGATGCGATTTCACTTGATGGTGATCGTTTGTGGGTGCATATTGCTGATGTTTCATCCATCGTGGCACCTGATTCTGAGCTAGATATTGAAGCTCGTTCACGCGGTAGCAATGTTTATTTGCCTGAACGGGTTATACACATGCTACCACCTGATATTACGGCACAATTAGGGCTTGGTTTGCATGAGCAAAGCCCTGCTCTTTCAATTGGTTTTACCATTACTGAGAGTGGCAAACTTGAAGATATAGATGTCTGTTTTTCTTTGATTAAGGTTACCCGCACAAGCTATGATGATGCTGATAACGAACTTGATGGCACTTTTTCTGAACTAAAGAAAGTCACTGATTATTATTATCAGCGTCGCGTGAAAAATAATGCGGCTATGTTAGAACTGCCTGAAGTTAATATTAAAGTGAACAAAGAGGGTGAAATATCTATACATCCATACAGCCGAGGCGGTAGTCGTCAGCTTGTAACTGAGTGTATGCTCGCAGCGGGTGAAGCCATTGCGCTGTTTGCAATGAAGAACAACATCCCTATTCCCTTTGCTCAACAGCCAGAGCCTGAAGAGATACAATACCCTAAGAAACCTTCTGAGCATTATGCTTATCGACGTTGTTTTAAGGCATCACGCCATACTACTCAAGCCGAGCCACATTTTGGTTTAGGTTTGCCTTGCTACACGCGTGTAACCAGCCCCATGCGACGTTATCTGGATTTATTTGTGCATCAACAACTGCGTGCTTTTTTAACTCAGGCTGACTCTGATGAAGCACCATCCATTAATATTGAACACGAAGCATTGCTTGAACGTATCGGTCTTGCTGATGAGGGCTCACTAGCGGCGCGTAAGGCAGAACGTAGTTCAAATCAGCACTGGACGCTTTTATACCTAAAGCAAGAAGAGAAGAAACATGGTAAAGCATGGCAAGGTGATGCCATTGTAGTCATACATGATGAACGTAAAACTTCGCTTATTCTGCCTGATTTAGCACTAGAACCAAAAATTCGCTTACAAAAACATCTTGAGCTTGATCAAACAGTTACGGTGGAAGCCACTAGTATTAATATCCCAGACCTATGGGCTGGTTTTCGCTTGAAATAAATGATGGAGTACTAAGAGGCTGTCTGATAACTCAGACAGCCTCTTAGTGTCTGTCGGATTACGCTATCGCTAATCCGACCTACAAAACACGCCCTAACCCACTTCCATTAGTCAATTATAAAAGGGCGTTTTGCTTTTTGATATTTTGCTTGCTTAACTAAACTGCGTAGGTTTTTTAGTGTATAAAATGGCAGGTCAACTGACATACTATTGACTAACCATTTTGGCAAATTTCCACCAGGGTCTACATTCATTTCATAAACAACTTTTACGCTTCCTTTTTCAGGAATGAGCAACCAACGGCCTGTCATTTTTTTAATGCGTACTAAGCCTGCTTTTAGGGGAATATAATTTGGAACACCTTTCATTGTAATTTGTATTGTTTTACTTTTTTTATCTTGTTTAAGAACAGAATAGATAATGGAATCCCTACTCTGTGCTGGCCAAGGCAGTGCTGTTACTACATATTTATAGGATGCAATATTGCTCACTTTCTTTAATTCTTTGGCACTTTTTGCATTAAGAAATAAACGAGTGTAAACATTAGTATCATCAATAAGAGCAGCAATAGATGTTAATCGAGCAGGAATTTTTACAACACCTTTAAATGACTTTAATTCACTTCCTGAGGTACTTCGTGTAAAAACTTGAATACCTTCACTTTCTTTTTCTAGCTTCCAATTGTTTGCATAGGCAATATTAGAAAATAAAAGACATAAAACTACTAGCGATTTGTAGTACATATTGTACATATTGTACATACCCATCCCCCCCTCTTTTTTAGATATTTTGAAATAGAATGACTATTATGACTCACTTCATGAAAAATAGCGACAGATTTTTCTGCGCTAAATTCTAATCGAGTTAATCAGGTTTTCCTTCAGGAAGGCCTAATTAAGATCCGATATTGGTTTGATGGAGTGTAAAAGTAACCCACCTAACTCACGTAAAGCTATAAATAGAGTACTTAGCCAAAGTAGTAATAAGATTGCTATTAAGCTATATATTACTGTTTTATCACAAGTACCTATTTGTTGATTGTAGCAATTATAGATAAATGTAGGCAATATAATGTTTATTATAAGCGATAGAATGCCTGCAAAAAGCTTATATTTTGTGTAGTTCATAAGATTTCTCTTCTGTTTTATTTTTGTTATTATTCTAGAAGTTCATCAATATTGGTTTGATGATTTCAGAGCAATCCAAAGCATTCAAGACAAGGCAATAGTCACAGGTGATGGGGTTATCCTTACCAAGACACTTAAGGAAAACCTGATCAAGTCTAATGATTTTTAGCTTCACTAAACTCTAATCGACTTAATCAGGTTTTCCTTAACACAATATTGGGCGCTTTGGGTTGCTCCCTACTAGTGAAAAGTTAGCTGCGAAGAATGGCTTTAAAATGATTAATTATCAATCATTATCAGACGAAGTAAACATTTTTATAAGTACTAGGATTTTTAGCTAATTCATAGTTCTCAGGCAGCTTCCTAAGCAACGATACATTTATGAAACTAACAATAGAAAAAGTATCTTATCCCGTTGCTGATCTCTTAGGTGTTAACCTTTATATGGCACGAGTCGATAAAATACACCCTCTTGCCAGTGGTAATAAATATTACAAATTAAAAGCAAATTTTGAATATGCAAAAGAGCAAGGAATTACACACTTAATAAGCTTTGGAGGTGCTTTTTCAAACCATATTCATGCTTTGGCTCTTTATGCTCATCAACAGGGGTTTGAAACACTTGGGATTATTCGTGGAGAATCTGAATATTCAAACAACCCAACCTTGCTAGATGCACAACGTGCAGGTATGGTCTTAAAATTTGTTAATCGTAAAGAATATAAGAGGCGACACGATAAGAGCTATTTAGCACAACTTCAAGAAAGTTACCCTAATTCATTGATTATTCCTGAGGGTGGTAGTAGCCAATTAGCGGTAAGTAGTTGCTCTCAATTGATGCACGAAATTAATAAAACAGAAGAATTTGATTATATTGTTGCGGCTTGTGGAACAGGGGCAACATTTGCTGGCTTAGCCTGTGGTTTGAAGCCTAATCAAATAGGAATAGCTTATTCTGCCTTGCTTGATGATTCATTGAATGAACGTATCAGAACATTTATTTCAAATGAAG
The DNA here is from genome assembly GCA_026988295.1 of Thiotrichaceae bacterium. GTDB lineage: Bacteria > Pseudomonadota > Gammaproteobacteria > Thiotrichales > Thiotrichaceae > Cocleimonas. Next base: position 4,050 of record JALSLM010000102.1, read on the forward strand.
GAAAATCAAATATCAATTATAGAATTGAGTCAGCAGGGTTTAAAGGTTTTGCTAAATTAAACAAGGAAGTCCTTGATTTTGTTGTTGACTGGCTCGATAAAACCAATATTCTATTAGATCCAATTTATACCTCTAAAATGACTTTCAAGCTAATGCAACAAATTAAAACAGGTGAATTTACTGAAGGATCATCAATTTGTATCGTTCACAGTGGTGGCTTACAAGGTTGGCGAGGTATGAAACGACAAGTAATTAAGCTTGGCGGAAATAAAACTTGGGCTATAATCAACAGTAGCCTTAACTAGCGCAACGGATTGCCAAACATGCTGAAACCACTCTTAAGAACATTGATACTTGCCAGTATATTATTTTTTCTGCTTGTCTATATGGGAATGAAATATCACTGGGGTGATGCTTTAAAAAAATCAACTGATAAAAACGCACAACAACTTGAACTCGATATTCCTAGCGCTGAAGAGCTTACGGTTGAACCAATTGATTCGGCAATACCTGTTATTGATGTAGAACCTTATGATAATGCAGACGACAATATGGGTGATAATGCAGATGATATGGATAATACGGATGATATAAATGCCAACAAAGACAAATTTCAACCAGAAATAATTAAAAACGGTCCCGCTATTGCATTAATTGATACGATGACAAAAGATCAACTTGCATTGCAGTGTCAACAGCTCTACAACAAGACTTTTGATATGGCTGATGATCCAAGTGTTGAACTATTAATTGGTAACTGTGTGGTGAGCAACTATCAGGAGCCTTTTGAAGAAAGCGTAAAAACGCCACAAATGATACAACTTGAATACCAAGCTAAACAAAGGGCAATAAGCAATTGCCGCTATCAAATACTACAGCCAAAAAATGATGCCCTTTCAGGTATTGAGAAACAGTTACTCATTGGTATTTGTGTTTCTAATCAGATTAGCCAATAGCGTATTTTAAAAATGATGTATACGTAAACCTTTCCTATCTTTGCTTACTCTAAACATCCCTGCAAAAGGTATTTCTATTAACTGCTGACTTGCAAGTGGGAAGTCTAAAATCACGCCTAAAATTGCTCGACTCACTGCGCCATGAGCCACCAATAAAATATGCTGCCCCTCATAGTCCTTTAACACTTGCATTAATACTTCTTTGATACGCTGGGTGAAAACATCAAGTGGCTCAGCATTTTCTGGTCTTGAATTAACAGGATCAGCGATAAACTGCCAGTATTCTTGCGCAGAATCTGCCCTAATCTCATCAGGTGTTCGACCTTCCCAGCTCCCATAGCCTGCTTCTCGAAGATTCTCTATAATTTCTATCGGCAAGCTTTTTTGATTTGCTAAATAATTTGCAAAGTCTTTACACCGCAACATAGGTGATGAAACAATCGCAGACCAGTTTGCGGGATTTTTCTGTACGCTTTGTTTCATTTGCACCCAACCAGTATCACTGAGTGGATGATCAGTGCCACCACCACGATACATCACTCCTCCAACGGGTTCGCCGTGTCTGAGAAAATCAATAGTCGTCGTTTTAGTCATGCTCTACATCCTTTTGCTGGTAGATTTGCTTGCAATGTTGTTGATAATCTTGCCCAGTCAAAAAAGGGTCCGGGGTCTGTTTTTCGCCCTGGTGCAATATGCTCATGCCCAGTTATCGCGCTATTAGATAAATGGGGGTAATGTGCTAATAAACTTTTTATAACAAGCAATAAAGATTGATATTGTTCATCTTTGAATGCTTCAAAATCTGTGCCTTCCATCTCAATACCGATGGAAAAATCATTGCACACATCTCGTCCTAAAAATTCAGAAATACCTGCATGCCAAGCACGTTTATGAAAAGGAACATATTGAACAATTTCACCATCACGTCGAATCAGTAGATGACTTGATACACGCAACTCGTGAATCTCTTTATAAAAAGGATGCTCATTTTTATCCAGCGTATTGGTAAAGAGTTGATCAATCCCTTTGCCGCCAAACTCACTTGGAGGCAAGCTAATATTGTGAATAACAATCAGGCTAATATCGGTTTCATCAGGACGCTCATCATGATTGGGTGATAGCTTGATACGAGCCGTATCGAGTAAACCATTTTTTACTTGAAGCAGGTTTTTTTTAGTTAAAACCCATCCCCCCCCTTTTTTAGATATTTTTTGCATAGTTGCGACCTAATGCGACATCACAACAGGCACTATCATGGTTGATAATAAGGTACGAGTGACACCACCAAATAACTTCTGTTTGAGGCTAGGAGTGCCATAGCCACCCATCACTAACAGATCAATATCATTTTCAGAAATTTGATTTAAAATAACAGTAGGTACATCAAAAGAACCTGTTGTTACACGCCTGACCTTTGCATTAACCCCGTGACGAGCCAAATGTGCGGCGAGATCATCTGCCAAGAGTTCACCTTTGGCCGTTTTATCCTTGCCCTCTTGCACGACTAAAATAATGACTTCTTCGATGCACTCAAGCATCGGTAAAACATCATGCACTGCACGAGTCGCAGCGGGTGTACCATCCCAAGCAATCATGGCTTTTTTACAGGGGATTCGATGTGCGCCAATATATGGCATAAAGAAAACAGGGCGACCACTGAGCAATAATACTTGTCTAGCTAACTCTTTTACCAAATCAGCATTTTTGTATTTGGGGTTTGCCTGTCGAAGCATAATTAAATCAAAATTGCGGGCAAATTGTGCCAATTTTTTTGAGGCACTGCTATCACTACCTTTGACAACACTGGTAGCCACCTCAAGACCTTCAGCCTGAGCTTTATCGGCAAAGTACTCAACCCGTTTGTAAGCTTCCTGCTCACACATTATCGCCAGTGTTTTCTTATCAGAAACTTTGAGATGCTCAGGCTCAATGGATGCCATAGTAACACCAGTAAGTCTTGCATTATGCGCTTTGGCAAGAGATAACGATGCTTTAATTCGTTCTTCATTAGATGCCCCATCATCGATATAAACCATTATGTCTTTAAATTGCATTTTATTATCCTTTTTTTATTACGTTCTTATGTACCTGAATCCGTGAGGTCACTACGGCGCAGGATGTACTGTCAATTTAATTAATCCCAGATCATATCGTCTAGGTTGACCTGATCTTCATTTATATCTGAACACTCCATTAAAACTTGATATAACTCATCTTGCTCAAGAATATAGTGTGTGCCACTCTCATTTTGAATATATGCCGCCCAAGGTACAAACATACTATTAGGGAAATGCTGTCCAGTAAACGGAGAATAATCAATATTTAACCCAGAAATATAAATCAAGTTTCTGCCATGATAACTCTCTTCTCTCACAATGCTACGATAAGCATGATCAAATTCAATTTGAACATTGATTTCAGCCGCGCTAAGCATGGGGTTTCCTGATGTTACAACCCAAGGCATAAATTCATGCAAATTCAAAAGCATTTGATTGAACTGTGATTGTTCTCTTTTAAATTCAAACATTGAAGGCTGCAAGCACTTACCCAATGGTTGAGATTCATTATGAGACAGACTACATTCTTGCATCTGTAAAAAATCAACCAATTGTTCAGTTGCGAGATAAACACGAGAAGTACTAAGTATCTTCGTTGGTCTAACCATCTCACCTGTTTCCTCATCATGTTTAATAAGCTTTTTTAGATCAAGAAAGAGACCTTCCTCATAGTTCTGCTCTAAGAGTAGCTTATCAATAGTGATGAAGTATTCACCGTATTCTTCATGAAATAGTATATTTTCCTGAGCAAATTCATATTCATTTAAATACCATTCAAGCGTGTCATGAATTTTTCCACAATTAGGTGAGAAGTGCTGATCTTCTGTTTGTAATCGTCGATAGCGCCCAAAGCGCTGTGTTTGTGGCTCATAACCCACATGACTTGCTTGGAGTATGACTAAATCTTTTCCATGGTGTGAATGAGGGGCATGTCGCCCATGTGACATAATGCCACCGACTAAGCCGTGATCAAATGGGAACGCCCCAAAATGTTTGCTCATTAAAATAATTGGTAAACCTTGACTCTCATCAGAACAAAAGGCGCGCGATGGAACTATCTTGCCAGGTTCCATACCCTGTTTAAGACAATAGTTATAAAGCTGTGCCATAAACTTATGGTATACAATCGTGTGTTCTTCTATTTTAAATTCGCCGAGAATAGAGCGTAGTTTTAAGTTTCTTATCATAGTGCTTAGTTTAAATCTAAAAAGTATTAAAAACTAGGGGGGATGGGTTTGTAATAGTATTTATATTATCAATACTTGGCTATTTAGAAAGCAACGAAGATATATATGATCGTCTCACACCATAAAGTGTAAAGTTTGTTTTGGATGTATGGCTGTTATAGTATAAATACACTTTAATCTTTAATACACTTAACAGACATGCTAGATTATCTCATGTAATTATTATGTAGGTTAAATCAATGCCAAAACTTCTAACTACTATGCTCTTAAACTAGCAGATATTTTTGATATGGAATTATCCAATGAAGACAATCTGCGTCTTAATGTTCTTTTAGCTCAAAACCTTAAAGCTATTCGGATCAATGAAGGCTCTATGACTCTTCATGCACTCACTGATAAAGGTGAAGCTAAAATAGTATTTAATCCTACTACTCGTGATGATCAATATTTACGAATTGTACGTGAGTTTTTATCACTAAAAATAACAGGTTCTCCTGGTGGTTATCCTGTTTTCCTAAAGCGGTGGACTCGCATGGGTCATGCCGATAATACGCTAGAGCACATGCTCTTGCTTGGTGAACCAGAGGCTGTGATTGCTGTAGTCTATTCACCTGATATGTCTCACGATATTGGGGAGCGCGCTTGGTGGGCTTACCCAACCACAGAAGTAGCCATGCGTTTGATGGAATACCCTGCTGTTGCAAGCGGTAAACTCGGTAAAGAACTGGTGGAATATTTAATGGAGTTTCTACCCTACGAAGAAAAACAGCTTAATATTGTTGGCATGGTGCGACTCTGCTTGCAAGACAATGCCTCAATTACTGAAAAACAATTATTAAGCCTTTGGTCACGAGCCAAACGAAAAAATCCTTTTTATATTGGCTTCCTACATACTAATCCTCGGCGGATTCCATTAAAAACTAAAGCTTCAAAACATTATTTAGCTATTTCAGAGCAGTTAGAACCACTTATCAATGACAATATTTATGCTCAAACTCTTTGCAATCTACTCAATATAAACGGTCAAAAGTGGTTAGAGACGCTTAAACTTTCTTTAAAAAAACCTGTAGATCAGGATGTAGTAATATCGTTATTTATTGCTATTAGTAACTATTTTAAATTGCCTTTGTATACATTGAGATTAGATAAACGTGGTACTCGATCTATTGATATTGCCATTGAACATGCTGACAAAATTTGCAAAACTCCTGACAATAACCAACTAGAAGTATTGATTAATAGCTTAGATAGTAAGTATTTACCCTTAATCAATGCCATGCTAGTACTCGCCCAAATGGGTGAGCATACACTTATACCTATTTTCAGTGGTAATGATTCAGTCGGTGTAGTCATGCGCAAACGATTACTCCCACTAACTACCCCTTTATTAGAAGAAGTTGATATACTTATGTAAGATACCCTGAGAATTACAATATCCGTACTAATCATTGAACGAATGGAAAAACTATGCCTTATTATGTTTTTAAAATTACCCAACCTACACCTGTAGTAAAAAACCTTGATTTTCAAAAAGAATTTGAAGTGTTTAAAGAAGCAAAAGCATTTTCACGAGAAATGCGCGCTGAACTTCCCTTGAATGGTGGAATTAGTGTAAAAATGATCCATGCTGCTAACCAATTACAGGCAGAAGAACTTTTAATGGAAAAACGCCCAGAAACAGTCACAATGGAATGGGAAAAGTAACCATAACAAGCTATGGATGAAGATCAATACCGTGCGGCTTACAATGAAATTAATCCCAATCGTTGTATTTTTGAGAAAGCAATTACAAATCGTCGTTGTGACTGTAGTTTAAAACATCCCTTTATATTAGCAACTCGTGAAGGTGTTGCCTGCCAATCAGAAAAAGCCTTGATACGTTGTACTTCGGTGTTAAATTCTATGCGTAATAATGCCCGTTTTTCACTGAAAGTTATAACCATTGATGGCCCCATGCCACATAACAAAGAACTTCAAGTACAAGCAGGTGGCATGTTAGCACTACAGTCATTGCTTTCTCACACTGAGCCGAGCATAGCAAGCACTGATTCAAAAACAGATCTACAAACCGTTACCAACATCCATAAAACCCTGCAAGCAGCATTAGAGCAATATTCTTCAATTGAGCAGTTACCCTACGGTGAAATTGTGAAAGGTATTGTTAAGTATGTTTCTCGTCCTAAACGAAAGAAAAATAAAGAATAATACAATGAATCATTTTCCTGTTTTTTTAGATTTAAAAAATCGTCATTGCCTTGTCATCGGTGGTGGACATATTGCTACTCGTAAAGTAGAAAACCTATTAAATGCAAATGCAAAAATTACCGTTATATCAAAAGAATATAGTGATAATTTAAAGCAATTAAGCAATGAAAACAAGATCACTATTTTACAACGAGATTATCAAAGTAGCGATATTATACGTACTTTTTTAGTTGTCGCCGCGACTAACAATGCAGATGTTAATGCTGAAATAGCCAAAGCTTCAGATAACGCGAATATAATGGTCAATGTTGTTGATAATCCTGATCTTTGTAGCTTTATCTTTCCCTCCATTCTTGATCGCTCTCCTGTCACAGTTGCAGTATCAACAGGCGGTGCATCTCCTATACTTGCGCGTCAATTACGCATGAAATTAGAAACCATGATTCCATCTTCTTGCGGTCGCTTAGCAGCAATCACCGAAGAATATCGTGAAAAAGTAAAAGCACACTTCCCTCAGCAAGAGCAACGCAAAAAATTCTGGGAGAATGCCCTAAAAGGCACATTTGCCGAACTAGTCTATGCAGGGCAAGATGCTTCAGCCCGTTTACTGTTAGATGACTTATTAATGAAAGAACAAGAAGAAAACCCCATCGGTGAAGTCTATTTAGTTGGCGCAGGT
>JALSLM010000103.1 GCA_026988295.1 Thiotrichaceae bacterium
TCGGTGCTCCTCTTTAAAATTAGCACTATTATAAGTATTATTTATTTTCATATAGATATTTTTAAATATGTTTCGCTATTAGCATTACTGATCCTTGGATTTACATTGTTAACTCTGATGATTATAGAATAATAATCATAAGGTTAAGATTATTTCAATGACATTTGTGTGTGTGGGGGGGGTGGATTAATTACACCATCTCTTGCTGACCCATATTAGTGAGCACAATCTGCGGGGCTCACTGGTTTAAATAGTTGTTTCTGGTAAAGCTCATTTAGCCCAATCACAAAAGCTAATACATCTTTTTCTAGCTCAGTATCATGTGCTACTTCTATTAACTTTTTATCAACAATTTTCATGGTAACAGGGTCTTTTTCTGGCTGAATAATGGCGATCTTATCTGCCACTCGCAATCCATACATTTGATGAAACTGCATAAGCGACATATCTTTTTTATGATTTTCATAAATGCTATGACCGAGAATAGGATAGTGAAGATTATCAATCCCCAGTAGCTCCAGAGCGGTTGCCAATATATCTGGCTGCATAGTTAGGCGATCTATTTGTTTGGGTTCTACGCCATCCCCAAGAATCAAACCAGGTATGCGAAACATTGTGTAGGGTAGTAAGTTATCACCATAAACACGCACATTATGATCCGCAGCTATAATAAAAATAGTATCTTTATAATAGGCTTCTGTTTTTGCCTGATCTATAAATTTACCGATAGCATAGTCTGCAAATTTAATAGCATTTTTTACAGAATGTGGCTTTACACCTTTAATTAATTCAATGCGTCCTTCAGGAAAATCAAACGGGGTATGGTTACTTGTTGAAAACATGACCGAAACAAAAGGCTGAGATTTTTTAGAAAGCTTGACGAACTCCTTATTAGCACGTTCAACCAAATCTTCATCACTCACTCCCCAAATACCATGAAACTTTGGGTTTATAAATTTCTCTTCATCAATAATCTCATCAAAACCATTGCCATAAAACCATGATGCCATGTTATCAAAACGCTTTTCACCACCATATACAAACAGGCTGTAATAACCATAGGGTTTTAAGAGTTGAGCAACGGTAAAAAAATCCTTTTGTGATTTATTACGTTTTAAAACACCTTTGCCAGGCACAGGCAAAAACCCAGCGACTAAGCCCGCAAGCCCACGAATACTACGTGTCCCATTAGAATAAAGCTGATTAAACCAAAGCCCTTGTTGCGACAAACGATCAAGATTAGGAGTTATGCCTTTCTCCCCTTTATCACCATTAAGCGCGCCCACAAATTGAGCACCTAGACTTTCTTGTACAAAAATCACCAAATTTTTTGGCTTATCTTGCTTAAATTGGGTAGCAACAGGGCGAGCGAAGGGAATTTGACAGCGTTTAGGGTCTAAATCGAGTCGCTTTCCCATGCGTTTATACACTTCATCTAGCGGCATTTTACCGTAGCGTTTCACATCAAAGTTGGTTTTCTTTTCGGTGTAAAAAGCATAAGCAATGGCATATAAGGAGTTTTTGGTAATTTCATTGACTAGGTGGCTATTGGTGTAAGTTGCATCTGAAATATTGGCAGGACGATGCTTAAAGGATGAGCGCACACCAATAAATAAAATAATAAAAACAGGCAAAAACAAAGCAGCACGCTTCCAATAGACAACTTCATAAACATCAATAAAAAAGCCCTTAGTTTTACGCCAAAACCAGATAGCAAAAGCAATTAACATGAGCGTGCTAATAAAAATTTCCAGTTTGTAACTCGCCCAAATATTGCCTAAAACCTCCTTAGGGTATTCAAGATAGTCAATAAATAATGCATTGGGGCGCACATCAAATTCAGCAAAAAAAGGGAATGTTGCATTCTCGATATAGATAACGAGCAAAAAGAAAACTAGCAGATAAGCTCTACTTAGCCATGCGCCTGCTTTAGCTAGTACCTTAGGCAAGAGCAATAACAAGATAGCTGGAATCAACAAAAATAGGGATGCCACAATCGTATCCATTTTTAATCCATATAAAAATGTCCACCAATATTCAGTACCACTTTGGCTAATACGATCATAATAAAGCGCAAACAATCCGAGCCGACCTAAGAAGAAAATCACAACAAAACCCAAATAAACAAGCAAAAGCTTTTTTATGGGAAGCCAAAAGGATGGTGATGGTAGGTGCTTATTCATCTTGTGAGTCACGAAATAAAAAGAAAGCTATATTACCCATCCCCCCCCTTTTTATCCATTTTTTAAGATGGTTTTATTTCCTTCTAAATCTGTGAAATTGCTACAGCACAAGATAAACACTATTAATTTATTACCTGAATCCGTGAGTCATCAAGATTAGTTTGATGAAGTGGCACTTTTTAAAGCGATAACCACTCCTTAACAATCACTTCCCCTGACAAATGCTGAATAGAGGAAACTGCATTTTGCTTGAAATGCTCTAGTAACTTTTCATCAAAATAGAGTTTATCCATTCCCTGACTAAGTGTTTGGGCATTTTCATTTTCAACCAATAAACCATTCTCACCTTCTCGCACAATTTCACGCGGACCAGTAGGGCAGTCAGTTGCAACAATAGGGCATTCAAGCGCGAGTGCTTCAATCAACACCATAGGAAAAGCTTCTGTGCGGCTTGAGAGCACTAGAAATTTTGCACCAGCAAGATAAGGGAAAGGGTTGCTTTGTGTGCCAGCTAGATGAACTTTATCCTGCAAGTTAAGACGCTTGATTTGTGCTTCCAACTCAACACGCAATTCACCATCACCAACAATAATTAGATCACACTCGGTTTGTAATTTGCTCTGAGCATAAGCATCTATTAGCAAGTCATAGCGCTTCATTTCATGATAACGCCCAAGAGCAACAATATAAGGTTTTGAGTGCTGATAGGGTTTATCGACCTGCCCTAGAATTTCTTTACGATCAACAGGGTTGTAAATCCTTGAAACATTTTTTAGACCATAATCTGAACGTAAAATAGCACTGACATCATCAGAAACCGCTATAACATTCTTAGCTCTGCCATAGGTTAGCCTTGCCAATAATGATTCAAATGAATTCCATGTTTTGGGATTACAGTGAACTGATAGAGCGGCATTAGGATAAGCCATAGCAGTCGGGAAATTTGCTGTTTCCATAAAGCTATAAACGTAATCAAATTTTTCTTTTTTTAAGAATTTACGTAGTTTGTAAGCACGTTTAAAGACATTGAGAACCTTTTTAAGGATACTATTTTGAGAAGGACAGTCTAAATTTATTAAGGCTCCCGGTGCCTCATAGTGAATATCATCATCTTGAAAAATAATGATACTCACCTGATACTCTTTAGAAAGAGCATTAGCCAGATTAATGGTTACACGTTGCCCACCACCAAGGGCAAGATCAGCAATAACAAGCGCTATTTTTTTCATGATTATTCTCTATTTATTAGGTGGATAAAGAGAATTTTAACCAGAAAAAAGTCTTATGTAGAGCTGAAACCGATAAAGTGCAATGCCTTATTTTGGATTTTCAAAGAAAATATACGAAGTCGAATAATCACTAAATTCAAAATATACTTTCTTTTTCTCATCTTTATCTACCTTGCCATTAAGGTTTGCATCAAGATAACCGTAGCCATAACGATAAGGACGATCTTTATCATTACTTGTTCCTGATGCAGTAGTTAGCTTATCAATTTTAATAAAACGCTTTGCTAAGGTATTACCTGCATAAATTTCTAAAATACCATCAGTACCCGTCCAGTTATTGATTGCACGACCAATCTGATTTTGACTTTCTTGCGTACATGCTGTCAGTAATAAAAAAGATGTCATTATTAATAATTTATGTTTCATGGTTACTCTCCAATTAAATCCTAAATCCGCATTGACCTCACGGATTCGGGTCAATATTAAATACTTGTACTCCAACAACATTGGCTTATACCTGAACCCGTGATGAATCAATAGCTTATTCACTGTGCTGTAGTGGACTCACGGATTCAGGTTGATAGAGTACTACGATGTTTGTCGTTTATTATATATCATAACGACCGATAACTTTATAATGCAGATTTTTTCTTTAAACTTCTATGGCTTTTGAAATATCTTCAGCACTGACTGGCTTTATCAAGGTTGCATGTACCGGTAATATTTTGTTTAGTGAATCGACATACTGATATTCGTCTTTTTCTACAAATACAATAACTTTAGTTTTGGGGGAATAGCGCTGAAGCGTGTATAGCATGACATCTAAATTACTTAGATTTATTCCTGCATAGTTGTTTCCATATCCATAAAAAAATTCTGCTGCTATAAAATCAGGTTGATCTTTTTTTATTTTTTTGATGACTTTTCGCATAGAGCGAAAGCATAACTCATCCAGTCCAAGCTTTTTATAGACCGCCGTAAAATAAGGGTGTGTAGGTGATTCGATAACAGAGAATATGGTTTTCATTTGATTTGTTTCGATATTTTTTTACTAAGCTTAATTAGTGCATTGCTTTGAGCTTTCACATAAGCGGCATAGTTATTCCCTAAAACTGGAGTGCTAATTACACTTCGTTTAACCAGTATTTCTTTATTATTTTTTATTAAACGCCAACGTGCTTTTAAGACTATATTCTTGCCTACTTGCCCATCAAAACGCTCGATATTTATGCGTATTTGATAATTTGGTTTAAATGAAAACTTCCAAGGATATTGTTCAATATTATCAGTTTTTAAAAGAGAGGATAGATTATCACTGAGCGACTGAATTAACTCTTCTTTAAAAGAACCGCCCCACTGATGTGATTCTGACATTTGAATCTCTGTCTCATTTTTTCGGCTTATTATTTGTGGACGATTCAATAGCCTTGGAATTTCTATCGGGCCAACACCTATTTTTAAGCTTGAATGATTATTGCTATTAGATGGCAAGGCACTAAGGGAATAAAAACGTGTGCCACCTAGTGCATCACTATCTCCGCTAATAGTTGAGCATGAGCTTAGACTAGCAAATAGGCTAATAAATAGACCAACAAATATAGCCTTAATAAAAAATGTCGTTGAATTTTTATTTAATATTTTCATTACTTACCAAAAATAATCGAATTAGGTTTACGTTGCAGTGTATCAGCAAGTGTAGAAAATGAATTGGATGCCTCACTAAGATCATTGATTAATTGTTGCAGACGATATTGTAAAGCTGAATCTTCACTTAGTGTATTTTTTAAGCCTTTATTCAATGTCAAAGTTACACGATCAACACCATTGAGTGTTCGGCTCATATCACGTTGCAATTTGTTTCCTACATTATTAACTGTTCGTAGTGTCTGGCTAGCATCTTTTTGTAACTTATTAGCGACATTGCCAAAAACTTTTACAGTATGTTGGCTCTCACGAATTAATTTTTGTATATCTTGAGTTGTTTTTTTCGCTGTCGTTAAGGTTTGAACTAATTCACCAGAAAATCCCTTTTTTTCAAGTTTCTGGGTGATTTTACTAATACTTTCTGCGGTAGAGGCTAACCCCTTAAGAGTTTTCTTAACGTCTTTAGAATTAATTAGAGCGGTAATACTCGATATAGCAAGGTTAAGTTCTTGTGTAATTTCACTTGCATCAAAGTTAAGCAATGATTGCTGTGAACGTGTGGTAGGAAAAATTGAAGTATATTTAGCATTGCTAGGTAACAAGGTAAATGTACTACCTTTATTTTTAAGTGTTTTATCAGCTGTCTTTAGTGCAATATACTGTGCTCCAGTAATTAAGCTATCAATAGTCAATTGCGCAACTAATCCATCCTTTACAAGATTTCTTAATGTTTGTTCAGCCTCCGCCTTATTTCCTTTAGCAGAGAATTTATCAATACGAAATGATACTTTTACCAAGGTTTTAACTTGCGTAGAATCTTTTGCACTTTCTAGCAAAATACTCTCAACTTTACCTACTTTTACACCATTATATTCAAGTAATGAATCTTCACTCAATCCATGCAGAGTATCATTAAAATACATCACATAAAAAAGTTTATTATTCCGCTGGGTATCATCATTAGCAAGCTTATAGGATTCATAGAGTTTGAAACTATTCTTTCCTCCATCTACCAGTGAGGAGCCAGCCTCATTATCAGGTGTTTCAAAAGCAATGCCTCCAACTAATAGAGACGTTAAAGATTCCATTCGTACAGAAACTCCTCTCGTGGTTAGCTCTAACTCTAAACCACTTGCATTCCAAAAGCGGCTACTGGTTTTAATTTTTCTATCATAAGGAGCATGAACATAAATTGAAACATCAATCATTTCATTATCAGGGTCAAGGTAATAACCCGTCACTTCACCTACTTTAATTTTACGATAATAAACAGGCGAGCTAATATCCAATGATCCTAGTTTTGAGGTTTTTAATGTGAGCGAGACACCTTTTTCTTTACTTGTAACAATAGGAGGTTTGCTAAGACCTATATAGCTCTCCAAAACATCAGAAAGCTCATCTTCGGTATTCACATTGCCAGGGTCCATGCCAATATGAACACCTGAAAGTAAAGTATCAAGACCACTAATCCCCTGAAAAGATACACGTGGCTTAACAACCCAAAATTTTGTATTTGCCGTTAATTTTTCAGCCATTCCAGGAAATATTTCAGCAGAGATTTTGACTTTTTTAAGGTCAGAAGTAAGCCCTATTTTTTTAACTTTTCCTACTTGTACTGACTTATAACGAACGGGGGTTTTTTTAGCTTCCACACCTGATGCATCATCCAAGATAATCGTAATCATGGTTCCGCGTTCATTATAATATTTGAATATTAGCCAGCCACCGATAAGTGCAGCGGTTAAAGGGATAATCCAAATCAGTGAAAACCGTGATTTTGGATTAAGTTGTGCTGTAGGATATTCTGTTGTCGTTTTTGTCGTCATTATTGTTATTAATCTTTATTATTAATCCTTCTCGTTGCCTATTTGATCATCAATAATATCCCAAATCAAACGAGGGTCAAAGGTATGTGCGGCAAACATTGTTAAAATGATAACCGCTGCAAATGATAATGCACCCAGCCCTGGAGAGACGCTAGCAGTATTCCCAAACTGAACCAGAGCAACTAAGATAGCGATGACAAAGACATCAACCATTGACCAACGACCTATAAATTCTGTGATACGATATAAGATGGTTCGATCCTTTGGCTTCCAAGTAGATTTTAATTGCACACTTAAAAGTAAACCAACCAATATTATTAATTTTAGTATCGGAATAAAAATACTCGCTATAAAAATAAGCAAGGCAAGTGGCCACATGCCACCATCAAACAGGTGAATCACCCCGCTCAAAATAGTATCAGGCTGACCGTTTCCCCATAAAATAACAGTCATAATAGGTAAGGTATTCGCAGGAACATATAAAATAATTGCGGCGATAAGCAATGCCCACGTTCTATTTAGGCTATCAGGAATACGTGAATGAATAATAGATTGACAGCAGGGGCAACGTAATTCACCCTTTTTAGTATTTTCTGTGACTTTAGGAAATTCACTTAACGTATGACAAAAATGGCAGGCAATAAGTCCTTGCAGACGAGCCGTAGTAGGTTTATTTTTCACAACTGACACCCCTTGACAATACGCAGTTTATTCCAGACATCATGCGGGTTTAAAGAAGAACTCAATAAACTCAAAGATAATATTAACAAACAAAAAGAATAGAGCGAAACCCCAAAAATAACATCAGCCAAATCCCCCAATTTTACAACAGATACTAGCACCGCTAACATAAAAATTTCTAACATTCCCCAAACATCGGTGCTTCGCAAAAAGCGAAATAATGGAGCGGTATATTTATTAATGCGATTCATTTTAACTTGTATCAACACATAAATAGTACCAAGTAACGTAGTTAGAGGGAAAACAATAGTTGTTAGAAAAATAAGTAAGCCTAAAAATGGGCGATCAGCTTGCAAAAGAGATAATGATGTTGCAAAAAGAGTCCCTTCTTGTGTCAACCCCATCGCCTTCAGTGATAACAAAGGGAATAAATTACTAATAACAAACAAAATCAAGCCAGTGATAGCAAAAGCAAGGCTACGATTCAGTGAATTTTTTTGGTTGCGATATAAGACATTATTGCAACG
This sequence comes from Thiotrichaceae bacterium, assembly GCA_026988295.1. Taxonomy (GTDB): domain Bacteria; phylum Pseudomonadota; class Gammaproteobacteria; order Thiotrichales; family Thiotrichaceae; genus Cocleimonas. The sequence goes on from JALSLM010000103.1 coordinate 8,091, forward strand.
AATACATCTAGCAGTTTCACCTAATTTCATTTTTGGCAAGGATTGGATTAAATCACAATGCGCACAAGCCAAATGACTTAAACTTTCTACTTGCTGGTTTTGGTTTGAATGTTCAATTAATTTCATATTAGAACATTCTAACATTTTTAACGCTTAGTTGAGTGTTCTCCTAAAAAGTATAAAAAAAGGGGGGGATGGGTTTACAAAGCATAAAGACTATAACTTATCAAATAGCAGAATCAAAAACAGCTTTTCCCATGTTTTAAGGGTTTAATATTAAGATATTCAGCTATTGTTTGTCCCATATCAGCAAAGCTTTGGCGTTGACCTAAACTCTTTGGTGAAAGTGTTTTGCTGTAGAAAAGTACAGGAACATGCTCACGGGTATGATCTGTTCCAAACCAGCTCGGATCACAACCATGATCGGCAGTTATCAAAAGCAGATCATTTTCTTGTAGGATATCCAATAACTCTGGAAGACGTTTATCAAAATCTTCAAGTGCCGTGGCATAACCTGTAAGATCTCTTCGATGCCCATAATGGCTATCAAATTCAACGAAGTTTGCGAAGATTAAATCACCCTCTTTGGTAGTTTTCATCACCTCAAGTGTGGCATCAAATAAAGCCATATTGTCATTGCCTTTAATTTTTTTGCTAATGCCTTGTTCAGCAAAAATATCGGCAATTTTTCCTATTGATATAACATCTGAACCACTTTCTATGATGTGATTTAGTAGTGTTTTATCATAAGGTGGCGTGGTGTAATCATGACGGTTAGCCGTGCGTTTATAGTTATCGGGCTTATCACCAAGAAAAGGGCGAGCTATTACGCGACCTATTTCTAATGGCAATGTTAAACGCTTGGCAATTTCACAAATCTCATAGAGCCGCTCTAGCCCAAAATGCTTTTCATGCGCGGCAATCTGAAAAACAGAATCTGTGCTGGTATAGCAAATAGGTTTTCCACTGCGGATATGTTCATCCCCTAGTTCGACTAAAATATCTGTTCCTGAGGCGTGTTTATTTCCTAATATACCAGGAAGTTTGGCTTCTTGAACAAAAGCGTCGATAAGCTCTTTTGAAAAACAAGGCTCAGTTTGTGGAAAATAACCCCAATCAAAGGTAACGGGTAGACCTGCCATTTCCCAGTGTCCACTTGGCGTATCTTTGCCTTTACTGACTTCTGCTGCACAACCATAAGCACCAATAATGCTTGATTTTGAGCACTCTAGACCTATAGGGATTTCACCCGTGCTAATTTCAGCAGCCTTGCCTAAACCTAGGCGGACTAGGTTTGGAAGTTGTAACTCCCCTTGGCGTTTAGAACTGTCCGCTTTGCTCTTTGCGCAGGCTTCTGCAATATGCCCCAGTGTGTTTGCACCAACATCACCATACAAATCTGCATCCGCTGTCGCCCCCAAACCAAAGGAATCCATAACCAAAATAATGACTCGCTTCATTGATCATCTCCTAAAAAGTGAGAAAAACAGGGGGGATGGGTTATATGGTTAAGCTTTTCAAAAGACAAAGCGTACATTGCTAAGCTTCTAAGGCAAGTATTTATAATGCTTGTAACAGTCCTTGTAACAACGCTTGTAGCAAAGAATAGTCTCAATACCCATCCCCCCTGTTTTTTATAGTTTTTTGATTCATGATGTAATTGTTTCAATGATAGCTGTTTCAGTTTTAGCTAACGCACCTAAATTAGGTTTTTCTTCACTAACTTTAATAGCTTGTTTAATGATCTCTTCTGCTTGCTTGGCTGCATCTTCACTACGAGCAAAAACTGTAGCGATGGGTTGATTTGCGGAGACTTCACCATTAATACCCAAAAAGTTAGTTATGCCAACCGCATGATCAATAGAATCTGATGCAACTCTGCGTCCTCCACCTAGTTGAATAACAGCAATACCAATATCGCGTGTCTGCATAGATTGAATATAGCCCGACTTATCAGCAAAAACATCTAGCTGGATGGGTGCTTTTTCAAGATATTTCGTGCTCTTTTCAACAAAATCAGTCGGACCACCTAATGCTGAAACCATTTTAGCAAAAACTTCCACTGCACGACCGCTATCTAAAGATTTTTGAGCTTTTTCTTTGCCTTCTTCTAAGGTCTCTACTAAACCACCCACACGAAGCATTTCACCACAAAGATTAATCACCACTTCATGCAAGCGTGGCTCACGTTTGGCAACATCTAAAAAGAAATCTAGCGTTTCTTGCACTTCAACTCCATTACCAACATTCCAGCCCAAAACTTGATTCATATCAGTAATTAATGCACTAGTTTTCACGCCCGCACCATTGGATACTTCGACAATGCTTTGTGCTAATTCTTGCGCCATCAGTAAATTATCGGCAAATGCTCCATTACCAAATTTAACATCCATTACCAGCCCATCTAAGCCTGCTGCTAACTTTTTAGAGAGTATTGATGCAGTAATTAAATCTATGGATTCAACAGTAGCTGTAACATCACGAATACCATAAAAACGCTTATCAGCAGGCGCAAGATTTGCAGTTTGCCCAATAATGGCACAGCCAACATTTTTAACGACAGAGCGAAATTTAGCATCATCAGGTGTTACAGAATAACCAGGAATTGATTCAAATTTATCCAGTGTGCCACCTGTATGACCTAATCCACGACCTGAGATCATAGGCACAAAACCACCGCAAGCAGCAATTATAGGCCCTAGAATTAAACTGACTTTATCACCAACCCCACCCGTTGAATGTTTATCCAATATTGGGCCTGGCAGGTTCATATCTTGCCAAGACAACACTGTGCCAGAATTCATCATGCCAAGGGTTAAGGCAATCCGTTCATCCATACTCATGCCATTAAAAAAAATAGCCATGGCAAAGGCTGATATTTGTCCTTCACTAATGGAGTTATCGGTAATTCCTTTAACAAAGAACTCGATTTCTTCAGTTGTTAAATTTTGTTTGTCACGCTTTTTGCGAATAATTTCTTGGGCTAACATATGAGGGTATTTATGTGAATAATTGAGAAATGGATTCAGATTTTACAAATTTCTTGAAAATAGTGACCCTATAAAAAACCCAAATAACCTATTTTTTATAAGCTTATAATAGAAAATTAAAGCAGACTCTGATATGGTCAGCAAAGACTGTCTAATAATCAATCACTATTATGATAAATAAAAATCAATCCCAGTATAATCTATGTAAGACGTATAAAAAATACTCTTTATTATTTTTAGCATTCATAGTCTTCATAATTTCCTTTGCTAAGGTCACTGCTGCACCTCTATCTTCTCCTCTCGGCATAAATACCAACGAAATCATGGAGAATGATGCAAGTGTGCCTTTTGTGGATCTTATGAAAATGGCAATGCCGTTTGAAGAGGCTCGCCCGTGGCTAACAAAAGGAGTTGTAAAATATGATAAAAATGGTTGGCCAAATTATATTGCAAAAGGGGCACAAGCAGGGACACGATTCTTAAATGATTTACCAGCAGGAACAATTCCTGACGGGCTTTATACAGTGCTTTATAAGGGCGAAGGTATCATTCAATATAATCATGATGCCCACCTAGTTAAGCGTTCTTTTGGTCGTGATGTGATTTTAATTCGTGCAGGAAAAGATAGAATCCTGCGTGCCATTTTTAAAATTCACGCAACCGATCCCAATAATCCGATACGCAATGTACGAATTCTGCTGCCTGGTGGAATCTGTGAAAACAACCAATATAAACGAGTTGATACAGCGAGTGAGTGCAAAAATTCACGGTTTTTATCTTTTGAAAAAGAGTACGCCGGCATTATTTTTAATCCTGACTATCTAAATTATATGAAGGATTTTAAAGTTATTCGCTTTATGAATATGTCAGGCATTACACGTAGCCCTATTAGCAAATGGTCACAGCGTAATACCATTAATAAACAAACATGGGCAGGTAAATCAGGAGTACGTGGAGCGCCAGTAGAAATAATGGTTGCCTTAGCCAATAAACTTGAAGCTGACCCTTGGTTTAATATGCCTCACAAAGCAGATAATGACTATATTCGTCAATTTGCAACTGTGGTAAAACAACGCCTCGAACCAAATTTAAAGACTTATATTGAATACACAAATGAAGCTTGGAATGGAATTTTCACACAAACTGAATATGTAAAACAACAAGGCTTAAGACTCAAACTAGACAAAAATAAACATAAGGCTGGCTATAAATATTATTCCATGCGTAGTGTGCAAATTTTTAAAATATGGGAATCTGTATTTGGCAATACCGATAACCTAATACGAGTGATGGGTGCATGGACACCCTACGAGCGCCTGAGCGATATGCTTTTATCTTATCAAGAAGCCTATAAATACACAGATGTGTTGGCAATCGCCCCTTATTTTTATCCTAAACTTAGCACAGCCAGAAAAGCACGCTCAATCTCAGATATATTTGCTTATCTATACGATAATAAAGAACCTAATTCTATACCGAATGTTATAAAACTAATAAAAGCACAGGTAAAAAAAGCACAACAGTATGGAGTACAGCTAGTTGCGTATGAAGGAGGACAACACCTCGTCGATTGGGATAATCGAAATACCCAATTAAACCCTACGAAATTATTTATTCAGGCAAATAAAAGCCAAAGAATGGAAAAAGCCTATACTGATTTATTAAAAGGCTGGAAAAAAGCAGGTGGTACATTATTTGTCAACTTCTCCGCCCCACGCACCTCAGCATGGTATGGAAGCTGGGGGACAAAAGAATATTTAACCCAACCATTAAAACACGCACCAAAGCATCGAAGCATTCTCTCTTTCATACGTCATTCACCCTGTTGGTGGGAATCTTGCGCTAATGGCTATATTGCACGCTTAACAAAACCTAGTGAAAATCCAGGAAAAGATGCCTTTAATTTTGTCAGTCGAACAGCCGTAGTCAGTAATAGCATTCAAGCAAAAGCGATCATAGCAAAAGAAAAAGAGTTGAAACGTCAAAAATACGCCGCAAAACGAATAGAAAAAGCCCGCCAACTCGATATACAACGACATGTACAAAGAATAAAACACAAACAAAAAGCACGCGCCCAAACCCTTGCACGCGCAAAGACACTAAAAAATGCCCGCCGCCAACGTATAATCAAGCGTAACCGCCAAATCAAGCGACAAAGAATCGCAGCACGCAGACCCGCAAGAAGAGCCAATAAAAGACGCTATGTAAGACGATAAAAAATGAGAGTAGCAGATTACGCTTTCACCAATCCGACCTTCTATCCATGCCGACTTTATACAATACAGTAGAGACACAATACAGTAGAGACGCAAGCATTGCGTCTCTACATTTCGATAGCCCACTTACTCAGTGTCTAAAATTTTTTTAGGTACTCAATCAATAATATTGGTTTGGTGGATACAGGATAAATTTGTAGATACCCATCCCCCCCGTTTTTTGCATTTTTTATAATAGCTGAATCCGTGAGGCTAATGCGGATATGAGAGATAAGGTATTGGTTTCACAGTGGATTTAAAAAGCTCTACATAATTGAGTTCACCATCTGCTAGCGCAGATTCACCCATAGGTTAAGCGGATATTTTTTAAACCCGTGATGAATCAATAGCTTATTCACTGTGCCGTAGTGGACTCACGGATTCAGGTCTTACTCTGTGTTAACCGTTAACCTGAATCTCTGAGAAAACCAAAACTATCAAAAATTATGCCATAATACTGAATCCGTGAGGCTAATACGGATATGAGGGATAAAGTATTGGTTTCACAGTGGAATTAAAAAGCTCTACATAATTGAGTTCACCATGCCGTAGTAGCCTCACGGATTCAAGTAAAACCCAAAACTAAGACTCTAATGAATACTGAAATAAACATCAACGACCATCGTATTACCCTTTTTTACTTTTTTGATCATCACTGCCCAGTGGAAAAACTCAATAGTAATAGTATAACATTTCCCGTATCTTTCAGTGCAAAGCCTCAACCACTTTGGGAAAATCACAGCTACAACCTTAACAAAGATCTGATTAGCTCTATTCATCAACTATTTCATTACAATAACCACAGCATAAAAAGTTGGCATTTCAGCAAACAATATCTGCGCTCAGTCAACCAAGCAAATATCCAGCTACAGCTACGCAAGCGTAGCAAACAACGCCTACAACAAACACAAGATGATGAAAAAAACACAGCCTCTTCTATTCGTCTTATATTTGAACAACTACTCCATCACAAATTTCGTAGCGGTTTCAGTATCGCCTGCTTAGAACTCAAACTCAGCAGCAAACAGCAACTTACCCTAACACAACTTAATGAAACTGTTAGTGCCCTTGCCCGCTTTAATAAACTAAAACTCAATAATAGCAATAATACATACTCACTCGGACAACTCATTCGGCTACTGCATGGAGAAAGTACCAGTGAGAAAGACAAAGCCAAACGGGTCTACACCCACAGCTACCTGCAAACAAATAACAACACCCCATTCACAGAACAACACAGCCAAGACATCATCAGCCGACTGGCACTACACTACACCAGCGATTACCAGATAAAAAACACCCAAGGACGTGTAGAAACCATTGACGACTACCACAATGTCACCCACGCACTCGCCCAAGAAGGCAGTGCCACACTGGTACAACTCAACTCAAACGACGCACCCGAAATACTCAAAAACTACAAGAATGCTGTTATTCGCCCTGCCCATCAGCCCATTCATTTGCTTGCCGTTCACCTTGAAAATGCCATGCAACAATACCAGAAACTCACCAGCTACTGGATCAACCAACCAAAAAAACTCAAAAAACACACTCATATCTTGGCAGATATTGAACACCAACTACGCAATTTTCGTCTCAATTTTTTTCACCCTGTCATTAGCCATATCAACAGCCACAACCAAATACAACAAAAACTCTACCGTGTCAAACAACTTGATGCACAATTCAACCACCTAGGCAAAAACACCGACATCATCAGCCAACTCATCAAACACCAGCACCAGACACGTTACTGCAAACTTGCCTCATTTGGCGTTGCTGCCGCTGGCTACCTCACTAGTTTCAGTATTATTAAAGAAGGCATCGAATCTCTAAATGAGTGGCAAATACTCAAACAAGCCGCCCCCCATATTACTGAAAACCTACACCACTACACCCGTAGCCTCAGTCTAGTTGGATCACTCATTATTTTTCTTTGTATCTGGATAATCGCCCACCGCCACTGTAAACACAGTGATCATCACAGCCACGGAGCCAGCCACCACGCACTAGAAGCACTACACAAGCGACACCCACTGGAGTAGAGACGCAATGCAGTAGAGACGCAAACATTGCGTCTCTACACTTCGATAGCTCACTTGCCCAGTGTCTACAGTTTTTTTTAGTACTCCATCAATATTGGTTTGGTGGATACAGGATAAATTTGTAGATACCCATCCCCCCCCTTTTTTGCATTTTTTATAATCCGTGAAGCTAATGCGGATATAAGAGATGAGAGATAAGGTATTGGTTTCAGCCCGTTCTGGGACTCTTATTATCAATTCATCTAAGATCGCACTTCGCTTCAACCCGTGTTTATCAGGCGCGTCCATGCGCCTGACCCTTCGGGCTCGCTAACGGCTAAACTACAAGCCGTTAGTCTCGTGCAAAAACGTTCCTGACGTTTTTGTCGATAGCCCGTTCTGGGACTCTTATTTAAGGAAAAAAAGGCGATAAGCCTTGGCTTGGCGTAGTCGTTTCGATAGCCCGTTCTGGGACTCTTATTTAAGGGTAGCATAGAATTACTAAAGGGTAGAATTCGATTGTTTCGATAGCCCGTTCTGGGACTCTTATTTAAGGGCAATTACAGTCGCCTTTGCTTATATGTTGATTGTTTCGATAGCCCGTTCTGGGACTCTTATTTAAGGAAAAGCAAAACGCGCTGTTCTCAGAGGCTGATATGTTTCGATAGCCCGTTCTGGGACTCTTATTTAAGGTGTTTATTCTGGTGCAATCGGACGTATGTACAGTTTCGATAGCCCGTTCTGGGACTCTTATTTAAGGATGAGGGCAAATACTTCAACGGAAAATTCTATGCGTTTCGATAGCCCGTTCTGGGACTCTTATTTAAGGATCGTACCTTTTTTTCTGTGTTGAATCAAGTGTTTGCTACCCCTGTTTTGGCGAGCTTTTTGAG
>JALSLM010000104.1 GCA_026988295.1 Thiotrichaceae bacterium
ACCATTTCCTCCTATCATTCTTATTCATTTTATTTTTAAACACTTCTGTATTTGCTAAAACCTCTAGTGGAATCATGGATAAGTTTGAAGCCCAACAAATTGCAAAGCATACATGGGTAATTTTAGGGCCAACAGGTCAGCCTAGTGTTGAAAACAAAGGCTTTATGAATAACCCTGCTTTTGTAATTACAGAAAAAAGTGTCATTGTATTTGATCCTGGTTCTAGTGTTCAGGTTGGTCGTGCGTTAATTAAAAAAATCCAGCAACAAACAGACAAGCCTGTCACCCATGTTTTTAATAGCCATGTACATGGTGATCATTGGCTTGGAAATCATGGCATACAAGAAGCATATCCTGATGTGAAAATTTATGCTCACCCACAAATGATTGAAGAAGCCAAAGCGGGTGAGGCAGAAGCATGGATAAACCTAATGAAAAAAGCTACAGAAGGAGCTACAGAAGGTACAAAAGCAGTAATTGCCTCCCATGCTTTAAAAGACGGTGAAGAAATTAAAATTGATGGCATAATAATTAAGTCACATTTAAGTGTATTTGCCCACACAAAAACAGATGCAATGTTTGAAATCCTTCAAGATAAGGTACTCATTACAGGTGATAATGCTTTTAATAATCGTATGACTCGCTTAGACGATGGTAGTTTTGCAGGCAATATGAAAGCGATGGATAGAGCGTTAGCTCTTGATGTAGCTGTGGTAATACCTGGTCATGGTGATACAGGTGGAAAAGAAATTTTAAGCAACTTTAAAAACTTTTTAAATATCATTTACTCTACCAGCAAAACTTTACTTGATGATGATCTGGAACCATTTGAAATGAAGCCAGCTATTGTCGAAAAACTAAAAGACTATAAAAGCTGGGATAATTTTGATGGTGCTATTGGTAAACTGATCAGCATTGCTGTTTTAGAAGCTGAAAATGAGTAGCAGGTTTTCTTTTGAGCATCACCCTATGAATCTAAAGAACTCTTCAAATTAGGATATTGTAGTTTTATTTTTAATAGGCTTAACATTTTTTTATTCGCAACTCGTCGAGATTCTTTGAGGTAGGAAACCATCCCAGCACTCAAAGTTCTTTCTGCTTCTTTCATACTAATTTGCGGAGGACGAGGCAAGCTAGCATAGTCAGCAACCTGGTTGAAATAGTCCGTCATGGTGCTGGGGTTGCCATCACAAATATTGATGATTTGATTGCTGTATGAGCATTGCATGGCGGCTTTACAAGCTTGTGCCAAATCATCGGCATGAATACGATTTGTCCACCCTGCTTCTGCTTCTTTGACTATCGGCAAGCCTTTTTTTAAACGTGCCAACGGTAGGCGATCTTGAGCATAGATGCCAGGTACACGCAGAATCATATATTCTGCACCTGTTTGTTTAGCCCAGTTTATTAATTGCTTTTCAGCAGATAAGCGTCTGTGGGCGCGCTCTGCTTTGGGCTTGACGAGGGTATTCTCATCAATCCATGCACCTTTGCTATCACCGTATACGCCAGTGGTACTGATTAATACAATACGACTAGGATGTTTACTTATTTTATCTAAAAACTTTTTTAAACGCGTATCTTCAAGCCCTGTTGAAGGTGGTGGCATAAAATAATAGATACTTGATGGTATATTCTCAGGAAGTGTAATTTCTTGGTCGAAGTCTATTGCTGATGCACTAATCCCCAGTTTTTCACATGCCAATACTGATGTTGCACTATGCACAATGGCGGATATTTTATAATCTTTATGCAGTTTCGCTACACGCCGACCAATATCCCCACAACCTATAATCCAGATATTATCCTGCATCTATTTTCTCGTTAATCTGCTCGGGAAGTTGTTTCGGGTTTTGAATGATCAAATGTTTATTTCTACCTGTTTCACCACTTTTTATAGTGATTTTCGCCTTGGAAACTTTGAATATCTTAGAAAGAAATTTAAGCAGATGTTTATTGGCTTTGCCATCAACAGGTGGGGCTGTTATGCGTAACTTAATTCTATCATCAAGGATTTCTGAAAACTCATCTTTACTCGCTTTGGGTTGCACCCGCAAAAATAAATGCAGGATATTGTCTTCATTATCTTTATTGTCTTCCCAGTGATAAAACATTGTCATTACAAGTAATCGTTAAAAACAACCGTTAAAAAATATTATTAACAATAATAAGCAAAATATTTAAACCAAGAATCGCTACCATCGGGGACAAATCCATCATACCAATGAGTGGAACGACTTTGCGAATTGGTCTGAGCAGAGGGTTAGTCAAGCTGTTTACTAGTGGTATAAGTGGATTTCCTTGTGTATTTCCTACCCAGCTAATAATCGCCTGTATAATTAATGCAAAAATATAGACCCAGATAATGGTTTTGATTAGCTCACCAAGGGATAAAA
>JALSLM010000105.1 GCA_026988295.1 Thiotrichaceae bacterium
CAGAAGCGGTCGTTTCATTTGTAGCTAAAGATTATCTCTGGCTTTCAGATTTAGAAGCAGGGCAGATGATAAATCTCTATTCTGATGACTTGGAAAAGACATTTGGTTATGGTTTGCCTGCTTATAAGCCTGTTGATCGCAAATATCCCTTTACCTTAGTCACCGCAGCTTCATTTGACCGTTCAAATTCAACCTTTGGTGGGAGTGTGGTTTCTTTGCAAGAGGTAAATATAAATACTCAAGATGCCAGAGAACTCAATATAGAATCAGGACAAAAGGTTTTATTGAAAAATCATAAAGGCAAAGTTGTACTTAAAGCTCATGTATCAAATGATGTTCCGCAAGGTGTAGTTTTTAGTGCAAAAGGTGCTTGGTGTGAAAGTAGCCAAACAGGGCAAACTGTTAATGCCCTATTGGATAATCAATGTAAGACTGATATTGGAAATGGTGCCGCTTTTTATAATGCCTTTGTGGACTTGGAAAGTATATCGCCATACCTTACGGAGGAAGTGTCGATGGCTGATTGAAGCAAGGGATGAATTATTGGGATACAGTGCTTAATTGAAATCAATCGAGTCTGATCCCTTTGGTTAGATTTTATAAGCTCAGATTATGATATTGTTGGGCTTCGTACCTCAGCCCAACCTACAATTCTAAATACCCATCCCCCCTTTTTTTTACACTTTTTCAGAGATAAAACTTTAGCCTCATGGATTCAATAGAAAAACTCCGTGGCTCTCTGCACCTTCTCTGCGCTACAAGAAAATGCAAAAAAGGGGGGGGGATGGGTATATATATTCTCAATTAAATCTTAAGCAGATCTCACTTAAACCTGAATCCGTGAGGCTACTACGGCATGATGAGCAAGTTATTGATTCCACAGTGGTTTAAAAAATACCCGCTTAACCTATGGGTGAAGCTAAGATTTTTTAATTCCACTGTGAAACCAATATCTTATTCCTCATATCCGCATTAACCTCACGGATTCAGGTTAAAAAGTATTGGCTTTAAATACTTGCCCGTAAATGATCCCTTTGTTTTGGCAACTTTTTCGGGGGTTCCTGTGGCTATTACTTTGCCGCCGCCACTGCCACCTTCTGGACCTAAATCAATAATCCAATCGGCTGTTTTGATTACATCGAGATTATGCTCAATGACAATAATAGTATTACCTTCATCGCGTAACCGATGAAGCACGCCAAGGAGCACATCAACATCATGAAAGTGCAAGCCAGTAGTAGGCTCATCAAGGATATAAATAGTTTTACCCGTGCTACGTTTGGATAACTCTTTTGCTAGTTTGACTCGCTGTGCTTCACCACCTGAAATGGTTGTGGCATTTTGCCCTAGCGTAATATAAGACAGCCCGACATCCATCAGTGTTTGAAGTTTTGTTTTAATACCAGGGATGGCTTTGAAAAACTCCAATGATTCTTCTACCGTCATATTAAGAACTTGATAAATATTTTTGCCTTTAAACTGAACATCAAGCGTTTCACGGTTATAGCGTTTGCCGTTACAGACATCACAAGTAACATAGACATCAGGTAGAAAGTGCATTTCGACTTTAGTAACACCATCACCACGACAGGCTTCGCAACGCCCACCTTTGACATTAAAACTAAATCGACCTGGTAGATAACCTCGCGCACGGGCTTCTTTAGTGGCGGCAAATAATTCTCGAATAGGGGTGAATACACCTGTGTATGTAGCAGGGTTTGATCGTGGTGTGCGACCTATCGGGCTTTGGTTTACATCGACAACCTTATCAAAAAATTCCAGCCCTTCTATTTTCTCAACGGGCGAACGTCTCAGTGAACTATTATGCAAGAAGTGGGCAATATTGGGGTATAAGGTGCTATTGATAAGGGTAGATTTGCCCGAGCCAGAGACACCTGTAATACAAGTCATAAGCCCTACAGGGATTTCAGCCGTCACAGATTGTAAATTGTTGCCCGTTGCACCAATTAAGCGTAGCATTTTTTTCTTATCAGGCTTATTACGTTTTTTAGGGATTTCTATTTTGCGTTTGCCTGATAAAAACTGCCCAGTCAGTGATTTTTTAGCCTTTTCAATAGCCACAGGTTTTCCTTTAGCAACGATTTCACCACCATGTTCACCCGCACCAGGGCCGATATCAACAACATAATCGGCAGTACGAATAGCATCTTCATCATGTTCAACCACGATTACAGTATTACCAAGATCACGCAAATGTTTAAGTGTTTTTAAAAGGCGGTCATTATCACGCTGATGCAAGCCGATTGATGGCTCATCCAAAACATACATAACACCAACCAGACCAGCACCAATTTGTGAAGCAAGACGTATGCGCTGCGCTTCACCGCCTGATAATGTTTCAGAGCTTCGGCTTAGGGTTAAATAATCTAAGC
>JALSLM010000106.1 GCA_026988295.1 Thiotrichaceae bacterium
CTTAGACATGAAAGAATAATAAACCCATCCCCCCCCTTTTTTTACATATTTTGTTTATTACACAATGAAGCTATCTTTTAATACAGTAACGGCTCTTATTGCCATTAATATCCTGATCTTTTTTGCCAGTAACTCTGTTGATAGTTTAAATACTCTATTAGCACTCTACTTCCCTGAGAATAATAACTTTGCTCCTTGGCAGTTTGTCAGCCATATATTCATGCATGCCGGCTTAACGCATCTACTTTTTAATATGTTTGCACTTTGGATGTTTGGTACTCAACTAGAAACTATTTGGGGTGGTAAACGCTTTCTTATTTTCTACTTTGCCTGTGGCATTGGTGCCGCCTTAATTTATACCGCAGTCAACTATTACCAATTTAATAGCGTTTATGCATTACTCAGCCAAACAGGGCTAAACTCATTTGACATTCAATCAATGATTGATGAAAGAAGCTACCCACCTAAAATCCTAAGCGAAGAGCAAGCAATACAATTAATCGGCACATTTCACACACCGATGGTGGGCGCATCGGGAGCTATCTACGGTGTTTTAGTTGCCTACGCATTTAATTTTCCCAACAATAAATTAATATTACTTTTTTTGCCTTACCCCATAGCAGCCAAATACTTTGTACCTGCCTTGATTGGATTAGATTTATTTTCTGGAGTGACAGGATTTTCAATTTTTGGTGGAGGTGTTGCTCACTTTGCACACGTCGGCGGAGCAATCATTGGATTTTTATTAATGATTTATTGGCGTAAAAAGTTAACCCCCTAAAATCACTACCGCAAATTACATCATTCTCGTGCTTAAAAAGATGGAACCAAGGTAAAGCCCGAATAATCAAGAAACTGTAGCGGATTACTCGTAAGATCTTTTTCCCCATAAAAACGACTTAAGTCAACAGAGCTTGTAAGGGAGGCAATGCTATCACGCTTCTTTGATAAACTTATCTCACCTTTAATTTTACTCAAAATTTTGTGGTAATCAGGTTTATAGTCAAAAATATTATTAACAACACTACAATCTGAAAGACCACGAAGATCAAATATTTTTGTTACGTTACCTACTATCTTACAGTTTTTATTTTCAAATACTTTAATAGAACCCGTCGCTTCTCTTTTAGTTTTCCCCTTATCTACCAATAAAATTAAATTACCCGCCACAACGTTATTATGACCTCTAGCCAGCGTGACACCATGATGTTGATTTAATGCACAAATATTATTAATGATATTAATATTTTTGTAAGGTAAAGAATGATACCGAGGGCTATCGCCTCTTTCATCTCGCGTAAAAAAACACTGCCAACCCGCTAATTGTGGATGAGTTAATGGCACATTTCCAACCAGTGAAATATTATTTTTAATGGTAATATTTGAATTCCCAGTCCTTCTTTTCGTTGTATACAACTGAATCATATCACTGTGAACATACTGCTTCGTACCCCAGCGAATATAATATACAGGGATTCTCGCAATACTAAGGTTTGAATCAAACAATGCATTTGTGATACCACCGCCAGAAAACATATCACTACAAATTCTCTCCGCCTTATTAGCAATAGCATAAAAAGAATCAATTCCCGTAAACTCAACACCATGAAACAAATCACTAAAAAGCGTTCTATCAATTAACACATCGGTGCTATTTTTAATAAGCAACCCAGAAGGGCTGTTTAAAACCGCACCAATATCATTAGAGTTTAAAGCCGTTAAATTATTTCCGTTACCCATAAAATGCAGATTGGTTAAACGAATATTGCCTGAGTTTCTTATCTGCCAAATATAACTATGCCGAGATTTAGCCCAAGGATTATTAATTTTAAAATGGCTTAAAGTAACATTATGCAGATTCTCCCAAACAATATTATTAAGATAAGGAGCCCGCCCATTCTCAGACATACCAAGCACCAGCACCGTTTTATTAAAAGCATGCTTTTGCCTATAATGTAAACGTTGACCACGAATATCTTTTCTCACAATAATAATTTCGCCGCCTCTAGCTTTATCTAATGCGGCAGACAACTCTTTGAAACTAGCAACATTCTGCACACTGGCATTGCTTAACACCTCGTTATTATCAACCTTATTAAGATTCTCAAGAAACATATCAGGCATCGCAATACTAAATTGATCATTATTTTTTAAAAAACTAACAAACTCCTCAGCAGAACTGTAACTACTTGCAATCAATACAAACAGTGTAACAACATAAGCACCAACCTTACGTTTTGAAAGCATTATCATATTTTTCATTATTCCCCTCATACTAAACATACTAGTACTAGAAGAGTACTAGAAGGACATCCAAAATCTAACAGATTAATGGACATCCATAATTATATAAAGTAAACAGATTAATGGACATCCATAATTATATAAAGTAAATAAAAGAAAGCCTCTACAAATTTTTAGCTCTATAATATTTTTACCCTCTAAAAAAGGTGAAAACACGAGCATGTACATCAATAGTACTCTAAAAGAGTGAAATTATCTCACCATTCTAATTATCACAGGCACAACGAAACCTCACTTTACAATGCTTTTTATAATTATCTAATGGTATTTTTTGCTAGATAGGTATTGGACTAAATGCTTGCCCCATTCCTTTAATCCAACGTCTTGAGGTTTGCTCGGCGAGTTGTTTGAGTTTGTCGATATTGCCAGCCACTGTTGGGAACTGTTTTTCAAAATAATGAATATGTTGAATCCAGCTTTTTTCATCAATGCCTAGTCGGTACAGTATGGGTGGTGTGTTGGCGGGTATTGAACCACGTTTGTTATCCAGTATTGCTCTACCTGACCAATCAACTAAAGCGATATAGTCATTTAGTTCAAAGGGGATTGCTGTTTCTTTATTCTTTGTGCAGTCAACAAAGGGTAGTAAGTCACAATGCTTTTTTTGCATTATTTTTTGGATGCGTTCTTGTATTGATGTGAAGTCCGATTGTTCGGGTGTTTTTGCCATATCTGCACGTATTGGGTTTAGGTCAACATACGCCATACAAGCAATTAGGGCTTGTTCATCCAGTAATGCTTGGCTTTTGAAGCGACCTTCCCAAAACCGCCCTGTTACATTGTCTTCTTTGTTTGATTCGCGCGCGATGGATTCATTTAAAAGACGCATAAACCAGCTAATATCATGTAAGCGTTTACGCCATTTTTCAATAATTTCATTAACAGTTTTTAATTCGGCAGATGTGGTGCATTCATCTTTCATAAAACGTGTAATTAGCACAGGAAGCGTGAAAAATGCACTCCAACGCTCTACCACTTCTAAAGGAGTCCAAAATCCGAGTTCTCAGACAGCCTCCTAGGAGGCTGTCCGACAACTAAGAATTGACTACAAATCCCATAAACATCATAATCTGAGTTTATCAAATTCGTTAAATAGAATAACTATTCGCCTCTTTTGATAAGCTCACCTTATAATATTTCTAAAATTTTCGTTTCAATCCTAGTTCTCAGACAGCCTCCTAGTAGAGGAAAAGGCAAGTTATATCGTGCACGTTCCTTATGGTACAAATGTCCCATAAAATGTAATTCTATTACAGAAAACGGCTTAAACAGACATTTGCCCGATTTATTTTCTTAGCATATCTCTTTAGACTAATTTTTGACATCTTGACTATATTCTGAATCCGTGAGGTCACTACGGCAAAGGATGCAAGCTATTGATTCATCACGAGTATTAAAAAATACCCGCTTAACCTATGGGTGAAGCTAAGATTTAGTGAGCTTCCCATCTGCGCTAGTAGATGGTGAACTCAATTATGCAGAGCTTTTTAAATCTCTTGCTAAACCAATATCTTACACCCTGTTATCCGCATTGACCTCACGGATTCAGGTATATGTCAACCTTTCTTTAAATAGTACAAGGAGAAGTAGTAATGAACCATAATTTTTTTCACTCTTTATTTCACCCCGCAATCGGCATTGTATTTATTGCAATGCTTTTGTCATCCTGTGGGGCAGAAGCAGATGGTGGAGTGAATAACAAAAACATCAAGCCAGGGTCTCTTTCTGCGGGTAGATTATTGGCATCACAATGTGCTCAATGTCACGGAACCGATGGTGTTTCAAGAACTGGCATTGAAAGTCTTGTAGGAGAAAGCCGCAATGAAATTATTAAAGAAATGCGGGAAATGAGAAATAAGACCAGTCACAAAATAATGAACCTGCAAGCAAAAGGCTATACCGCCGAACAAGTCACTATGATTGCTGATTACTTTGCAAGCCTCTCGGGTGGTGGCGGAGACAATGATGATGGCGGGGATAATGATGACGACGGAGACAATGATGACGGCGGAGATAATGATGACGACGGAGATAATGATGACGACGGAGATAATGACGGAGACAGTGATAAAGATGATGATCATGATAAAAAAGGAGATGACTAATGAAAACACATAAAAATACGAATAACACACGCAGAAATTTTCTTAAAGTTCTTGGTGGAACATCAGCTTTAGCATCTTTTCCACATATTCTGAAAGCTGCTACTGCTGCCTCACGAGTTGTGATAATTGGTGGTGGTTTTGGTGGTGCAACTGCGGCAAAATATCTTAAACACTGGTCTCCTAACTTAAATGTAACATTGATTGAGCCAAATGCATTATATCGCTCCCCAATTCTGAGTAATCTTTTAGTAAATGGACAGGTTTCATTAAATGAGATTAGTTTTAATTACAATACACTTAACTCAAAATATGGTGTGAACATTATTCGAGATTGGGTTCAGGGGATTGATAGTGCCGCTCAAAAAGTTGAATTAAGCTCTGGTACAACAGTTGCTTATGATCGCCTCATCGTTTCCCCAGGAATTGATTTTAACCCTATAAATGGACTAGATTCTAATAAGATTCCACATGCTTGGAAAGGTGGTGATCAGGTGTTAATGCTTAAACAACAACTTGATGCAATGCAGGCAGGCAAGAATTTTGTTATGACAATACCTAAAGCACCTTATCGCTGCCCTCCTGGTCCTTATGAGAGAGCTTGCTTGGTTGCAGATTATTTGCGCAAAAACAAACCAGGTTCAAAAGTGATTGTATTGGATGCAAATGCAAATATTACAGCAGAAAAAGAGGCATTTACTCATGCCTTTGATGTTACCTACGGTGGAATAATTGAATATCATAGCAATGTTAGTTTGCAGTCAGTTGATTCCAACCAAAGAATTGCTATCACCAGTATTGGCAACTTTAATGCAGGTGTTTTGAATGTTATTCCACAGCAGTCGGCTGGCAAGATAATTACAAGCTCTGCTCTTGCTAATCACCCTACAGGTCGTTGGGCTAATGTTGACCCCATAAGCTATGAATCAACAGCCGTGCCAGGAATTCACATTATTGGTGACTCTCAGGGAACAGGACAACCCAAGGCAGGGCATATTGCTAATGCCGAAGCCAAGGTCTGTGCCGATGCTATTATTCGCCTATTAAGCGGTCAGCAACCTTATGCAGAACCTATGACTAACTCTGCTTGTTACAGCCCCGTTTCTAGTAATTCAGCATCTTGGGCAACCGTAGTTTATCGCTATGTGCCAGCAACTAAAAGTATGCAAGCCGTGCCAGGTTCTGGAGGCGCACCAGCAACAGCAAGTAAAAAAGCCTATCGTCAAATGTTCAGATGGTCAGGCAATCTATTTGCAGATACCTTTTCATAAGCTCAATAATTTTAGATAGTGAATTAGATCTGTAGCTTGTGGCTGAGGCACGAAGCCCAATATTTCAAATGTTTATTGGGCTTCGTAAGCTCAGCCATAAGCTACAAATTTACTCATATAAACTACAGAATTAACCCGGCACTCACAAAAGATAAAACTGTAACCCATCCCCCCCTTTTTTTACAAATATTCAGGATTAAAAAAAACAGTAGAAGCTATTTTTCAGGTTCGTTTAAGCTAGCCCACTTATTCTATCTCCATTTTAATTTAATCCGCCGGTGGCACAATAATGAAAAAATCAAACTTAATTAAATTATCAACACTCCTTTTATCTGCTTCTTTTTATCTAACAGGCTGTGGTGCTAGTAGTGGCTTTGGTACAGAGACAGGCATAGTAAGCAAATTAAGCTCTGATGAAATTTCAGGCTTATTATTTATGCGTGAGGAAGAAGAGCTTGCCCGTGATCTCTATATTGATATTTATGATAAAAAGGGCTTAAATACATTTAAAAATATCTCTGAAAAAGCAGAAACAAAACATGCTGAAGCAATCAGAGTTTTACTTCAGCGATATGGTATTGATGATCCATCAACGGGTAGTCATAATACTTATAATGATCAAGATTTGCAGGGTTTATATAATCAACTTTTTAGCAATGCCATAGGCAGTGATGATCTTGCCGCATTACGAGTGGGCGCATTCGTTGAAGAGACTGATATACGAGATATTAACCACTACAAATCATTAGTTTCAGATGAACATCAAGATATAATTTCAA
Source organism: Thiotrichaceae bacterium (assembly GCA_026988295.1). Lineage (GTDB taxonomy): Bacteria > Pseudomonadota > Gammaproteobacteria > Thiotrichales > Thiotrichaceae > Cocleimonas. Next base: position 6,457 of record JALSLM010000106.1, read on the forward strand.
CTTATGATAATTTGTTATGTGGTTCAAGAAATCATCTACGCGCTTTTGTAGGACAAATTGAAGGTTTAACAGGTGTAGATTATGTTACTCAAGTATCAGAACTAGATGCAGAGGTGCAAGAAATTTTAAATACACCTAGAGAAAAATGCGGACGTGGTTAGAAGCTCTAAAGAAATCAAGTTACCCTCTTAGTTCTCCTTTTATCCTTTGGGCATGAAGCAATAATAAAAAGTGCAAAAAAAGGGGGGGATGGGTAATATTAAGGTAACGTAATATGACAAATTCAAAAAAATATATCGGGCTTAAAGTCCTCTCTGTAATTGCAATTATCTTTGGTTTGCTTACGCTCAAATCAGGCGGGGAAGTTTTGTTTATAGACGGAGCAGGACGAGTTGCAGCAGGTAACTATGTGCCTTTTGTGCTTTGGTCAAACTTCTTATTAGGCTTTTTATATGTTGTGGCTGGGGTTGGTCTTTGGTCACAAAAAAGCTGGGCAGTATGGTTAGCAATTTTTATTCTAATTGTTACCTTAGTGGTTTTTATTGCTTTTGGCTGGCATATCAATAATGGTGGTTTATTTGAAGCGAGGACGGTAAAAGCAATGTTCATGCGCTCAGGTGTTTGGACTGTAATAGCAATGGTTTCATATTTAAGGCTAATTCGCTAGGAGGCTGTCTGAGAACTAGGATTGAAACGAAAATGCCAGAAATGTTATAAGGTGGGCTTATCAAAAGAGGCGAATAGTTGTTCTATTTAACGAATTTGATAAGCTCAGATTATGATGTTTATGGGATTTGCAGTCAATTCTTAGTTCTCAGACAGTCTCCTAGGAGGCTGTTCGAGAGCTAAAAAGACTGACTTGTTTTTATTACAAAATAGACTGAATCAGTATTGGCTTTATCCGTTAATGGTACTGCGAGATCAAGATGCAGGGTTTTGGAAGAACTTGAGCGAGTAGGAATCATGCGCAAACCTACGCCAATATTAGCTAATAGCTTTGCTTTATTGCCATTGCCCCAGACCGTGCCAGCATCTGCAAATGCGACTGCACCAAATTTAGCGAGGTGAAAGGGATACCAGTTAAAATGAAAGCGTTTTTCAGCTTGCACAAGGGCAAGTTTATTGCCTGTTTGAAAGGCATGTGGATAGCCTCGTAAGCCGCTGTCACCACCTAGAAATAGTTGTTTGTGTGGTTTTTGATTATTAGAAAATTGAAAACTGCCGGCTAAACGTATGTCATTTCCACTTGGTTTAAAGTGATCAATTTCACCTTTAATCGAAATGGTTTCACCTTGCAAGTTGCCGCGTCCTAAATAGGTGCTGGCATCAAGTGAAATAAAGCCCAGTAAGTGACTGTTTAATTCAAAGCCTTTGCTGTATTTTGAGCTTAGTTTTAATTGATTGCTATCAGAAGAAAAATCTTTAAGTAGTAAGCCAAGCCCAATACTTAAACGCTTGCCTAAAGCAACATCTTCAATTTTTCCCATTGTCTTAAAGTTGATTTTTTTTATATATTTTTCATCGAGTTGAGTATATTCAAACCAAGGATATGATTCTTGAATAGCAAAAGGCAATGAGCCAATAGGATTATCAGCTTTTAAGTATTTGGTTTTATTAAATGCCCAACCCACTTTAAAGCGTGTGACAGAATCTTTTTGATGTTTAGCCGACCAGCCATAAAAAATAGAATAATTCTTTTCTCTCGTAGTGATCTTATTGCTAGTTTCAGCCTTGTCATAGAGTGTATTTTCTTGTTTGAGATTATGTGCAGAAATCCCCCAACTGCTTTTACTCTCTAGCTCAAAATATGGCTGATTCAAGTTAACATCATAGCCTTTACCATCGGAATTATTTTGATAGCCAAGCACGAGTGTTTTATGACTTCCAAATAATTGATGATCTTTATAAGCGAGTAGTTTTCTACTACGCTCTACTCCTTTCTTATAACTAAGTGAAAGGCCTTTACCCAACCCAAATAGGTTATGCTCTTGAATTTTGATTCCTGACCGATTATTTCCTCCTGCACGAGAGGCGGATAGACTGGGTGTTAAGCTCCAGTTATCTGATGTTTTTATGTGAATATTAACTTTATTGCCACACACTTCAAATGCTTCAATATTAGCATCTTTAATATAACGTTGAGCGCGTAGCTTTCTTTCTGTTTCAGCGAGTTTAAAATGCTGGAACTTATCGCCTGTCTGAAATAAAAGTTGATTTTTAATCACGCGTGGTTTGGTTTTTATGTGTATTTTATTGGCTAAACGATGTCCGAAAGCCTGTTCTTTTGGGTTTTTTAAATTAAATACATTTTGATTATTGATAGTAATGACACCAACGATAAGATTATCTTTATTTTTAAATGTATCTTGCCAAGGCGCGCACTCCGCTGCATATAAGGAGTGTGTAAGCAATAGCATCGGTATGGTTAAGACAGAGAATAATGAAGCTGATTTCCAGTCACTAAATCGCATAAAAAATTACCGCAAGGAAAGAAATGTAAATTTAACAATAAAAAAGTATCGTTTTTCTCAAGGAAATCCTGATCAAGTCCAATTATTTTTAGCTTGCTAAATCTGCCGCTAAACTCTAATCGACTTGATCAGGTTTTCCTTAATCTTCCCAGCGACCAAAACCAGGTATTTTCACTCTATCTTCTTCAAAATCACCTTGTTGTGCGCCTTGATGGCATTTATCACATTGGCTAAATGAGCCTACTTTAGGATTTCCTTTGACCATTCTAGCGGGTATTTCATCATGTTTGCGAATAAAATAGGGCAGTTTGGTGATTCTGACAGGGGTATTTTTGGGGAAGTTTCTAAGCATCTTCCGAAGCCTACCTGAATTACCCGAATCCAACGCGTAGCGATTTAAATAGCTACTGAGTTGTTTCCCTGTTTGTGCGTCAAGTTCTGCATTTTCATCAAAGTGGTTTTCAAGATTTGTCATTATCTTATTCCAGCTTTTTTTCGGTAATAAACCTGCGGGATAAGCAACATGGCAAGCGCCACATTCTTCAATGTAGAGTTTATTGCTTGGGCTGCTTGAGCCAGAAATACGGCTTTGCCTTTGATGTTCTCCTTTTTCATCGTCATCATCACGTTCATTTTCATGATGTTCTTTTTTTTCAAATAATGAATCTGCCTGAAGACTTAGACTAGTAAAGCCAAAAATCAGAGTCGAGCCTAATAAAATTGATCCTATTGACCATGTTAGTTTATTCATATCAACCTCCTGAGTTGAATTAGTGTTTTTTTCTCTAGTAGGCTGCCTGAGAACTAGGATTGAAGCGAAAATGCCAGAAATATTATAAGGTGAGTTTATCAAAAGAGGCGAATAGTCGCTCTATTTAACGAATTTGATAAGCTCAGATTATGATATTTATGGGATTTGCAGTCAATTCTTAGTTCTCGGACAGCCTCCTAGTACTCCAACAAGTTTAGTTTGATGGGTAAAGAATAAATTTTTAGATACCCATCCCCCCCTTTTTTTGCATTTTTTATAACACAGAGAGCCACGGAGGGTTTCACAGAGAGCCACAGAGTTTTTAATCGCTCCCAAGCTTGAGAGTTAAGGAAACCCTGATCAAGTTCAATTATTTTTAGATCCATGAAAAATAGTGACAGGTTTTTCTGGGCTAAACTCTAATCGACTTGACTAGGAGGAGGCTCTCTATTCTCAGATATAGCCTCCTAGGTTTTCTCTAAATTATGGCTATTGCTGTTTTAACCACATAAGAATATTGCCTTTTTCTTGGGTGGTGCATTCGCGTTTGAGCGTCCATTTACAATTGCGTAACAACCATTTCTTGATTTTACGCTTATCTGTTAAACGCTTTGGGTTGACAGAGGGAGCCATTGGTTTAATAGTTTTCCCCGTCTTTTTATGCTTTCCTGTATTTTTAACAGATTGTGTATGGCATGTTGTACAGCTTCTGCCATTGTTATTAGAGTACCACAAGCGTTTACCCTGAGAGGCTGAAAATTGTGCAACCCCTGCTTTTTTATAATCTTGCAACAGTCCACTCACTGCATCAGCAGCATGGACGGTTGAGAATGTGAGTAACAGTGTTGTTGTGCTTGTGTATAAAATATTCCATTTTTTCATCATTTTTCTCCTTTGTTTTCTGTTTGTTTCTTGCCTGTAATCATCGCTTTTACTAAGTTTTCTTCTTGCATAAATGAACTAAAAACAACACCAGCAATATGCAAAAAGACAAGAAATAGGATTAAGCTAGTTAATAATTCGTGTATATCTTCTAATGTTTTACCTGACCACTGTGATACAAACGTACCCGCTAAGGGACCAAAGCCTTCAGTAGAGATTATTGCCATGCCAGATAAGGTAGTTAAAAATAAAACAATGATTAATAGATATACCATGATCGCACCAGCTGGGTTATGACCAAGATATTGTTTGGCATCACCTGATATTTCATCTTTTAGATATTGTATGGCACGTTTTGGCTGGGGTAAAAAATTGCGAAATTTTGCATATTTTGTGCCAATCACTCCCCATATCAATCGAAATATCAATAATAAAAAGACGGTATATCCAGCAATCGTATGAATATCTAGCCAATCATCTTCCGTTAGGTAAGCTATGGTAAAAAATAGAACTAGGGACCAGTGAAAAATACGAACTAAAATATCCCAGACATCTACTTTTGTAGTATTGCTTTGTAGCTTAAGTTTATTTGTATTTTTCATTGTATCTCCTGTTTCTGACAGAACTATCACCTGTGTTGTGTAGCGTAAGCCGACAATAAGCATACAGGTTACCGCAGTCTGTCGGATTATGCTATCGCTAATTTGACCTACAAAAATGCCGATTTATGACAGAGTTATTCAGAATAATTGTTACTATATCTGTTGTACTTGTCGAGGTTCTCCTTCAAATAAGCCAAAAAAGATATTAGCCATTAAAATGCCAAGCCCTAGCAATAAACCGCCAGTACCAATGTAAGTACTGGAGCTTGATAAGCTTTAATGCTTTAACAAGCTCTTTGACTGTGATGATTATTAGTGATTAGTCATCGTTGCCATTGTGGTCATTGCCATCTTTTTCATTGTCGTCATTGCCATTACCGTTGTCGTCATTGCCGCCACCATTACCGTTGTCGTCGTTGCCGCCGCCATTACCGTTATCGTCGTTGCCGCCACCGTTTCCGTTGTCGTCGTTGCCACCGCCATTACCGTTGTCGTCATTGCCGCCGCCGTTTCCGTTGTCGTCGTTGCCGTTATCGTCATTGCCGCCGCCGTTACCGTTGTCGTCATTGCCGCCACCATTACCGTTGTCGTCGTTGCCACCGCCATTACCGTTGTCGTCGTTGCCGCCACCGTTTCCGTTGTCGTCATTTCCGCCGCCATTACCGTTGTCGTCGTTGCCACCGCCATTACCGTTATCGTCATTGCCGCCGCCGTTTCCGTTGTCGTCGTTGCCGCCGCCGTTACCGTTGTCGTCGTTGCCGCTGCTGTTACCATCGTCGTCGTTGTTATCGTCGTCTTTATCTTTTATGCCATCATTATCGTCATCATCATCTTTTGAATCTACAATGCCATCGTTGTCATCATCATTGTCTTTTGAATCTGCAATACCATCGTTGTCATCATCTACATCATCCTTATTTTTAATGCCATCACCGTCCAGATCATCGTCATTAACACCATCATTGTTGTGATCGTTATCATTAATATCAGGGGTTCCGTCACCGTCATCATCGTTATCAAAACGGTTTGGTGTTCCATCACCATCATCATCTTCATAGATATTGAGGATGCCATCTTTATCAGTGTCTAGTGGATCTGCTGTTCTTTCGATAACAGAGGCATCTGCATCCTTCAGAATGACTTCCTTGGGGATATCTTCAACACCATCATTATTTGAATCTGCTGTCATGTCTGCTCTTTTTAGTGCTAGATTGACATTGCCTAAATCTATATCACCACCAGTTTTGCTTGAAATGATAGTGCTGGTTTTACCTTGTTGATCTATAAATTTAATTGGTGTTATCACTTTGTTTGTCGCATCATCTTCGTTTGTAATCATAACGACACGACAGGCAAGGTTTTTAGGGAGTTTTAAACTAAAGGGATGTTTGCTGGTTCCGTTTTGTGTGGATTTGACAGAGTAAGTCGAACCATTGTCACAATATGCTTCTATTAGCGTTCCTGGAACAGTTCCTGTAATTTGGTAGGTGCTTGAAGGGGCAATATTGGTACTTCCGCCACCGCCACAGGCTGTTAATAATAAGCTACTTGATATTAAGCTGTATAATGTTTTGTTATTCATAATGCTATTCCTTTCGTTATCCTTCTATTTGTTTTTTGTGGATGGGTTATGTGTGGGTTTAAATGTATATTGTGTGTAATCGTGCTGTTTCGACTTCACTAACACTTGAGGCATAGTTTACGGATGAGAGGGATAATTGATATTGGTCAAATGTCTATTTATACTGGCTACAAGGCATTTGTAGTGTGCTTATGGTACAGATGTACCATGCGGAAAAGGTATTAATTTAACTCTTTTGAATACATTAGTGTTATGCTTATGGCAGAGAAGAATATGCGCTTAGGAACTTAGGAACTTAGGAACTTAGGAACGCGCATGAAATAACTTGATCATTCTGGCTTGCCTTTTTGCTCCTGATCCAATGATCTCAATCGTCGCGTAGAATAACTATGCTTCTCTTGAGATCATTGGATCAGAAACAAAAATCCTACGTCATAATTGCTCAACTTATTCTATGCACGTTCCTTATTAATATTATGAAAAATTTAAAAATTAAAGATATTATTTTAATACTTATGCTTTCAATAGTGATTATTATCAATGCTACTGATTTTATTAAAGACATCGGGCAAGGTGATGAGTGGTTGCATATTGGACTAGAAATCGTGACTGTCTGTCTATCTTTCTGGGGGATAGTTATGCTAATAGATGCAATTAAAAAACGTTCATTAGAAATTGACTCATTAAATCAGCAGGTAGAGCAAGCAAATAGTGATTTAGAATTAACGCATCATAAATTAAAAAAAATTGGTCGTGAATACAGTAAGCATATTCATAAGCAATTTGAGGTTTGGGGCTTAACGCCAAGCGAGAAAGAAGTTGCTTTAATTTTATTGAAAGGTCTCAGTTTTAAAGAGATTGCAGAGCTTAGAAATACCAAAGAAAAAACAGTCAGACAACAAGCTTCTACAATTTATCGCAAATCTAAAGTTTCTGGGCGGCATGAGTTTTCTGCTTGGTTTTTTGAGGATATGTTGGTCTGAGAATAATAATTGGGGTCAGAGCCAATGCCAGCAAGTTAAGCTATAACTCTATGATCATGTTATAATATATCCACCATGAAATACATTAATTCACTCTTTCAAAGGAAACCAAAATGACTACTATCGACCTCATTCAAGAATACTTATGCTTCTATTAATAATACTATTAACAAGCCTTCTTTCAAGAAAAAACACCGCCTTTCAAAAACAGTATTTACTCGCAAACGAAGCCTCGATTTCCCGACACTTATTCTCTATCTTCTTAACCTGAGAAAGCACTCAAATCAAACAGAATTAGACCAGTTCTTTAAGACAATTTAAGACAAAAAAGAAGCAACACAAGTCATTACTAAATCAATACTAATTCGTAATATTCTTTCATGATGGATATTTCATTTTATAGTTGATAGAACTACTATTATGGCTCATTGGAAACCTCTTGAGGTGTTCATCACAGCAGCCATAATTGGGGTTCCAAGCAAAACATCAATACTCCATCACGTTTATATTAATGGATTCAGAGTAATCTTGTAGATACCCATCCCCCCCTTTTATTGCATTTTTTGAGAACTCGGGGTTTAGCTTATATAATTTGCAGCCTGCTGAATAACTTCTATTCCTGCTCCTTTCTTATAAGCATTTTCGCTGATATGTCTGCGCCATGCTTTTGCGCCTGGCTTGCCTGTAAATAAGCCTAGAAGATGCCGACTCATGTGCTTTAGAAGTAGACCTTGATTTAGCTGTTTTTGCATGTAATCCATATACTGATTGAGTATTTCTAACTCAGATGAATTTCTCGCTGTTTTATCACTGTAGAGACGTTTATCAACTTCATTCATAATAAAAGGGTTGTGATAAACCTCTCTTCCCATCATGACTCCATCGACTTGTTTTAAATGTTGCTCAGATGCTTCGAGTGTTTTTATCCCACCATTGATTATAATTTCTAGTTCTGGAAATTCTTGCTTTATCTGATACACGAGTTGATAATTTAGTGGCGGTACATCGCGATTTTGTTTGGGGCTTAAGCCTTTAAGCCATGCTTTGCGTGCATGTATAATAAAAGTTTTGCAACCTGCCTGTGAAACCACTTGCAAGAAATTGTGCAGGGTTTCATATTCTGGCATATCATCAATAGCAATACGATTTTTAACTGTGACTGGAATTTTCACTGCTTTTTGCATGGCAACAATATTTTCGGCGACTAATTCTGCTTCTGCCATGAGGCAAGCGCCAAATGCACCCTGTTGTACACGGTCGCTGGGACATCCTACATTGATATTCACCTCATCATAGCCATAATCTTCTGCCATTTTTGCGCTAAGCGCCATATCCTTTGGCTCACTTCCACCTAATTGCAAGGCGACAGGATGCTCTTCAGCATTAAACTGAAGATGGCGGTGTTTATCGCCATAAATAAGTGCCCCCGTTGTTACCATTTCGGTATAAAGCACAGCATGTTTAGATAAAAGACGTAATAGATAACGCTCATGACGATCTGTCCAGTCCAGCATCGGTGCTACACAAAAACGACGATTTAGTTCCACAAAATTCCAACCCAAAAATTAGCAAATTATGATATGCTTACGCGCTTTTGTAAATAACGAGAATAAGTTATGGATGTTGGGGAATCAATTCAAGCGGGTAACTGGATAGCACTATTTACCTATATGGGGTTTAGTTTTTTTGCAGGTTTTGTTATAGGCTTTGCAACACGCACTTTTTTAAAATTTGTCTTTTTCATTTCAGGAACAATTCTGATTCTACTCTTCGGTCTTCAATATGCTGGCATGATAGATGTTAGATGGGAAAATTTTGAAAATGTATATAACAGCCTGATTGCATGGATTTCACCACATTTAGGCGGGCTTAAAAACTTTATTACCGCTAATCTTTCATCTGCAACAATGGCCGCATTAGGCTTATATTGGGGACTTAGAAGAAAAAGTTAATTACCATATTCTGGGTCGGGTTATGCTAACGCTAATCCGACCTATAAAACATATATACCCATCCCCCCCTATTTCTACATATTTCTGAATCATAGTTTCTTATGGAAAACCTGATTAAGTCGATTAGATTTTAGTGCAGAAAAATCTGTCGCTATTTTTCATGAAGTGAGATGTAATAGTTATTCTATTGCATCGATCTTCGTGGAAAATATCGGCAGATTTGGCAAGCGTGAATTCTAGTAATAAGTGCATAACCATATTTTTTTCATGTCTACCCCAGTTAACTCTTCAAATACCTCATACGGTGTTTTGTAATCTAAACACTTTCT